>CAYWWC010000099.1:0-13266 GCA_964461615.1 uncultured Anaerolineae bacterium
CGACAGGAACGAAGCACGAGACGGTGCCGGACCGCCTGACCTATACCCCTGCTGTTGTGGCCACAGACCTGCCGCTGATCCATTCCGTGGGTGTAGCCCTGGCCAACAACGAGGTAGTATGGCTTCTAGAAAAGGGTATGCCGCTTCCTGCTCGTGGCCATCGGGTTCTGAAAACCGCGTTCGTGGTACGGCAGGGGCAAGCCGGTGACGTGATTAGGATCCCGGTGATGGAGGGGGAGAATACACGTGCTGACCGTAACCGGCACGTCGGAAAGCTTGAAGTTAAGGCCGAAGAGGTCAGACGAAGTGTCCCGGTCGGAAGCGACGTCGAAGTCACCATTATTATTGACGAATCGCGTCTGGTGCGGGCTAAGGCGTATATCCCCATGCTTGACGAAGAATACGAGAAGGTTCTGCATCTCGGTGGGGAGTCGGGACCTGATCCTGAGGAGCTCAAAAGGGAAGCGAAGCGCGAGAAAAAGCGCCTGACGGAGGTTCGGCGACAGGCTCAGAAGACCGGTGACTCCCAGGCACAGCAGACGCTTCAACGAATTGACGGTGAACGGATAGTGCATGACGTGGACGCTCTGTACGACGCCGCGTCAGTTGACCCCGACGCAGCCGACAAGTGCGAAAAGCGCTTGCTCGACCTGAAAGTCGCGATTGATGAGGTCGAGGACGCCTTGGAGTGGCCGTCTCTGGTCGCTGAGGCAGAGCAAGTGATATCCATGGCGAGGGAGGTCGTCCATCAGTACGGTGAGTACGCCGATCGGCAGAGCTTCCGGAGACAGGAAGCCGAAGTGAAGAGTGCCATAGAATCCCGCGACCCTGACCTGTTGAGGCAGCGGGTGGAAGAGTTGCACAGTTTCGGGATGCGCATTCTGGATCGAAAGGGCACCCTGCAAGTCATCTTCTTCGAGCAGTTGCGCGAGAAGAAGTCGGAGATGCGCGATCAGGCCCAGGCGGAACAACTGATTTCCAGGGGACTGCAAGCGCTCAACCAGAATAACATTGAGGGCCTACGAGCAGTCAACCGGCAGTTGATCACGCTTCTCCCGAGCCCACCGCCGCCACCCGATATCAGCACAGTCATTCGGTAGTCTCTATTCGGTTTGGGGCGAGCATGTGACCTCGTTCCCTCGCCAATGGAGTCCATGAGAATGCCCAAGCGGACTGTCTGTTAGCTGGATGAGCCTTTAGATCTTGCTTGGGTAACAAGGCCCTGCCGGAGGCTTGTTCGCCTTGGTGAAGTGCCCCCAGATGTGGCCGGAAGCAGGGGCTCGTCAGGAGATTGATTTCAATGACAACCCAACCCTCACAACCATCGAAGAACTGGCCAGCCATGGTCTTGCTGTTGATCGCTGCGGGCGGTCCCACGGTTGCTGTTGGTCTCGCCCTCGCCGAGCAGATCACACAGCACCCGTGGAAAGCATTGTTCTTGGCGTTGTTCTACGGATTTCTGGTACTTGTCTTTGGGTTCGTAGGCAAAGTTTGGCAGAATCTGGAAAGCCGCTGGGTAGAGCGGGCGGTCATCTGGATCGACATTCACCTACAGGGACTTTTCTCCCGGTACCGTAAGTGCTATCTGGAGCACCTGATCTATCGCTACCGGGACTTTGATGTGAAGGGCCTGACCATCCAGGGTACCTTCACGCTGGAATTGGAGCGGGTGTTCGTGGAGTTGGCTGTGGTGCCCCAGCCGCCTCATAGGGTTTCTTCAGACCCGCTTCGCGCGCTGTCTCAAGAACTGCGTGAAGGCCGCCACGTGATCTGGAATTACCTGCGGTCCGAGCTGCTGTCTGGTCAGAGCCTGGCCGTCATTGGGCCGCCGGGCTCAGGCAAGACGACGCTGCTCAAGCATATGACATTGAGATTGACCACAGAGAGGAGGCATCGAAAGAGACTCAAGGTACTGGACAAGCTTCCGATTCTGCTCTTCCTGCGTGATCACGCAGAGGCAATCACGGAGAACCCTGACCTTTCGTTAGAGGAGGCTGTTCGGGCTGGCTTGGCCAGGCAAAGTGGACCGGCAGCACCGCCAGGCTGGTTTGCGCGCCAACTGGCACGCGGGCAGTGCCTGGTGATGTTGGACGGGCTGGACGAGGTGGCTGATCCCGATACCCGCAGGCAGGTGGTGACCTGGGTGGAGCGGCAGATGACCGCCTGTCGCAAGAATCGTTTCGTCGTGACTTCGCGGCCGCACGGCTACCGCAGTAACCCGCTGAGCAAGGTGACCGTACTGGAAGTGATGCCCTTCGATAGGGGTCAAGTACAACGCTTCGTCCGTAGCTGGTACCTGGCCAATGAGATCATGGCTACTCAGAAGGACGACCCCGGTGTACAGATGAAGGCTCGTGAAGGAGCCGAGGACCTGCTCAGGCGAATCTGGAGCACACCGGCGCTTTCCGACCTGGCGGTGAATCCGCTGCTGTTGACCATGATTGCGAATGTACACCGCTGGCACAGTTCGCTGCCCGGACGACGAGTGGAGCTCTATGCGGAGATCTGCGAGGTCTTCCTGGGCAAGCGGCAAGCCGCGAGGGGGGTGGAGGAGACAGAACTGGCTCCGGCCCAAAAGAGGCGTGTGCTACAGCCCTTGGCCTACCACATGATGGTCGAGCAGCAGCGAGAGATCGCGTTGGATGAAGCTGTACGCACAATCGAAGCAACGCTGAGTCGTGTAAGCCCCAGGATTGTTGGTGAATCGTTCTTGAAGATGATAGAGAACACCAGCGGGTTGCTAGTGGAGCAGGAAAACGGGGTGTACAGTTTCGCGCACCTGACATTCCAGGAGTACCTGGCCTCTGTCCATGCTCGGGAGGCGCGGTTGGAGAACGCGCTGCTGAAGCAGGTAGAGGATAGTTGGTGGCACGAGACCATCCGTCTCTATTGTGCGCAGGCCGATGCAACGCCGGTCATCCAGGCATGTCTGAAGGAAGAGCCTCTGTCCATCCCGTCGCTGACGCTGGCGATTGCATGCGGGGACGAAGCATGTGAGCTGCATCCTGAGGTGCGTGCCCGACTCGAAGCTATATTGGACGAAGGTGTGGAAGACGAAGACCCAGAACGGCGGCGAATTATAGCGCAAGCGTTGCTGAACTTGCGGCTCCACCGGATGGTTCGAGTTTCGGAGGACAAGTACATTGATCCCATACCGATCACCCATGCTGAGTACCAGATCTTCCTCGATCAGCAACGCGTACGGGGCAAGTATCACCAGCCGGACCACTGGTTGGCGTACCAGTTCCCGGAGGGGCAGGGGCGAAAGCCAGTCGTTGGCGTGCGCCTCTCGGATGCGGTGGCTTTCTGCGAGTGGCTGACGCAACGTGAAGTGGGTCCCTGGCTCTATCGCCTGCCGAGGAAGGGAGAACTCGCAGAGAATATCGGCGGTGGTGCCCCTGAGAACGGAGCGGAGACAGGAGTTGGATACTGGTGCGTTTCGGGCGATGAAAGCTGGTTGGTGATTTCGAAGGACCAAAACGCAGGCCCGACAATGGCTTGGCTGAGTGAGTGGATTTACGCTGACAGCAATCGAGCCCGCGCCCATGTTCTCGACCTTGCCCGTGACTTCAAGCTTGATGTCAGCGTCGGCCTCCCCCGCACCCACCCGCGCCTCTCCTCCACCGACATCGACATCCGCACTGTTTCCGTTATCTACCTCGGCACCGAGCGCCGCTTCGCCCTCGACATAGCCCCCGCCACTGAGCTCCACCTCGACCTCGACCGAGACCGCGCGCTCGCTCGTGCTCTGGACCGCGCCCGCGCCCACGACCGCGACTTTGACCGTGCCCTCGACATCGCCTGCCACCTTGGCCGTGACCTCGATATTACCCTCGCCGTTGCTCTAGCCCGCGCCCTTGGCCGTGCCTGTGACCTCGACGTCGTCGCCCTCGCTCTCGCTCTCGCCCTTGCCCGTGCCCGCACCCGCGTCCTCGACATCGCCCGCGACCTCGACATCACCCGCGACCTTGATCTGAGGACACTGGTCGAGTCGAGAAAGACACTTGGTTTCAGGCGTTGGTACATCCGCGCACTGACCCTTTGGGCTGCAGTTGTCCTTTTGCAATCAAGCGAGCTAGAATCTTGGAGGCAAAGATTGAGCTTTGATGATCACCTATCACGACAACCTCCGTCAGGGGAATTTCAAGTGCTGATAGACAATTGTCTCGATCTGTACGTCGACTTCGCCATCCTGGAAGCCCGCATCCGAGGGGATTTGCCCGCCTTCGAAGGCATCTGCATCGTGAAAGAACGCATTAGAGGCGACGACATAGAATGTCGGAGATGAGAGATTTGAACACGAAAAAAGGGGAGGAGCACCATTCCCCTCCCGCCTTGACAGAGAGCAGGTGCAAGCTTTATGGATATTCAAATGCTATCTGGAGAGTCTTCTCCATTAGGTGAATGGAAGACATCCCTGGGTGAGAGCCCTTCGCTTGAGATTTTGATGGACCAGGTTGTGCTCGCACAGGCAGCAGACCTGGCCCGCGCCGGCCGCTACTCGGAAGCAGAGAGTCTTCTTTTAGAGATGACGCGCAGCGAGGAGGCGGTGCCGGCAGCGCTGGATCTGCTCGCGCGCATCCATGCTCAACAGGGGCGACTCGCAGAGGCAAGTGCGCTCTGGCAAAGAGCGATCCAGCACGAGCCGGGCAACCAAGCGTTTACGGCGGCTCTCCAGCGGACCACCGCCTTGCAGCGACCTGCAACCCGGCTTCGCTTTCTCCGGGCTACCATGTTCGGATTAGCTTTGGGGTTCATCTTAACAGCGATCGGTGTCTGGGTGCTGCCGCAATTCCCTAACCGGCTGACGCCGTCTTCAATGATTATGCTGACGTCTACACCCACAGCGACGCCCACCTCGGCTCAGACACCAACGCTAGCGCCTACCTCAACCCAAACACCGACGGCCACACCTACCCAAACACAAACACCGACGACTACACCTACCCCAACATCAACACCGACGACTACACCTACCCCAACATCAACACCGACGACGACACCTACCCTGACATCGACGCCGACGACTACACCTACCCTGACATCGACGCCGACGTCTACACCCACCTCAACCCAAACGCCGACGACCACACCTACTCAAACGCAAACACCGACACCGATACCAACAGTAGGTGTTGTAAGCGGCGTATCGTGGCTGAGTCTCAGGACTGGCCCAGGCATAAACTACCCTTTCAAATATGGTAGCATGGCGATTGGTGAGGGTGCTCAATTGGAAATCATCGCAACCGATTCTGGGAAAGGATGTAACAATACGTGGTATAAAGTCGTCCTGCCGGACGGGACTATGGGTTGGGTATGTGCCGCCTACGTGATAATTCCGTAGGTTCTAGCAGGGCACTCACTCTCCTAGATGTTGGCAGTAGATTGCGGTAGATGAGTGACCGGACATTTGTGCAGTGCCAGGGCAAACACGCCCGTGCGTACGTCGGTGCTGCCATGGAAGACGCCCCCCCGCTTATTCGCCTGGGGGCCGCCTTCGTTTGCCGGACGCAACAAGGCGGGCCGCCCTCACGGATAGCGGCCCGCCTTGTCATTTGTAACTGTGTACCCACTCACTGATGGACTGATTCGCCATCCATCAAGGAAGTTCATAGACATAAGGCTGGCCCTCGCCGAGTACCTCGTGGACGCGCACCATCCACTCGCTGATGGGGATGCTCTGTGGGCACTTGTCTTCGCACTCGCTACACCGGGCGCAGGCACTGGCGCGGGCCTCTTCGGGTATCCAGTTGTATACCTGGCGCGCATATTCGGCCTTGTCATACATCACGCCTTGGTTGTAGACTGCAAAGTTGCGTGGAATGTCTACACCGTTGGGGCACGGCACGCAATATCCGCACTCTGTACAGGGAATAGGGCAAAGCTTCTGATACTCATCCCGTACCTGGTCGAACAGCGCCAGTTCCTCCGCTGCAAACGTGTCGACGCCCGATACGCCGGCGCTGGCAACGTTCTCTTCAACCTGCTCCATGGTGCTCATGCCACTTAGCACGACCGACACCTCCGGCTGGTTCCAAAGCCATTGCAGCGCCCAATCAGCCGGCGCGCGTTTCTTGGCAGAGGTGCTCCAGAGATCCTGAATCGGCTGGGGCGGGTTCACGAGTCTGCCACCCAGAATGGGCTCCATGATCACGATGGCCAGCCCTTTGGATGCCGCGTATTGCAGCCCTTTGGCGCCGGCCTGGTTTTCTATGTCCATGTAGTTGTACTGGATCTGGCAGAATGTCCACCTATCATACGCATCTACGATTTCTTGGAAAACTTCATACTTGTCGTGGAACGAGAAGCCGATATGCCCAATGCGCCCACTGGCAATAGCTCCTTCAGCCCACTTTAGCACACCCAGATCGCGCATCTTGGGCCAGCTTTTCCCGCCCAACGCGTGCAGTAGATAGAAGTCAATGTGATCGGTCTGTAGCTTTTCGAGTTGCTCGTTGAGGTATTTGTCGAAGTCTTCCGATACTTCGACCTTCCAACAAGGCAACTTGGTGGCCAACTTGACCTTTTCCCGATACCCATTCTTGAGCGCGCGGCCAACGGCCAGCTCGCTGTTCCCACCGTGGTACGGATACGCCGTGTCGAGGTAGTTCACGCCGTGTTCAATGGCGTAGTGAAGCATCCTGGTCGCTTCTGGCTCGTCAATGTTGGAATGCTCCTTGTTCTTGATGGGAAATCGCATACACCCAAATCCCAGTGCGGAAACTTCCCAATCCAGCTTCCCAAATCTACGATACTGCATGGTATGAAACTCCTCTCCTGAATTTGAATTTGCGTTGTACTGCATGGTCATGCTCTCGAAGTGGCCCGTGTCAATCAACTGTACCAGCTCTCCTCCTTAGTCTTAGTCGGCCCTCTGGCATGAATAGTAAGCCGGAGTCCCCAACAAGTTGGGGACTCCAACACCGTGACCCTACGAAATCCCAAAGAGCCGGCACATGTTCTACCTCTACTGGTTCAGGTAGAAGGGCACGTTGGTGATGATGCGGAAGCGTCCACGCCAGCCCCGGCGGGCGTAGAGCAGCGCCACCTTTAACATCCAGGCTGTCTGATTGTGCAGCAGGTGATGCCACCAACGGGTGGGCACAAACTCTGGCACCACCACCGTCACGTAGTGATCCTCCTCGTCCACGAAACGGTCAATGAACTCCAACAGTGGGGCAATGACGGAACGGTAGGGTGAGGGTAGCGTCTCCAATGAAATCTCGGGCAAGGTCTTCTGCCAGCGGGCAAGAACTTTCGCGGTTTCTTGGGAATCAATCTCTACAGTGACGACGTGTAGGTCGCCGCCCAGCAACTGGGCATACTGTATCGCCTTCACCACCCCACGATGCAAACCAGCCACCGGCACGATCACCGTGTGCTTGAGCACCGGCACGGGCCAGGGTTTGGACAGGGAGAGCTGCTCGGCCACCTCTTCATAATGCTGGCGGATGGCTCGGAAAACCTGCACCAGGAACAGAATGAGAAGTAGCACCATCCACGCACCGTGCACAAACTTGGTGGCTGCCACCACAACTGATACTACCCCCGTCGTCACGGCGCCCACGCCATTGATCAGCGCAGAACGGCGCCAACCAGAGCCGCGCAACTTGAACCAACGGCGCACCATGCCCGCCTGGTTCAGAGTAAACGAAATGAACACCCCGACGGCGTAGAGAGGGATCAGGGCGTGCGCGCTTGCTTGGAAGACCACAATCAGCACCGAGGCCAGAGCGCTCAGCAAGAGGATGCCGTTGGTGTACACCAGCCGGTCCCCCAGGTTGGCTAGTTGGTGGGGCAGAAAGCGATCCAGGGCCATCCACATGGCCAGCCGGGGGAAGTCGGAGAAGCTGGTATTTGTCGCCAGTAGCAGGATCAGGGCAGTGGCAACCTGCATGGTGTAGTATAGCGGGCTTACTCCGAAGACCATACGGGCCAACTGGGAGATCACAGTCTCCCCTTCTTGCGGCAGTATTCCGAACTGGTGAACCAGGAAAGTGATGCCCAAAAACATGCTTCCCAGAATGCCGACCATCCATAGTATGGTCTTGCCGGCATTGATACCCTCAGGTGGCTTGAACACCGGCACGCCATCGCTGATGGCCTCTACTCCGGTCAGGGCGGTGCATCCAGAGGCAAAGGCTCGCAGGATCAGGAAGGCCGTCAGGCCTTGCGCGGCAGTGGCCGCCGGGATTGGCGCAGGCATCCCTACGGGCAGATCGCCAAAAATCAAGCGTACCAGACCAGCCAGGATAATCAGGAACACAATGAAGATGAAAAAGTAGGTCGGCATGACGAATACCCTTGCCGACTCCCGCACGCCGCGCAGATTGACCAGAGCCACGAAGCCTAATGAGGCCAAAGCAAGCGCCACTCTCCAGGTGTAAAGAGCAGGGAAAGCAGAAGTCACAGCAGCCACGCCTGCCGAGATACTGACCGCGACGGTCAATACATAGGCAGTGAGCAGGGCAGCGCCGGCCACCAAGCTAGGGAGTGTGCCCAGGTTCTCCCGGGCCACGATGTAAGCGCCGCCACCGGACGAATAGGCTTGCACTGTCTGGTAGTACGAGCTGGCCACGATGAGCAGCAACGCAGCAATAGCCAAGGCGATGGGCAACGACAGCCCCAGCGCGCCGCTGCCCGCCAGCACCAGCACAAGCAGAATCTCTTCCGTGGCGTAGGCCACCGAGGACAAGGCGTCCGACGAGAGAATGGCCAGGGCTTGGACCTTGCTCAGCCGCTCGTGAATTCCTCGTTCGGTCGGCAGGGGGGTGCCGATCAGAATTCGCCTCAAAGTCGTCAACATCCTGGTTCTCCTTACCAACGATTGCTCGTCATCAATGGTGGCGAGACTAACAACCAGCACCGCCAAGAGCAGCCAGATGGCTATGATGACGGCGGCTACCCAGCTTGTTGGTCTGCCTTAACTTATGGCATCAAATGCGCGTTCTGGGATCGAGGGCATCCCGCAGTCCGTCGCCCAGGAAGTTGATGCTGAGGACAGTGAGCAGGATGAAAAGACCGGGGAAGATCCACATCCAGGGCTCTGTTTCGAGATAATGATAAGCCTGATCCAGCATGTTGCCCCAGGTGGCGGTGGGGGCCTGAACGCCCACCCCGAGGAAGCTGACGTAGGCCTCGCTCAGGATGGCCCCGGCCACCCCTAGCGTGGCGGAGACGATGATGGATGCCATGCTGTTGGGCAGGATGTGGCGGAAGATGATGGAGGCGTTACCTGTGCCGATGCAGCGGGCCGCAGTGACGAATTCCTGTTCCTTGAGCGTGAGATAGCTGGCGCGCACGATGCGGGCCAGATACATCCAGCTCGTGAGGCCAATGACCACGATGATGACGATCACGCTGCCACTGAACGAACGGCCCAGCAGTCTGAAGGTCGGAATCTTACCACTGAGGAGCTTGGCCAGCAGTATGAGCAGGAACAGTTGGGGGATGTTGAACATGGCCTCGGTGAAGCGCATGAGGACGGCGTCAATAGGGCCCCCGTAGTACCCGGCGATGGAGCCAACCAGCACGCCTGCGATCACAGAGACTACGACGGCCGAGAGGCCGATGATGATTGAGATCTGACCACCATAGATGGTGCGGGCCAGGATGTCACGGCCCGTGAGGTCGGTGCCGAAGGGATGCTCCCTGGAAGGCGCGGAGAGGGAGATGGATAGATCGTTGTGGTTGGCGTCCTCTTCGCTATACACCAGCGACCCTACGGTGACATACAGCATGATCAGGATCAGCAGGACGGCACCAAACATGGCCATCTTGTGACGACGGAAGCGCCGCCAAGCCATCTGAGAGGGAGTCCAGGTTGGTCGTCGTTCGGAAACGGCAACTTGCGCCTCCGCTGTTGGTTCAGTTGCAGCCATAGTTTCACCCCCTTGTTTGGAGAAACCAGGTTTTCCCAAAAGACCTGGTTTCGGAGTCCAGTGAATCAATCATAGCGAATGCGCGGGTCGAAGAAGGTGTAGGCAATGTCAGTGATGATCTGGAACACAACTACGGCGACGGAGATGAGGATGAGCACACCCATGAGGACGGGGATGTCAGAATCTTGGGCGGCACCCCAGAAGAGCCGTCCCATCCCCGGCCAGGCGAAGATGGACTCGGTGACGACCGCTCCTCCTAGAAGTATGGGCAAGTCCATGCCCACAATGGTCACCAGGGGCATGGCTGCGTTCTTGAGGGCGTGGCCCAGGAGTATGGCCTTCTCGGAAAGCCCTTTGGAGCGAGCGGTGCGGATATAGTCCTGGTTGACCACTTCCAGCATGTTGGCGCGGATGAAGCGGCTATAGCCCGCTATGCTCATGATTGACATGGTGGCCACGGGCAGGACCATGTGCCATGCCACCTGGGGTATCGTTTTCCCCACGGCGAGATCGTACATACCGACAGTGGGGAAATAGGGAAGCCCCCATTTCTTGAAGTAGACGGCGAAGATGAACATCATCATCAGCGCCAGCCAGAAGATGGGCATGGAGTATCCGATGAACGACAGCCCGGTGAAGATATTATCGAACAGCGAATACTGACGGATGGCCGAATAGATGCCGATGAGGAGCGATAGGATCAGGATGACCACTTCAGTGACTATCATCAGTAGTAGCGTATTGGGCAGTCGTTCAGCGATGATCTCGGTCACCGCTCGCTTCTCCATGAAGGACCTGCCCCAGTCCCCGCGCAGGACGCCCCGCCGGGTACCTTTTGTGTCGGGCACACCGTCGTCGTCCAGGTCAATATCCATCCAGTCGTTGCCGATCAACCAAACGACGTATTGCATCGTGACCGGTTTGTCCAAGCCCAATTGGCGGGTCAAGCGTACGCGGTCCGACGAGCGGATGCGCCGTCGGCCGCCAAAAGAGGCCAACGGATCTCCCATGGCGTTCGTGAGCAGGAACAGAATAGCGCTGATGATCAAAAGCAGGGGAATGGCCTGCAAGAGACGCCGGATGATATATCGGCCCATAACCACCTCCCAAGGGAAAACAAGTGAGGAGAGGAGGGAGAGAGTTCACCCCTCCTCTCCTTTGAAGAAACCAGGTTCTTCTTTGCCTGAATAGACCTCTCGGCGCTTTTGGGGCTCTATGTAGTGCAGAAGAGCCCGGCTTTTAGCCAAAAACCTGGTTTCTCAGCCAGGCTGAGATGCTTAGTAGACGTCCCACTCCCAGCAGTTCCAGAAGGAGTCTATTCCGGAGAGGCGCACATCCTGCAAGCGGTCGTTCAAGGCCCAAAAGTCGGTATCGGTGCGCACACCCATCCAGAACATCTCCTCGTGCATAATGCTCTGGATATCAGAGAACATCTGCTGGCGCGTTGCCACGTCCGCTGTCACCGCCTGCTCAACGAACAGCTCGTCCAACTCCTCGATGCACACCCCCCACCAGTTGCCCCCGGCTGGATAGTCCTCCGAGGGAATCTCGTCACAAACCCAGCCCGCTGTGTTCGGGTCGGGGAAGTCATCTGCCGACGTGGACCACTCGGCGATGTCGTACAGGCCAGCGGGAATGGGGCCGCCCGCATCCAGGGTGTTCCAGATGATGTCGTAGGAGTAGTTCAGGATCTCAATCCCGACACCGATATCGGCCAGCATCTGCTGGACCACGACCTGGGTGGCCTCCCGCGACTGGTTTCCGGCTGTGGTGGAGTAGCGCAACACCAGTTCCACCCCGTCTTTGTCGCGGGTGCCATCGCCGTTGCTATCCACCCACCCTGCCTCGTCCAGCAATGCCTCTGCCGCCGCCGGATCGTAGGGCCAGGGCTCGATGCTGGTGTCCTCGTAGGCCGAGTCGTACCAGAAGACGGGGGGGATCCTGTACGCGCCGTAGAACAGCTCATCAATGATCTGTTGGCGATCCACGCCCATGACTATGGCCTGGCGCACGTGCTTGTCTTGCAGCGCCGGGTGCCCGGGAGCGAGTCCATTCGCCTCGGCGAGCTCCTCAGTGATGAGGTTGAAGAACCACGACTCGACGTATCCGCCCGCGACGCCGACCATTTCGACGTCCTCCATGGCAGCAACGTCAGGTATGTCAGAGCCGTACATGTAGACGCCGATGTCGCTGTCGCCAGTCCTGAGAGCCGCTTTCTGGGCCTCCTCGTCGGGCACGATGCGGATAGATATCTGGTCTAGCTTGGGCTTGCCTCGCCAATAGTTCGGGTTGGCCTCAAAGATGAGGTGGCTGGCTGCCACCCATTCCTTGAAGATGAAGGGGCCGACGCCAACGGTGGGGTTCCGATTCCAATCGGCGTTGTCAATCGTCCCCTCCGCCTCAAAAACGGGCTCCAGGATGTGCTTGGGCAGAGGTCCGTAGGGAAATAGACCAGTAGCCCAGGCGGCGTAAGGCTCGCTCATGACGACCTCGACCGTGTGGTCGTCCAGCGCCGTAACGCTGTCTACAAAGGTGTCGAAGGGGTAGCGGGTCTGGACAGCGTTCCCATCGTCCATTGCCATATCGTAGTAGAACACGAAGTCGTCGGCGGTGAGCGGCGTGCCGTCGGACCACACCTCTGGACGTAGCTTGATGGTGAGGACGGTGCCGTCCTCAGAGAGGCCGCCGTTCTCGACCGTCGGTAGCTCGGCCGCCAACTCAGGGATCATGGTCCCCTGGTCATCAAAGTACCACAGAGGAACCAGCCAGAAATCAGTAGTGAGCGTAGAGAACCACATGCCCGTGTATTGGGGGTTCAGGGTGTCAGGCTCTTCGAAGAAGGTAATGGTGATGGCCTTAGCCTCTGGCTCGGCCAACAGCTCTCCCGCCTCCTCTCCGGCAGGGATAACGAGCTTCCAGCCAGGGTGAATGAGGCTGGGGTTCGCGATATAGGCAAAGGTGTCATCCTCTGCCTGCTTGGCGTTGGTGGCCGCCACAATTGCTGAATAGGCCGGCCCACTACCCAGATACTTCTCGGCCAGGGTCCATAGGTTGTCGCCCAGCTTCACCGTGTAGGTTGTCTCCTCCTGCTGCGCCGGGGCAGCGCTAGTCACGCTGGCCGCCAGCAGGTTGAACACCATCACCAACGTTAGGGCAACATAAACTGCTTTCTTAGTACGCATTTCTCCTCCTTTAATGTAGTAGTTGTTTCAAAGGGTTTTCAAAACGCAAGCGATCTAGCATCCAGCTTATTGATCTTGCTTTGTCACCCCCTTTCGGAATCACTACGATTGCCCCTCCCCCCTTCAAGCGAGGATTAGCAACCGCAACTGCCTCTCCTGGTTAGAGTCCTCCAGGAATATCTGTGCCTGTTCCCTCTTAATAT
>CAYWWC010000100.1:0-13247 GCA_964461615.1 uncultured Anaerolineae bacterium
ATATACGGAATCCGTCTTTTCCAATTGTTGGGTATCTTAGACGGAATCTGCCTATATCGCTTCCAGAGTTGTAGTTCTGGAAGTTTTCTGCACAATATCCCTATCTAAGTCCTTCTCTGGAAGGTGCGATCCGGGAAAATTATACAGTGAGCGCCGGACAAAGTCAAATCCTAGCGGAGGAAACCGATGGAAGCAACTCCCAAGAAACTGCTCGACCAGGCCTGCACTGAGCTTTGTCGAAGTGTTCGCGACGCCATCCGCCTCAAACACTACTCCATCCGTACCGAGCAGGCCTACGCCAACTGGATCAAACGCTACATTTTCTTTCACGATGTTCGCCATCCGACCGAAATGGGGGCTGCCGCAGTGGAAGCGCTCCTGACCCACTTGACGGCGCCTGGGACAACGCCAAGAAGTATATCGAAGACGGACACCTGGGCGGGAAGGGGTCGGACGCCCACAAGTCGTCGGTGATTGGCGACACGGTGGGCGACCCGCTCAAGGACGCGGCGGGTCCCTCGTTGCACATTCTCATCAAGATGCAGAACTTCCTGGCCATCACCCTGCTGCCGCTCTTCCTGGAGCACGGTTTGAATCTCTTTCAGTAGCACCCTCTGAGGGGCAAGTCGACCGAGTAGGGTTAATTGACCAGTTCACAGAAAAAGCGGGAGGTGTCGTGGACCTCTCGCTCTTGTATTTGGATACCTTTTCGGCCTGGCCAGAATTGGGCCTGAGAGGGCGAGGAATGTCCAGGCGTGCTAACGCTTGCGTCAGACGTTGAACCCGCATAAGATCAACGCAGACAGAAAAATCAAAACTTCGCTTCTCTCAAAACTGACCAAGAACGCACGGCGGGTTCAGTCGGCTGCACGCGAAGTTATACCTTCTGCATGCTTGTTCAAAATCGCTCGCCAGCAGTAACAAGATATGCAATCTCTCTTCCGGGAGCCTTCAGTTCAGCCTCTAGTAAACCGACTTTGCTCTTTCTCAGCGTGAATAACGAGTCAACCACATCTTTAAGTTTTAGTTTTGCTAGTCCTTCTAGCATTTGTGCCGTCATCGTTACGACCGTCTCAAATGACGTCGCATGCCACTTCATCTTCTGAACTCGCATGTATTCCTTATAATCCTCGACGAGAGATTCGAGCTCCACCTCTAGGTCTTCCATGTCGGCCTCCTGCTCTGTGACCTTCTTTGCAGATGATCTGATCCATCGCCGCAGACGTGACAATTTCGTTTGCTGTTCTTCATCATTACGAAAAGCTAGGACGTCTTTTATCGGGATATCATCATGGGGCACTGGGAGGTGGCGAACGACCAAGTTTACGACTGTCTCATTACCTGCTGAGTAGGCCATTGGAGATCCAAATGAGCTGGTTCCCAATAGCGGCACTGCATCCACGGAATGCTTCTTCTTGAGATGTGGGCAGAAGGCTCGAATCAGTAGCCCACTGGCAGAACTACTCAATAGTTCCTTACCATATTCGGTAAGCACTGCCTCCGAATGGCCTGCCAATAGCTGCCTAAAGGACTCTAAGATCTGAGCGGCAACCCGATGGTGGTTGATGAGCGGAGCTGTGGCGAGCTTGGGGATGATCCGGTTGACCACCTCGATACGCTTCGATTCGTCCAATTCCCAGAGAAAGCTAGAGCTAGACTGCGCGACAACCAGTTGTACAGTTGCTATCTCGATAAGTTGTTGCTCTGGAGAATCTGGGTCTGGCGCGGCAGCATGGTCGTATTTGACATCAAAAACCACTGTTTCTTCTGCGAGAAACTCGATTTCGTCGCGGATCGCGGGATTGGTGACATTGCCTATAGAAGCCTCCAGACCCGCAATCGCAATTCTATCGAAAAGAAGAAGATCACGGCGATCAGGTGTATGAATGCCCAAGGAGGTGACTGCGACTAGTTCGTTACTCATAGTTCTATACGGGGTACAACTGTTTCTTATACGGAATCCGCCTAAACAATCCACCGGGTTGCATTTACGGAAATCCTCTTGTATAATAACTCCATGCGCACTCTTTTGGCGTATGCCCATGGTTACCTTGCCAGGCATTATAGCAGAACAACCACAACCTGTCAAGACCGGAGGACACCCCGATGGAACCAAGACCCAAGAAACTCCTCGATCAGGCCTGCACTGAGCTTGTGGAAGTGTCCGTGACGCCATCCGCCTTATGCACTATGAGACCTTCGGCGAACGAAACCTTGCCGAGGTGACGGACATGAAGCTTTCTAAGTTACTAACTACCCTATCTGACAAGGAAGTTCACGGCTACGTTGCCCTGAGCCTGTCGAAGGGCGTAGACGTGGACATCGACGGGCTGGCTCAAGACTCGCGCCAGGTCACGCCCGGCGATCTCTTCGTGGCCATCAAGGGCCTCGATGCCGACGGCCACGATTATATCCCCAGCGCGATTCGACGGGGGGCGGTGGCCGTCGTCGGCGAGCGGGAGGCGAACATCTCTGGTCCCTACGTTCTCGTCCCCGATTCCCGCCAGGCTCTGGCCCATCTGGCTGCCGCCTTTCACGGCCACCCGGCCCGTAAGCTGCGCGTCATTGGCGTCACCGGCACCGACGGCAAAACCACCACCGTCGAGCTCATCCGCAGCATCCTGGCCGCCGCGGGCCACAAGACGGGCATGATCAGCACCGTGGAGGCCCTCATCGGCGACGAGCACTACCCGACGGGCCTTCACGTCACCACTCCCGAAGCCCTCCAAGTGCAGGGGGCCCTGGCGCAGATGGCGGCTGCCGGCACGGAGTACGCTGTCCTGGAAGCCACCTCCCATGGTCTGGCCCAGCATCGGGTCATGGCCTGCGACTTCGATGTAGCCGTAGTGACCAACATCACCCACGAGCACCTGGACTACCACAAGACCTACGATGACTATCGGGAAGCCAAAGCCCGCCTCTTCCGCGACCTGACCAACTCTTTCCGCAAGCCCGATACGCCGAAAACCTCCATCCTCAACGCTGATGACGCCTCGTTCGAATACCTGCACCCAATCCCCGCCGAGCGCCATCTAACCTATGGGCTGGAGCAGCCAGCGGACGTCACAGCGCGCGACATAACGTTCACACCGGCAGCCACAACCTTCACGGCCGTAACTCCCCAGGACCAGTTCGTGGTGCGGACAGAGCTTCCAGGCCTCTTCAATGTCTACAACGTACTGGCGGCCATCGCCGTCGGTGTTTCGCAGGCGGTTCCTTTCGAGGCTATGCAGGAGGGCATCCAAGCCTTGCGAGGGGTGCCGGGGCGCATGGAGCGCATAGACGCGGGCCAGGCCTTCACCGCCATCGTGGACTTCGCCCACACGCCCAATGCACTCCGGCGGGCGCTGGAGACGGCGCGCGAGTTGACCGATGGCCGCGTCATCGTCGTCTTCGGCTGCGCGGGGCTGCGGGACGTGGCCAAGCGGCCGATGATGGGGGAGATCGCCGGCAAGCTGGCCGACCGCGTAGTCATCACCGCTGAGGATCCTCGCACCGAGGACTTGGACGCAATCATGGCTCAAATCGCGGTCGGCTGCGAGAGGGTAGGGCGGAGGGAAGGGGAGGACTACTGGCGCATCGGCGATCGCAGAGAGGCCATCGAATTCGCCGTGAAAATGGCCCAGGCTGGGGACCTGGTCATCGTCACCGGCAAGGGCCATGAGCAGTCTATGTGTTTTGGCGTCACGGAGGTTCCGTGGGATGACCGGGAGGCGTTGAATCTGATATTGGGTATTGGAGATTAGCCGTCTTTGCGGTCCCAGTCGTAGGGTATCTGGTCGGTGTGGGCGGGTAGGCGGTATTCGTCTGGCTGCTCGTAATTGTAAAGCTCGGTGGGCGCGTTGACGATGAGGGCCATCTCCTGGCTGATGCCCTTGAAGCCGTGCATCACACCAGGGGGGATCTTGAGCAGCATGGGGTTCTGCTGGCCCATGAAGAACTCGTTCACCTCGCCGTGGGTGGGCGAGCCTTCGCGCCCATCGTAGAGCACCACCTTAGCCATGCCGTGGACGCAAATGAAATGGTCGGTCTGGATCTTGTGATAATGCCAGCCCTTGACCACGCCGGGGTAGACGGCGGTGATGTAGACCTGGCCGAATTGCTCGTACTCCTCCCAATCAGAGCGCAGCATCTCCATTAAGTAACCCCGCTCGTCGGGGATGAACCGCAGCTTGCGTACTTTGACGCCATCAATCATCGAAACCTCCTCGGTGTGTTGCATATTACGTGCTGCGTGACGGAACACGAAACACGCAGCACGATCTGATATGGAGCAGCAAAATGACAAATTCTGAACAAGATAGTGGCCGATTGGACAAGACCCTGACAGTCCACCAACTCTTGATTGAAGAATATGGTCAGCACGAATGGGTCCCCGGGCGCGATCCGCTGAGCGAGTTGATTTTCACCATCCTCTCCCAGAACACTTCCGACGTCAACCGCGATCGGGCCTGGGGGCGTTTGAAGGAAAGATTCACTACTTGGGAGAGCGTGCTGGCCGCCGACACTGCCGATCTTGCCGATGCCATCCGGCCAGGCGGGCTAGCCAACGTTAAGGCCCCGCGCATCCAGGAGACCCTGCGAGTAATCCAAATGGAACGTGGCGAGTTCACCCTGGACTTTCTGGCCGAGATGGAGGTTGACGAGGCCAAGAAGTGGCTGACCTCGCTCCACGGCGTTGGCCCCAAGACGGCTGCCATCGTGCTTCTCTTCTCCCTGGGCAAGCCGGCCTTTCCGGTGGATACCCATGTCCACCGGGTTAGCCAACGCCTGGGCCTCATTGGGCCTAAGACCTCTCGTGAGAAAGCCCACGACGTTCTTGAGGAACTGATCCCTCCTGAAATCTATTACCCCTTCCACCTCAACCTCATCGCTCACGGCCGAGAGATCTGCAAATCGCAGCGGCCTCGTTGCGCCGCCTGCGTCCTCCGAGAGCACTGCGATTACTATCGGGCCATCCGCGTCAGTTGATCGCCACCTGCGAGCTCTGAGGGGGAAGACGTCAATGCGCAAAGGGAAGAGGGGAACTGATAATGTACAGCGGGGCAAGGAAAGCTATGGTCGTCGGTAGACCTCATGCGTACCGATGTTGCGGAATACGTAGATCGTCTCTCCGCTTTCCGGATCGTGCTCAATGTGGAATGTGAAGACAATCTGCATCGTAACGTGGCCTTCCCAGATGTTGGGGTATCCTCGCATCTTGCGGATGCGAAGCGAGGGGTGAAAGGGTGGATGTTCGGCGCCTTGCTGGAAGAGCTCAAACATCTGTCGGACTTTTCTCTTGATGCGGGCGGGGAGTTCAGCGTAAGCCTCCCAGAATGTTTTCAGGGGGCGGTAGCGAGTCATTGGGCATCCAGGAAGTCCAGCATCTCATCCATCAAGTCAAAGGTGCGGAATTGACCCTGGGCAGCGGCCTCGTCTGCAGCCCGTTCCATTGTCTGCCACTGTTCCGTCCAAAAATACGCTTGCTTAGCCTCGACCGCCAACTCGCGGATCGCTCTCATCATTTCGCGGTAGACGTCGTAGCTCAACAATACTTCGCGAGGGACACCCTGTTGGTCATAAAAGGTTTTGACAGTTGACAATTGGATATCACTCATCGTTGCCTCCTGCTTACGTGCACGTTTACTAGAAACTCTTATGGTTTAGCCTACATTTCGCACCTTTGAAATTCCTATCCGGATCAACAGGAGTAGAGGCTTTAGCCGGATATCAGACTCTCAAACCCGCCTGAAGGCTCCACTCCAACCTCAAAAACGCTTTTGGAGACAGAGAGTATAGCGGGAAGTGCGAAAAGCAGGTTTAGTATACTGTGAAATTGAATCTCTGTCAACTTAACTTTTGCAGGAAATGAAAAACGCTCAAACGTTCTACAAAATGGCTGGTTTATGTCGTGATCCAACGCGCAAAAGCTTGTTTTGAACCCTCCAGGTCAATGCCATGTCTACATAAAACTCAAAACAAGCCGGAACCGTGCTGATGTTTAGCACACATGAGCTTTTTCTCGTTCGTGCAAAGGTTAAGTGTCAAGATAATCAGTTGATCACTACCTGCGAGCCCTGGGGGGTTTTGAACACGTCAATGCGCACAGGGAAGGCGTCCTTCAGCTCCTCGATGTGGGTGATGACCAGGATCTTCTCGAAATCGTCCCGGATGGAGTTGATGGCTTCCACCAGTCGCTCCCGCCCCTGGGCATCCTGCGTGCCGAAGCCCTCGTCAATGACCAGGGTTTGCAACCTGGCCCCGGCACGGCGGGCCAGCAGTTTGGACAGGGCGATGCGGATGGCGAAGTTGACGCGGAAGCTCTCGCCTCCACTGTAGAGCTCATAGCTGCGTGTGCCTAGCTCATCGGAGATCTTGAGAGCCAGTGTCTCAACGGTGTCGCCTTTGAGGGTCTCGCGCTGGGTCTCGAAGTTCACGTGCATGCTCCCGTCGGTCATCCGGGCCAGAAGCTTGTTGGCCTCGTCTTCGATCTCAGGGATGGCGCTCTCAATGATCAGGGCCTGCAGGCCCTTCTTGCCAAAAGCCAGCCTCAACTCGTTGTAGATGGCCTCCTCCTCGGCCACCTGGCGCCTTTCCTTGAGCTTCTTCTCGCGCTCCGTGGTCAGGTAATCGCAGTAGTCCAGTTTCTGTCTGGCCGCCCCCAAGACCTGGCGAGCGCGGGCTTCCTTGATCCGCAGCCCGTCCACTTCTTTGCTTTTTCCATCCAACTGAGTGACCAGCTCAGGTAGCCGGGTCAACTCCTGGGCTATCGCTTCTCTCTTGGCCAGGTCGGCAGCCAGGTTCTCTTGCCAGCGGGACTTGTTCTTGCGCAGCCGCTCCAAGCTGGCCCGCTCTTCATCAACGCGTCCCAGGGCCGACTCTAGTTTGGCTTTGTCCTCCTCGACGCGGCTGAGGACTTTCAGGTGTCGCCGCACTTCCTGGTGAGCCTCAGGATCGTAGCCCAGACCTTCGATTTGGATCAGGAGATCCGCCAATTCAGCGTGTTCGGCCCCGGCGTACTCTTTGCTGGTGAGGCGCTCGTCCAACTTCGCCAGCTTTTCCCGCTGTTTGACCAGCTCCTCGGCGGCTCCCTTCGCCTCGGTCAGGCTCTTCTCCAGCGTAGCCTCACGTTTCTGTAGCGCCCCCCCGGTCGCAAGCTCCCGCCCGATGGCCTCGATCTCCTGTTCCAGTACCCGGCTCCGGGCGGCTAACCCTTCGATCCTGGCTCGATTGGCTTGATAGAGGGCATCACTCTCGGCCATCTCGGACGTAAATTGCTCCGCGAGCCGCACTCTGTCTTCTTCCGAAAGCTCCTGGCCGCACAGGGGGCAGTCGGCTTCGGCAGCCTGTAGCAGTCCGCCCTTTTCCTGGAGGGAATCCACTTCGCTCTTAAACTGCTCGTTCTGCGTCCTGAGGCTGGTTCTCTCGTTGGACAGCTCTCCTATCTCTTGCTGTTTAGTATCCCGTTCGCTCTCGCGCTGGGCCAGGTGCTCTAGTCCAGCACGGACCTTGGGTAGCTCGGCCTTCAGTGCCTCTACTTCTTGAGCCAGGGCAGAAAGCTCTCCCACCTTCTCTGAACAGAGGCGCTGTTCCAGCGACAGGGCATGCTTGGCCTCGGTGATGCTGGCTTCCAACTGCCCCTTGCGCTCGTTCAGCCTCACCAATTGCGCCAACTTTTCGTTCAGCGACTCATGGTGTTGGCGGGCTGTGGTCAGAGCGGCGAAGCCATCTTCGATGAGGGTTCGATCCTTTATGACCGCCTCGTACTCGGTCAGGCGTTCCTGACCGGCGGCCATCTGCTCCCCGATTTCGGCCAGCTCTCGCTCCCCCTGGGCCAGCCGCGCCGAGAGTTCCTCGATCTGGGTACGCTTGAGATCCAGCTCCTTCCACTCCTCTCGCAGCCTCCGTAGCTCCTCTTCGGCCCCTCGCGAGGCGGCGTTCAAGTTCTCAACGTCAATCTGGGCCTGTTTTAACTCCCCTTCATATTCTGGCTTTCGACCTAGCTCCCGCTCCATATCCCGGATCTGCGCTGCAATTTGGTCGCCTTCGCTTGCCCTGGTCTTGGCCTTCTCCTTGGCATGTTCTTCATATTGATCGTAGAGGGAGAGGCCCAGGATCTCGCCGAGGATGCGCTTGCGCTCTCCAGGGGTCTTGGTGGTGAACTCGTCGGCGCGCCCCTGCATGAGGAAGGCCGAGTTGATGAAGGTCTCGTAGTCCATGCGCAGGATCCTGTTGATGCGGGCCTGGGTCTTGCGAATGGTAGGCTCGGTGAGGGGGCGGAAGAGGTCGCCGTCGCGCACCTGTAGCTCCAAGGAACTCCGCCCTCGCCCTCGGCTGTCCCTCTTGCGGATGACGCGGTAGTGATTCTCGCCCAGGGCGAACTCGAACTCCACTTCCATCTCCGTCTGGCCCAGGCGGATCAGCTCGTCGTCGCGTTTAGCGCGGGCCTTGCCCCACAGCGCCCAGGTGATGGCATCCAGCAGAGCCGACTTGCCGTGGCCGTTGTCGCCAGCCAGGCACGCCAGGTGAATGCCCGAGAAATCCAGCGGCTCCAGCTCGCGGTAACACATGAAATTACGCAATTGAATCTTGAGTGGGATCACAGCCAAACCTCCACTTTTTAGCTTTCAGTTTTCAGCTTCCAGTATGATACCACAAGATGGCGAAATGCTCAAGCTCAAGTTTCTTCCTTGACGAAACCAAGATTTGCTGGTATACTCGCTATTGAAGTGAGATGATGACCAATGAAAAGAAAAAATTAGAAATTCGTGTAATTCGTGGCAAAAAGCCTTTTGGTTCTGGCTTGACCAGGTTAGGAGATAATCATGGACCACGTTCTAGGTTTGAAATGCGTCCTTTGCGGCGCGGAGTACGATGTTGATGAGGTGCTCTACGTCTGCCCTAAGCATGGCGACGAGGGCATGCTGGACGTCGTTTACGATTACGAGCTTATCGGTCGGCGACTGACCAAGGATAGGCTGGCTGCCAACCGAAACAACTCCATCTGGCGCTACGCCGACCTTTTGCCCGTCGCCGACGCCGGTCTCGCCCCGCCACTACAGGTGGGCTGGACGCCGCTGTATCGGGCCGAGCGGTTGGGGGAGCGGCTGGGTCTCAAGCATCTCTGGGTCAAAGATGACGGTCGAGAGCCCACGGCCTCGTTCAAGGACCGGGCCAGCGCGGTGGGGGTGGTCAAGGCGCTGGAGTTGGGACGTGACATAATGACCTGTGCCTCCACCGGCAACGCCGCCTCGTCTCTGGCCGGCCTGACCGCCAGCGTGGGGCTGACCACCTACATTTTCGTCCCCCAAACGGCGCCCCAGGCCAAGGTGGCCCAACTGCTCGTCTTTGGAGCCAACGTCATCATGGTGAAGGGCACCTACGATCAGGCCTTCGACCTCTGTCTGGAGGCCTCAAAAGAATACGGCTGGTACAGCCGCAACACGGCCTTCAATCCCTACCTCTCCGAGGGGAAGAAGACGGCCGCTCTGGAGATCTGCGAGCAGCTGGGGTGGGAGGCGCCCGATCGCGTCTTCGTCTCTGTGGGCGACGGCGGCATCGTCGGTGGACTTTGGAAGGGGTTCAAGGATTTGCGCGCTCTAGGCTTCATTGACGAGATGCCGAAGCTGATGGGCGTGCAGGCCGAGGGGGCAGCGCCGCTGGTCAAAGCGTGGCAGGAAGGAACAGAGGAAATCGAGCCCGTCGTCCTAAATACCCTGGCCGACAGCATCTCCGTGGGCGTGCCACGCGACCGCATCAAGGCCCTGCGGGCGGTGCGGCAGACCGGCGGGGAGTACGTGGCGGTGAGCGACGAAGAGATACTGGATGCCATGCGGGTGCTGGCGCGGCAGGCCGCCGTCTTCGCCGAGCCTGCCGGGGCGACAGGATTCGCTGGGTTGGCCAAGCTGGTGCGGGAGGGGCGGATTGACCCTGAGGAGCGCATCGTGGTGGTGGTCACCGGCAACGGCCTCAAGGACGTCGCTAGCGCCATCAAGGCCACCGGTCAGCCTCACCTCATCGATCCGACGATGGAGGAGCTGCGGCGGTTGATGGGGAGGATATAGAACACGGATTGGCAGGATTAGCGGATTATTCTTTGATGGCCGAAGGTCGTGGAGGAGGGCTTCCCGCGACCGAGGCGAAAGGGGCTCGGTCGGAGACCTTCGCCCATCGCACTCCCAATCCGTTAATTCTGCGCATCCGCTGCTCTCACTCCACACGAATGCTCCCCAGAATGACCCTGTCGCCGGTCAGATTCAGCTCTCCGTCAAAGATGGGCACGCGCTTGGTGGTGGTCATCCCGTACATGCCCACCTCGATCCAGTACTCGCCCGGCGGCGTCTGAGGGTCGAGAATGACGGTGTAGCGGTCGTCTATGACCTGCCCCTCCAGCCACTTGGGAATCCACAGGAAGGTGGGGTAGCTACCGCCCAGCGAGGTGAAGTCCTTCTGTCCCCAGATGCGGTTCGATGAATCTATGACGTGGACAAAGATGGTGTAGCTTTCATCAATGGGCTGCAACACCCGCCAGTAGAGAGTGACATAAAGAGCCTGACCTGGGTGCACGACGGTTGGCTCAGTCCTGGCCTTCTCCAGCAGAATCTTGCTGTCGAAGTTAGCCAGGGCTTTTTTTGTGATGTCTGAGGGTGGTTTGATCTGGCTCTCCTCGACGCGCACTGTCGCCAGCTCAATGGTGGCGCCCCCGCTGGAGAGGGGCAAGTCCTGCCCTCGCGAGAGGGAGGCGACCCCCAGCTCCAGCGGGTACTCACCGGGCTCGATGCCGAAGGGGATGGTGATATCGTAGCGTTCAGCCACCACCTGGCCCGGTTCCCAGAAGGGAGTCAGGAAGCGGCTGTCGGTAGTGAAGCGGTACCAGTGGGCCAGGTGGACGAAGGGCATGTAGTACTCGTCCAGCTTCTGTAGAGCCTGCAGGTAGAGGGTCAGGTGAAGGGTCTCGCCCACCCGCACTACCTCGCGGTCCAGGTCGTATCCCAGGAGGGCTATCTTATCCTCCACGGTCGCGTCCAGGGAATGCTGCATGGGCGGGGGATCGAATAGGGGTTCGGGCAGCACTTTGTAGAACGGCCCTACCGGCAGAAGGCGGTATCTATCCGCTACCGAGCGACGGTAGCCTGAGAGATAGACTGGTCCCTGGCCCAGGTTGGCCTCCACCAACTCCAGCCAGGGATTGGCTGTGCCGGCGGGCACGAACTTGGCCTCAACCCTGGGCTTCCGCTTCTCGACGAAGTCATAATACCAGAGCGGGGTGATGTGGTCCCAGTCGCAAAGGAGGACGGCTTCTTCATCCTGGAACTGGAAGTAATCGAAAGTGGCTTGGACGAAGTCATCGGCGAAGCGATAGTCGCTCAGATCCACGCGAGAGAGGTTGAGCAGGCCCATTCTGAGGGGAGATGTAAACAGGAGAATGATCAGGGCGACCGTGTAGAGAGCCTTCGTCCGGGGCTTGGCCCTCCATCTCTCCAGGAGATCGAAAAGGGCCATCGCCCCGCAGCCGATCCAGATGGCGTAGGCCATGAAGGGCAGGTGTAGATACTTCATTACGTCCTGTACGGTGTTCATGATGAAGGCTGAGTTCAGGGCGAAAAAGAGCGCCAGCAGCACAAAGGCCCTGCGTCTTTTGAGAGCCAGCCAGATGGCCCCCGCGATGCCCAGCAGGATAGCGGGGGCATTGTATTGTAGCCCCAGGAGCGTCTTGAGGGCCAGCACGCGCTGAGGTTGCTCACTCCAACCAAAGGGGAACAGGTTCATGCGCAACCCCTCGGCCGTGACCAGCCGTCGGAAGCCGTCCAGCGTGTTCGTGCCCTGCGGGCCGAAAGGGGGCGCGCTCCTGATGGGATAGTACAGGTAGACTGATAGGCCGAGCAGGAACAGAAGGCCGGAGATTATCAGCTTCCTGTTTTGGCGGAGAAACCAGGTTTTTGTCTGCTTGAATGGGCGGACCGTGGCCTTAGAGTTTCCCGGCGGTGCAGAAGAACCAGACTCTTGGCTAAAAACCTGGTTTCTGAACCCCGGCCAGAAGACTAGCAAGATGAAGGCAGCGAAGGCAGGAAAGCTGATCAAGACAAGGGGGTGGTGGGTCAGGCCGAGGCCACAGGTTAGAGCGAAGGCGTACAGATACCTGTCGTTGCCGCTCTTGTCCCAGGCGAGCAGGAGGAACAGGGCAAGCGCGGCCAAAGTCGCGGTCAGGGTGTGAGCGTTGGTGAAGGTGGCGTGTTGCCAGAGGTTGGCGCTGACGGCAAAGGTGGCAGCGCCCAAGATGGCCGACACCTGGGCGGCGAGCGAAGAGAGCTTTTTCGACGACAGTTGCAGAATGATCAGGTAGGTGAGGGAAACGGTCAGCGCGCCGCAGAGGGCGGTGAAGAGGTTCATCCGATACGCGATGCTGCCCAGGGGAAGGAGGGTGAAGAGCTTCCCCAGCAGGATGTAGAGAGCGTAGCCTGGAGGGTGGGCGATGCCCAGGATGTAGGGCACGAACTGGAACTCCGCGGAGTCCCCCGGCACCACCGACGGGGCCATGGTGCTGACGTAGAGCAGAAAGCTGCCGACAAACAACGCTGCGGCGACTATTCCCACCAGTCTCTTTTGGAAGAAACGCTTTGCTGAGATTATCATGCTGCAATTATACCACCGTTAAGCTCTCTTGGCAACGCGGTTTGCATTTGACACCTGGGCCGTCGTATGCTACAATAGCATGTAGATATTGACCGATACCATTCAGCCATTGTTGCCCCCATCGCAGCCGATAGCCGACACAGGAGGTGAGATCATGAGACATTGAAGGCCAACCTTTTCTGCAGGTTAGGAGGGGGTTGGCTTTTGCTGTTCTTGGCCTGTTCTGACAGTCTGCTATTTCGATGCTGTTGCACCTCATTCTTGCAGGCTTTGTTTCGTTGTGGCAAGTTTGCTAGACGGACGATATCTCTGCATAATACGCCCCAGAGGGGTGGGTATGTGGACAAACGTCCGCCTAATACGCCAGGGTGGGGATATATGTGGAAAAGCGTCCACCTAGTATCCCAAATCGGGTGCTAGGTGGACAGGTGTCCAGATAATAACAAGTTGGGCGCACATCACATGAATAAGGGGATGCATATGTCTATCAGTAGAAGAAGCATCTTGAGAATAGTTCCTATTGCGGCTGCGGGTTTCATGACAGGACGAATGCCAATTAACAATATTCGGGCATCTACTTCCTTATCCTCAAAGGAATATAGCGGCTCTTCCTTAAATGGATGGGAGATAGC
>CAYWWC010000101.1:0-12992 GCA_964461615.1 uncultured Anaerolineae bacterium
CATAAATGCGGAATCGACTTATTCGGCGTCACTCACACTGCTAAACATTCCCTGCGATACACTCTTAACAGGGATGACGAAATTGGTCGTCTTGGGAATGATTTCAATCAGATGCTCAACTCCATCGTCAGCCATGAGAAGGCCGTCAACCTGGCACATGAAGAACTGGAAAAACATAAGAACCATTTAGAAGAACTTGTAAAAGAGCGCACCGCTCAATTACGACAGGAAATCACCGAGCGCAAGCGAGCAGGGGAAGCCGAGCGCGAACAGCGCGTGCTGGCCGAAGCCCTGCGAGACACAGCAGAAGCGCTCAATAGCACACTGGACCTTGACGAAGTGCTGGATCGTATCCTCGCCAACGTGGAGTGGGTTGTACCGTGCGACGCAGCCAACATTCATCACGGCCATGGCTCGTGCTCCGGCGTAGGCTGCCCCGATGGCCACATCCAGGGCCACCTTCTCATTGGGGCACCACTCGGCGTAGACACCGGGCATGGGGGCGAGGGTTTCCAGGATCTCCGTTGATGGTGTGCCGGGGTAGGCCGCCGCTACCTGCACCCCGCTCTCCCAGGCTCCGCGCGCGATGGCTTCGTTGCCAGATAAGAGTTTCTTCACTCGTGCACCTCCGTTGGCGCTTGATTTGATAGAGCGTGTTTTAGATTATACGTTGTTCCGCCTTTTTGGCAAATCGGGCCAGCTTGTGCTATAATATGCCTCCAGGGTAGTTTGTTTCTTAAGTAGGAGCGTAGCGACGAAGCAATCTCCAGTTCACGACGGAGGGGATTGCGTGCAACCTGCGGTTGCCTTTCCCTACGGTCACTCGCAATGACACAGAGAGGGTTGTTTCGAAGGAACATGACGGAGCGATTGTACTATCTGGACCCATATAGGCTGGAGTTCGAAGCCAGGGTTGTAGAGCGGATAGGCGTGGACGATAAGCGCGTTATCCTGAAGAGCACTTGCTTCTATCCCACCTCTGGCGGACAGCCTCACGACGAGGGCCATCTGAACGGCGTGCCCGTGATCAACGTGTTTGAACGCGAAGATAAGGCCATCGTCCACGTCCTGGCAGCGGAGCTCAGAGACGACACCGTCCATGGTGCGATTGATTGGGAGAGAAGGTTCGATCACATGCAGCAGCACACCGGTCAGCACATCCTGTCCCAGGCTTTCCTCGAGATATTGAGGGCAGAGACCGTTGGTTTCCATCTGGGCAAGGAAGCGTGCACGATTGACGTGGACAAAGCTCCCCTGGCTGTTTCTCAGTTGGACAGGGTTGAGGATCTAACCAACGAGATCGTCTTCGCTGATCGCCCTGTGAAGACCTATCTGGCGGCCGAAATGGAGTTAGCCAGCTTGCCTCTGCGGAAGCGGTTTCCTGATGGTTCGACAAGCTCACCACGACGGCTGGTCGAAGGGTTGCCTACGGTAGAGACGCCTATCAGGATAGTCGAGGTGGAGGGCTTCGACTACTCGCCATGTGGCGGGACTCACTGTCGGAGAACAGGCGAGGTGGGCCTGATCAAGATCACCAGGGTCGAGCGGCGGGGTCAGGATACCCGTGTCGAGTTCTTGTGTGGAGACAGGGCTCTGGCTGATTACCGGGGCAAGAACCGGACAGTGAATGAGCTGGCCAACCGGTTCAGCGTGGGAGCGTGGGAACTTGCCAAAGCGGTGGGGAGGCTGGCCGAGGAGGCCAAAAGCAACAAACGGGAGTTGAACGCAGCCAAGAACCGCCTGCTGGACTATGAGGCTGCCGAGCTTCTGGCGGAGGCGGAGCAGCGTGGCGATGTCCGCGTCGTGAGAAAGGTGTTTACTGATCGTGAGGGCGAGCAAGTCAGGCGTTTAGCGCTGCGCCTGATGGAGTCGGAAGGGTGTGTAGCTCTTCTGGGATTGGCCGGGAAGAAAGCTCAGCTTTTCTTCGCTTGCTCGGCCGATCTGCCCTACGATATGAACGATTTCCTCAAGAGGGCTTGTCAGGTTGTCGGCGGTGGCGGGGGGGGACGGCACCGCTTCGCCCAGGGCGGCGGCACTGATGGCAGCAAAGTGGACGAGGCTCTGGAAATTGCCTATGAGAGATTGTTGGAGGTGGAAACCTAGATGCAGCAGATCGGACGAGGCATATATGTAGAGACAGGTTATCGAGGAGGCAACGTGGGCTTCGTAGTCACCGGTGAGGGCGTGATTATAATCGACACCCCGCTATTGCCGCTGGAGGCTCGCCAGTGGCGGGCCGAGATCGCCAAGGTGACGGATCAAGAGGTGATCTACATCATTAACACAGATTATCATTCAGACCGTGTCGTTGGCAATCACATTTTCGGCGCCCCGGTTATAGCCCACGAGTTGGTCTGGATGAAGATGAGGAGCTACCGCGATTCTTTCCGCCATCGCCTCGTTGATGCTTTCAAGAGTGAACCGGAGGTGGCCGCTAGCTTCAAAGGCCTCAGAATCGTTACCCCTCAGATCACCCTCACCGATAGAATGGTATTGCATAAGGGTAACAAAGCGCTCAGGCTGATCCACGTCGGAGGTCACACGCCAGCCAGTGCCATCGTCCATATTCCTGGGGATGGTGTCCTCTTCGCCGGTGATGTGGTGGTCAACGACGCGCAACCTCTTATGGGGGAGGCCAACTCCAAGGCGTGGCTAAATGCCCTGACCTACATTCGGAGGCCGTGGGTGAAAGCGGAGATCATCGTGCCTGGCGAGGGTGAGACATGCGGCAAGGAGGCCACCGAGAAGCTATCCAGGTACATTCGCCGATTGCGGGCCAGGATACGAGGGATGTATGCGACCGGCCACAGCAGAGGCGAAGCCCTCGCCTCTGTAGCTGAGATGATTGATTTCTTCCCTACGACCGATGATGAGAAAAGAGGGAAGGCCAGGCAACGATTAAGGGCCAACGCGGGGCGGGTCTATGAGGAGATGAAGGCCAGCGGGGCAGGGTAGATACAGTCGCCGAAGGTTTCCTGACCGAGGTGGAAGGGATTTGGTCAGGAGACCGTGGAGGAGGACTTCCCGCACCCATCGCAGAGGGCCAACGGGGTCTAGCATTTTGCCAGGGACGTCAATTCGTAGTATAATCCGGGTGATCATCTTCGGCGTTAGAGCAGATGGCTTCTGGGGAAGTGTCTGGCATTTTATGGGGGGGGGGATGATATGGCTGAAGAGAAAAGTATTGAGGAGATAAGGGCGGTTAAAGATCGGCATGGGGAAGAACTCCTAAGGAAAAAGAACGTCGTGGGACTGGGGATCGGATACAAGGAGGTCGAGGGTCAGGAGACCGGATTGTTGAGCCTGGTAGTGCTGGTGAAAAAGAAAGAACCGCTCTCACGACTCGATGCCACGGGTCTAATTCCTTCTGAAATAGAGGGGGTACCCCTCGACGTGAAAGAAGTAGGGGAGATCGTTGCCCTGGCTTCGTAGAACCTTATCCAACACTGAGAATTCAAAGGAGGCGAAGAAATGAACCTAGAACCAATTATCCAGGTCAAAAGGCAGAACCTTGCCTACTTGTTGAGCAGGAGGAACGTGGTTGCCTGCGGGGTCGGCTTCAAGGAGAGCGAGGGCAAGATAACCGATGAGCCCTGCGTGGTGGTCTCGGTGACGAAGAAAATGTCCGAAGCGCAACTCTCGTCCGCCGACATCATGCCCAAGAAGCTGGGCGAGGTGAGAACCGACGTTCAGGAGACGGGAGTGATCAGAGCTTTGCAAGGTCACACCGATCGCTGGCGTCCCGCGCCAGGGGGCGTCTCCATCGGGCACGTTGACATCACGGCGGGGACCCTGGGCTGCCTGGTAATCAGGGAGGGCGAGCTCTTCATACTCAGCAACAACCACGTGCTGGCCAATACAAACGCGGCGAAGAAGGGCGATCCCATAATCCAGCCCGGTCGCTACGATGGGGGAACGCTCGATGATCAGATCGCTACTTTGGAGGAGTTCATCCCCATAAACTTCGGCGACGCTCCACCTACCTGCCCGATTGCTACGGGGATGGAGAGTCTTCTCAACTGGCTTGCCAAATTGCTGGGTTCGAGCCACAGGGTGATGGCATTCCAGGAAGCGCCCGCAACGAACCGGGTGGATGCTGCCATCGCCCGACCTCTCTCCGATGAACTCGTAGAGAAGCGGATCTTCGAGATCGGTGTGCCCAAGGGAACAAGGGAGGCCACTCTGGGCACCCAGGTCAAGAAGAGCGGGCGCACCACAGGCTTCACCACCGGCAGGATTACCCAGATTGATGTCACAACCCAGGTAAGCTACGGAGGGGAGCGGATCGCTGTCTTTGAGGATCAGTTGATGGCCGGGGCTATGAGCAAAGGGGGAGACTCGGGGTCTGCCGTGCTGGACGAGGAGGATTTCGTCATCGGTCTGCTATTCGCGGGCTCCGACACCACAACGATCATGAACCCCATCCAGTTCGTGCTTGATGCTTTGAACGTGGAGATTGTGGTTTAGGCGCTTACAGTGAAACGTGAAACGTAAAATCATCACGTTTCACGTTTCACGCCATGCGCCAGTAGTCGCCACCGCCGCCCTCTCGATCCATCATCCTTCTCATGATGAACTCCCGGCGGATGGTGGCGTAGTCCTCGTGGAAGCTGCCGATGATCTCCCGGCGGATGGTGGCGTAGTCCTCGTGGAAGCTGCCGATGATCTCCCGGCGGATGGTGGCGTAGTCCTCGTGGAAGCTGCCGATGATCTCGTTGACTTCGCTCTCGGCGTATCGGCGGCCGGGTTCGAACTCCTGCACGATGTGGCGCAGGATAACGTCTCGCTTTTTGCGTTGAGCAGGAATGCTCTTCAGGTGGCCATCCTCAAGATAGTCCCGCAGCACCTTGCGATCGTAGCTTCCCAGGTCCAGAGTTCGAGCCGTGTCTTGAAACGTCTCGGTTGAGAGTAGCCGCTTGGACATCTCGCGCAGGGTCTCGGCCCGCAGGGAGTAGACGTTGTAGTACCCCTCCGCCGAGGCCGCGACCAGTCTAGCTTCCGCCAGCTTGCGCAGGTGATGGGACACCGTGGCCGCGCTGAGGTCAAGGATCGCCGCCAGCTCTTCCACGCAGAGGGGTTTCTGGGCCAGAAGCCCCTCTATTTTCAACCGTTTCTCATCACCCAAGGCCTTGAAAAAGGCAAGCAGTTCCTCGAATTCGGCAGGTCTTTCCTCAGTCATGGTTCCTCCAATCTAATCAATTTGATATACATCGAATCAATTATGCCATTGCTGGCCTGGTTTGTCAAACTGAAAATGCTTTGCCAGCCGTCCGCTTTTGTAGTATACTATCTGCAGACAATGGACGCAAAGGAGTGAAAGACGATGCATGCAGAACAGGACATTCTGGTAGGCATTGACCAGATGCGACACAAGATCGAACATCTGGAGACAAAGGTAGACGAGATACATGTTGTCCTTGAGCACCTGCTGCTCATCATCCCCCCCGTGATCTTTACTACGCCCGATGGAAGTCAGCGGACTTTCTATCCTAACAGACCGGTCTCGCTGCAGACGCTGGCCACGATGGCTCGGGTGGAAGAGATGTCTCAGGGACGGCGTCACCTGTCATCCAAGGAGCGTACGGAGGTCTTCTTGCAAACCATAGAGCGGGCGCGAGCTGAGGCCATCCGCAAGGGCACAGCCATAGACGACGAGCGGGAGGCCGCCGTTGGAGACTGAACGACGGCGTCTGCGGGCAGTATTAGATACGAACATCTTTGTGGCCGCTCATCTCAGCAAGAACCCCCATAGCCCCACGATGGAACTACTGAGACGTTGGCGGCAAAGGGAGTTTGAGTTACTCTACTCCGATGACCTGCTGGTTGAAATTGATGAGAAGTTCTCAGCCAGAGGAATTGGTGATGAGTACAAAGATAGCCTGCTGGTCGAACTGCGTGATCTGGCTACCTATGTGGAAGTCAAGCCCTCGGACGTGGAATCCGTCATCATCGCCGATCCTGACGACGATTTCATCCTGGCCTGTGCCGTTGTTGGTCAGGCTGACCACCTGGTGACCTACGATGCACACTTTGACGTATTGGAAGGCGAGTATCGAGGTGTCAAGATCACGGAGGCACTTCCTTTCCTATGGGCTGTGCGGGGTGACAGATCGCCACCATAGGAAAGCGCAGAAGATATTGACACGCATGAGGTAAACGAGGTCATGGGAATAGACACGGAGGCCTTCGTGGCCAGAGACGCTGACGTGGCCTACATCATGGAATGTGTCGAAGATGGGGATTGTTGCTCCATAGTGGGACTGAGCAACATGGGCAAGTCCACTTTGCTGCGCTCTATCCCCCGGCCGGCGGTGAAGAGAAAGTACCTGGGGGATCAAGCCGATGACGCCGTGTTCACTTCCAAGTACATCTTCGTCTACATTGACTTCAACCTGATGTTGGAGCTCACGGAGCAGGGGTTCTATGAGCTTATCCTGCGTAGCGCCTTGGCCGAGCTCAAGAAGCTGGAAATAGAGCAAAGCCTGCTGGATCGTATCGCTGCTTCTTATCGCCAGTTGGTGGAACCTGCCAATCCATTTCTGGTGCCGCTCAGTTTCAACGAGGGCCTCACGGCCATCAGTGAGGGTCTCAAACAGCGCGTCGTCTTTCTCTTCGATGAGTTCGATGAGCCCTTCGCTGGCCTGGACGAGCGCGTCTTGTTGAACCTCCGCGCCCTCAAGGACAAATATGATCCCCGCTTTTCGTACGTGGCGGCCACTGACCAGCCGCTCAGCGGGCAGCAGCGCGGGGAGAAGGTGGCCGAGTTCTGTGAGCTTTTCGCTCTCAACACCCTCTTTCTGTCCACCCTGGGGAGGGACGATGCCCAGCGGGTTATCGCCCAGTTTGCCCAGGAGGAGGAAGTGGAGTTCGGTGCGGACGACGTGGACTTCATCCTCGCCCAGGCTGGCGGCCATCCTGGCCTGCTGGAGGCTGCGTGCCGCGTCCTGGCCGAGGTCAGCGGCGATTACCCCGATTTCTATGGCTACCAAAGCTACAAGCTGGTTCGAGAGCGACTCGATAACGACATCAGTACCAGGACTGAATGTGCCAGGCTCTGGAACGATCTTACCGCCGAAGAGCAGGAGGCATTAACGGCTTTCGTCTCCGAGCCGGGGGAGCATTTGGGTGCGGAGTTGGAACATTCCCTGCATCGGAAGGCCATCATGGAGGAGAAAGAGGGTGAGTTGGCAATCTTCGGCCAGTTGTTCGAGGGCTTTGCCCGCAGGCAGAGGTTGGTGAAGAGACCTGGGCCTCAGGGGGTGCGGGTAGACGTGGATTCCGGCCACGTCTGGGTGGATGGGGAATTGGCTCCTGATTTGACCGACCTGGAGTACAGATTGCTGCTTTTGCTCTACGGCCACCTGGACAGAATCTGCGACAGATATGAGATCGTGGAGTCCGTCTGGGGCCAGGACTACATTGACGAGGTTGACGATGCCCGCATCGGGAAGCTGGTCAACCGCCTGCGCCAGAAGATCGAGCCCGACCCGTCGGAGCCGAGGTACCTGACAACTGTCCGCGGCCGGGGGTACAGACTGGTTAGTCCGTGAGATGTCCGCCTTTTGTCAGTTGTATGTCGTGCAAACCTGAGGGTTTTGTGGTATAATGTGGCCAGGTAAGTATCAGAAAAGAAGGGGGAAAGATGGAGAAAGGAATAATGTCACGGAGGAGAAATCCGGTTCAGAGTTTTATCCGCAACGCTGTTCGCTGGGGCATTGCTATCCCGCTGTGGCTTTTGCTTGCCAGGTCGGATTTTCAGACTTGGGCCAGGCTTGTGGGACCGGCAATGGACGTCAGTGTTTGGACTGGGCGACTTCTTGCGGGTCTTCTCAAGACCGGCGTGATCTTCTGGGTTGCACACACCATCGCCGGCATGTTCTACATCCTTCCCCAGTGGGAACGCTTGGTCCTTCTGCGCCTTGGTAGGTCCGTTGGCGCCAGAGGGCCGGGGTTCTTCGTCGTGCCGCCGTTCCTCTATTCTGCTGCTCGCATCGTAGATGTCCGCATCACCACCTATGAGGTGAAAGCGACCAAGACGCTCACCAGGGACAACATTCCCATAGATGTTACCGCGGCTGTCGAGCTGGAGGTGGAAGATCCCGAAAAGGCTGTCATTGCCGTTCAGGACTACTGGAAGACGACAGAGTGGGCCTCTATGGAAGCATTGAAGAGTACCATCGGCGGCAACGACCTGAGACCCCTGCTGAGCGAAACCGACAGAATCGCGACGGCGCTGAAGGCAGAGATTGACGCGGTGGCTAAGGACTACGGCGTAAATGTGCGGGCGGTGCGAATCACGGATGTCGGTACACCCCCGTCGCTGATTGAGGAGTTGGCTGTGATAGCACGAGCTGAGCGCTCGGCCAAAGCTAAACAGATACAGGCCGATGCTGAGATGGCTGTAGCGACCGCGCTCGCCGAAGCGACCCGTATTTTGGCAGCCCAACCGGGCGCCATGGATCTACGACAGATCCAAGCCCTCCTGGACATTTCCAAGGAGGAGAGCGCGATGGTCATCGTATATCCTATGACCAGCCCCATGGGCCGACAAATCGCCGCTGCTGCCGCTGGAGCTCAGACGGGTAAGAAGTAGCTTGCTCAAGCGAAACCTGGCTGAATACTGAATACTGAATACTGGAAACTGGAAACTGAATACTGGTTCACAGGGGGAGGTGATATAGCAAAGCATGTACTGAGTTTCTGCCAAAACAGGCGACAATCTGTGGTACAATTGAGATGCAAGTAACTTGATCACTAAAAAAGAAAAGGAGAATCTAGAAAATGGCATCACTGTTAGAAAAGGTTAGAACGTTGGTCTCGGCCAATCTACACGCTATCGTGGACGCGGCTCTCAAGTCCAACTCCATCGCGGTCGTTGATCAGTACATCCGCCAGATAGAGGACAGCCTGGAGGACCTGGAGGATGCGACCGCTACGGTCGGGGGACAGGTCAAGACGCTGCGCCGCAAGCTGGATGAGTATCGCAGCAAGGCAGAGGAGCTGGATCGCAACATTGATCTCTTCCTGAAAGATGGGAAGGACGAGGTGGCTGCGGCGGCTCAGAGCAAGCTCAACTCCGCGCAGCGGCTGGCGGAGAACTATGCGGAGCAGCTCGCCCGTCAGAAGAAGGAGTTCGAGGCGCTGCAGAATGCCCGGCTGAAGCTGGAGGCGAAGCTGACTAGCATTCGCCAGGAGCGCGAGGAACTGCAAGCGCTGCTAGACCTGGCTCGCTCGAAGGAGATCACGGCCGAGGCCATCAGCTCGCTCGATGACTTGGCGGGGTCGGGTGACACGGATGTGGCTCGCATAGCTGAATCAATCCGGGCCCGGCTGGACAAGGCCACTGCCAAGACCGAGATGCTGGCTACCAGCCTGGACGCTCAGATGGACGAGATCCTGGAACGGAACGCCATTGATCAGCAGCTCGCCGAGCGCAAGCAGCGGTTGGGAATCGAATAGCAAAAGAGCAAGGGAGCAGGGAGGTATCTTCTCAATATTCCGGGGTAGGGGCAGACCCGTGTGTCTGCCCCAGGGACGAACACGCAGGTTCGCCCCTACTTTTTGAGAAGATACGCAGGGAGCAAAGGAGCAGCCTGCGGAAAAACAGTTGCTAGCCAGCCCGCCGTGGCATGAAGTGCCACAGCTACGGAGCTGCCACCCCGTAAACGGGGTTCTTGAGCCCGATTTCATCGGGCGGGAGCTCTGTAGCACGGCCACTTCATGGCCGTGCGGCCCCGGCAAGCACGACGCCATCCTCAATGAGGTGCGTATGGTGCCTTTGCTCCCCTGATCCTCTGCTCACCTGGAAGGAGCAAACGATGATCGTTACCACTACACCTGGGGTCGAAGGTCATCCCATCGAAAAGTATCTGGGAATCGTCACTGGCGAGGCGATCCTGGGCGCGCACATCGGCCGCGATATCCTGGCCACGTTCACTGACATCGTCGGTGGACGATCCAGGGAGTACGAGGAAGAGGTACAGAAGGCCCGCGAGATTGCCCTGAAGGAAATGACCTCTGAGGCAACGTCGAAAGGGGCCAACGCCGTCGTCGGCGTGGACATTGACTACGAGGTCATTCGCCAGGGGATGCTCATGGTAGCTACCAGCGGCACGGCGGTGAAAGTCCGCTGAGGTTGTCTCTGGCGCTCTGCGACGCACGGACAAGGAGAATACATGTTTTGCCCTAAATGCAGATGTGAATTTGAGGGATGGACCAATAAGTGTCCCGACTGCGACATTCCTTTAGTTGAAGCCCTACCGCCTGATCCTGGGACCGCAGATGAGCCGATCTCCTATGAAGCGCTGGCTGACCTGGTGAGAGAAAACGGTGGTCAGTTGAGCATTGACATATCAACCACCGACGTTGGCATGGAGAGAAAATGGAGTTTCCCATATTTCTCATACAAATTCGCCTGGGCGAAGAGGATGCAAGGCGCCTTCAACAACAGCCTGGTTGATCTGACCACCACCGAGGTTGGCAGGGAGAAAAAGCGGCGTTTCCCATATCTGGGATATGGGTTTGCCTGGGTAAAGAGAATGCAGGGCCACATTGGGGGAAACGAGGTTGCTTTGACGGTCAAGAAAGTTGGCCGGGAGAAAACGTGGCGTTTCCCATATCAGGGATACGGATTCGCCTGGACACAGGAGCTATCTGGTGAATGTGGCGATCAATTGGAAGCGAATTTAGCAATCACTGACGTTGGCAGAAAAAAGGGGTGGCGCTTCCCATATCAAGGATATGGATCTGCGTGGGCGAACAAGGGTGTGCTTACGTTGACGTTACGGGAGATGATCCCAGGAAAGCCCCGAGCTGAAGCTCTGGGCTAAGAGAACAAAGCTCCTTCGGCAGGCTCAGGACACCGCCTGCGGGCTAGACCGAGAGCTCATGTGTGTCAAGCTAAGACGGTAGCCTGGGGGGAGACGGTTGCTGGTCGGCCCCGCCGTGGCATGAAGTGCCACGGCTACGAAGCTGCCACCCCGTGAACGGGGTTCTTGAGCCTGATTCATCAGGCGGGAGCTCCGTAGCACGGCGACTTTATCGCCGTGCGGCCCTGGCAAGTACGACACCACTCTTAACTTGACGCGCATGGGACTCTCCGCGCAACTCTGGAGGTGTGACAACATCATGTATAATGGCAACGGATTCGACCTTTTCGGCTCGTGTCTCGGCGGCCTCTGTTTTCTCATTATCTTTATCCTGACCCTGGTGGCCATGTTCTGGGTCTATCGAGACGCGGAGGCCAGGGGCAAGACAGGCTGCCTCTGGCTGCTGATTATCTCAGCTACGGGGCCAGTGGGCCTCATAGCCTATTTCGTCCTGCGCGACCGAGAGGTGAGGCTCTAACGAGAATAACCTCGTTTTCCATGTCGCCTAGTTATGCGCCAAGAGTTACAGAGTTGATGTTGCCAGCAGTTTCACTCATGTTTGACATGCCATCCGATGGCTAGTATACTACACAAGGTCTTCAGTGCACAAGACCTGCAAAAATGAAACATAGGAGGCTGAAATGGCTACAACGGTCGAAGTACCAATTGTTGGTGGCGGGATTGAAATACAGTTCCCGGAATGTTGTATCTATTGCTGCAACCCTGCGACCACTCACAAGGAGATAAAAGTTAAGACTGAGCATCATCGTGATAAGGGTGGTTTCTTAAGACCACGAACCCTACAAGTAGCAACTCGTGAAGCAAACCTCCGCATACCATACTGTGATCAACACATGAAAGCCGCGGAAACAGTAGGAACTCTTATGGGTATTTGCTCTGTTATCTTTGGTATACCGGGAGCTCTAATTGGTCTCCAATATGCTCGTTGGGATCCGTTTTGGTTGCTTTACATTATCTACCCTGTGATAGGTTTTATTGCTGGAGCAGTAGTTGGAATGCTACTCTTCCAGATCGTTCTTAAACCTATCCTTTCGATTTTCGTCAAAACAGTGCGTCACACCCCCAACACCTTCTTCTTCTCAATCCGTAGGGGTAGTCTTGCTGGTGGATCTGTTGGTGGATCTGCTGAAGGAACATCACTAGGATTTCAGGCATGGTTTCCCAGGGAAGGGAACCCCCTCATGTTGCGCTTTACCAGTTCTGCCTATGCCACCAAGTTTGTGGAAGCGAACCCAGAAGACGAGGGAGAGGAAAAAGAGGAGCCGCTATCGGAGGCAACGCTCAGGGGGGAGGACTTGAGCGTTGACGAGGGGAGGATAGTGAGTATTCTTGAGAGCCATCTCCCGCAGACAGACTTATTCGTGACACCTAACATACCGACAAAGAAGCTCTCCAATGCTATTCGCAGTTGTGAGGTCCCTCCCACAGAGCGTATTCTTGGGCTGATTGACTGCACGGTAATGGGGTCGGCAAAGAACTGTCTTTTGTTCGGACGCAATGGTGTCTATTTCCACAACGCTCGGAGGGGCAAGAGTGCTGGGGCAGGAGCTATCTCGTACAGTGAGTTTCCAAGCAGCGAGTTCGGTCCCGAGGGATCTTACGACATTGCCCTGGGTAATAACCAGTATCTAAATATCTCTGGATGCTCCATTCCGACAGACAAGATCCTTGCCATACTAGCATCCATAAGAGATATGATTGTCGGCTGAGTAGAGAGCCCCCCTAGTTACGGTCGGTGGGGCGGGTGCCCGCCCCACCGCCAATTCAGAACTGTGCGCGAGCATTTGTCTCCCGCAGAGTTGCCGCCTAACTCGCGCTGCACCTGACTTGGCTATCGGCGGCGATTTCAACTGCTCCGAGCCTGAGACGGTGACGAACGGAGACCGTCACACGCCAGACCCGCCAAGCAGGCGAGTGTCACGTTGAGGTGCTTTTTGCTCATTCGCTGATTTGCTGATTTGACTGGAGGATAAATGAGTCGAACCCGAATTGTGTTTTTCGTTGTCGTGTTGGCGGCGGTTGTCATCGTCGCTGGGTCCTTCGTTGTACGCTGGCTGGGCCAACAAGGGGGCGTGGTGACAACGCCTGGTAAGGAAACGCTGG
>CAYWWC010000102.1:0-12957 GCA_964461615.1 uncultured Anaerolineae bacterium
GTGAAGATGACATCATCGGCGGTAACCTGCTCGCCATCTTCCCAGTAGACATCCTGGCGAAGATGCCAGGTAACGGTCGTCTCCCAGGTCTCTTCATCCATGACCACGCCGCCGTTTTCGACGGTGGGAATTTCAGTTGCTAATTCTGGGAAGTAGTTTCCTTGGTCATCAACTTCCGCTACAGAAAGCATAACCAACTCACTTATTGCCTCTTCAAAGCCTGTACCAGCGCCATATCCATGGAATTCAGCTGGATTATCCGGAATAAGAATAGTGACGCTGGTTTTTGCTGGCTCGGGAGCAGGTACCTCAGTAGCAGGTACCTCAGTAGCAAGTACCTCAGCAGTTGGTTCCTCTGTCGGCGCTTCGAGCGTCTCTTGGGGACCACCACATCCGAGGATTATACTGGCTAATAAAATCAATGTAACCACCAGAGCTAATTTCTTAAATTGTCCAAAGCTAAACATTTCTTCCTCCTTTGTTTTTGAGATAATTCTCACGGACCTTGTAAACCCACTCTAAAGTCTAGTATATGCCCTTTAATCACCTCCTCACCCACTAGTGTAAAACATAGGACCATCCAGCGTCGGCTTGACCAACCATGTGACGTATTAATGACGACTACCGGACGCCAACAAGTTTCTTGGCAAACGCCACAGCATCAATGGCATCCTCAGCGTATCTATCAGTGCCAATCTTGCTCACCCATTCCTCAGTGACCGGAGCGCCACCGGCCATCACCTTGACTTGATCGCGGAGGCCTGCCTCTTGGAGCGCCTCAATGATCTTGCCTTGCTGGAGCATCGTCGTCGGTCAGCAGCGCAGAAGCACCGACCAAGGTGGCACCTTTCTCCTTGTCAGTCTGTCTAGGGTTGGCTGGCCAGCCCGCCTGCTATCTCTCCCCCGTCAATCACGAAACACTGCCCGGTGATGAAGCTCGCGTCCTCGGAAGCGAGAAAGCCAAAGAGGGCGGCCACGTCTTCCGGCCGGCCTAACCTGTTCAAGGGCAGCTTTCCTGCAAAGGCACGCCGCATTTCCGGCGCGTATTCCGCTTCCTGCATGGGGGTCAGGATAAAACCCGGACAGATGGCGTTGACGCGTACCGTGGGCCACCAAGTGCGCTGACAGCTGTCAAGCTGATCTACCGCCAACCCGAAGCAGAATCGTGCGAGAGGGATCCCGGTTCATTACAAGGACTCATTCTTGGAGGATCAGTGCGCGACGAGGGCGTATGACCTACACGCTGTGGGCTGCCAATATGAGCGGTTACCGTATTATGCATTCTCTTTGAGATTCCTACAAGTCACATTGTAGCACATACTATGAGTATTGTCAAGCTTGTTTGTAGTGGGATGATAGGTTTGTCCGCTATGCACCGGGCACACAGGTTTGTCCCCTTCTATGGCCAACTACCATATGTTGAGGTTCTAGCTCGGTGACGTCCAACACCTAGCATAATCCTCAAGAGGGGCGGACGAACGTCTGTACCCTACATAGCGGTGGAACGTATCATCCCACCACAGCTTGTTCCGATAGTGACTGTTCAAATCGTACACAGGACAAGCCCCCCTTGACACTTTCCCTTTCATCAGTGTCAATCAAGGCTCAAAGGCCCATCCCTGGGCCGCCCCGGGGACGGGGCGCAGAGCTTAAGTTGACACAGCTGCTTTCCCTTTGGATCATGCTGCCGGGTTGCCCAACTCCCGCTCGGCTGCATCCAGAATGGCCCGCAATTCGGCTTGCTGCGCTTCTTCTAGCGGCTCGGGCTCGTGCTCGGCCAGAATCTTGTCCAGCTTTGCCCTCGCCCGCTTCCGAACATCGGGCAATGGCTCGCCATCCTTGGACGGCCGTGGATGAGTCAGCTCTGGGATCCATATCTCTCGCGCTCGCCGGCGCGTATGCTTCTGGGCCAGGAAGTGTCCTCGTGGACCTACGTCCGCGATGACGTCCACAGCCAAGCTGTCGGCACCTACATCCACTCCCTCGAGCAAGATGCGGTGCGTGTGGTAGATCTCGTCATCAAAGATAATCTGCTCGGGCACCAGCAAGGTCGAAGACTTGACCATACCCAGCCCTTCAGCCATATCCGCGCCAGCCTGGGCGACCATCAATGCCGTGTAGACGCTATCCCGCCCCAACTGCCAGGTGTTCGGCTCGGGGCTGTCCATAGCAAACGAACCGGCCAGCGTAGGGACACCCCAATCGTGAGCCAACTGAACCCCGGCCGTGTTGCACAGGTACTTTTCCGGTATGCCAACAATATAGTCGGCCGTGCGCGGATCCATCACCGAGGCACAGAGCGAGTAATAGACCGGCGCACCCGGAGCGACCAACTGCATCAGGGCCATTGCGCTGACCAGCTCAGCGTTAGCCACGACCAACGCCCCGCCGGCCGTCGCCGGGGCTGTGGAACCGATCGTCGGCATGGACATAAAACCAACCGGGATGCCTGCCTCGGCAAAGACCATCGCCCCTTCAATACCATGCTTGTCCTGCGCCAGCGGCGCGATGGTACAGACCAGCAATGACAGAGGCGGTCGCTCCCGCGTCCTCTCCCTGTCCCCGGCAATCACCTCGGCCATACGTACCGCGTACTGCGCCGGTCTCTCCCCCATGACTGTCTCCGTCTGCACGTGCTTGGTGATGTTGTTGAAACTGGCATCAAGCTCGTGCAGAGGGGCCAGGCGGCCATAATCGTGCGCGCTGACCATTGGCCAATAGAAGGCAATCGAGGAGAGATAGTCCGACACCCGCGCCATCTTTGCTACATCCTCCTTGCACGAGTAGCGTTGCTCCCCCGTCTCGAAATCAACGGTCAGCGTTCCGCACCCATCGGTCCCGAAATAGCTGCTGGCGCCATCGAGGAGCAAATCGGCGCCCTCAGCCCGTCCGGACAACACATAGGAGCGCGGCGCATGGCTCATTGCCTCTGTGACCAGGCCCGGTGGCAACCGCACGATCTGGCCATCCATGTCAACCTGGGCACCGTGCTCGGCAAAGATGTGCAAGGCCCGCTCGGAAGGGAAACTCACGCCAACGTGCTCCAGAATGTGCAGCGTGGCCGACTGGATGGCCGCAAGCTCATCGGCGTTCAGTACTTCCAGGTGAGACCTGGGTCGAATTGGCTTTATGTCAGTCATCTTGTCCTCCAAACCACACTATTGGGAACTCTCAGCCTCTTTTTTCTGCCTCGCGCTCGGCTGCCGCCAGAATACGGTCCAGTTCAGCCAATGCCTCGCGCGGCAGGGGTTGGGGGTGGTGCGTCTCGTCGAGTCGTTTGAACTCTTCCAGTGCCACCTCTCGCGGATCGCGCGGGCTGCCATTGGAATCCCTCTGGCGCAGCACTTGGGATAGGCGAAAATCCCGGATGCGCTTACGGGTGTGCTTTTGCTTCAAAAAATGGCCGCTCGGCCCCACGTCCGCGATCACATCCAGTGCCATGTCCGCCTCGTCGAACTCGAACCCGTGCAGCACGTCGTAGGCCATCTGACAGACCTCATAGTCGAGAATCATCTGCTCAGGGTATAGGATCATCGCGCTTCCTAGCAGGCCCAGCAGCCCTGTGATCTCGCTGCCGCATAGCGGGATCAGGGCCGATCCGAACCCGCCCTCACTGCCCGACTGCCAGCCAATATCGGGGGCATCACCGCTCACCCTGGCCCCTCCCAAGCTGGGTACGTTCCAGGCATGGGCCAACTGCGCCGCCATCATTGACCAGAACACCGGCACTGAACTAACATAACCGCCGGTGCGCGGCTCCATCAGCGACACCAGGATGGCATGCAACACCGGCGCGCCGGGATGGGCCAACTGCAGCAGCACCATGCCGCTCACCACCTCGGCGTCGCCGACCGCGAACGCACCCAGGGGAGTGGCCGGCGCGGTGGAGCCCATGGTCGGCATGGCCATGAAGCTGGTGGGGATACCCGCCTCGGCGTAGGCCAGGGCCGACTCGATGCCGGGGCCGTCCTGGGCCAGCGGGGCAATGGTGCAGATGTTGGCGCAGATGGGAGGCCGCCGTCGCCGCTCCTCTTCGCTGCCCGCCACCACGGTAGCCATCTCGACGACGTAGGGCGCTAACTGGGGCGGCACCGTCATCCCGCCGCGCACGTGCTTGAGGGTGTTGGTCAGCCCGGCGTGACACTGATGCAACGGCGCGGTGAGGCCGTAATCCTGCGCGCTGACCATCGGCCAATAGAAGCCGATCAGGGGCAGAGCATCGCTCACCCGCGCCATCAGCGCCACGTCCGCTTTGCGCGAGGGGCGCATCTCCCGAGTCTCCGGATCAATTACATGCACGCCGGTACCGTCGGTGCACAGGTAGGAGCGGCTGCCGTCCAAAAGCAGATCAAGGCGCTCCTCGCGACCTCCCAGCACGAAAGAACGCGGCGCTGTGGACATGGCCTTTTTCACCAGGTCTGGCGGGATGCGGACAATCTCTTTCTCCCAATCCACCCGCGCGCCGTGGTCAGCAAAGATCTCCAGCGCCCTGGCGGACGGAAAGTGGACGCCAACCTCGTCCAGCAGACGCAGCGTGCCTCCCTTCAGGGTCTCGAGCTGATCCTGCGTCAGCAGTTCGCCCTTGAAGGGTGAGGTGAAAGGAATGATGTCGGGTGTTTCAGAGTACATCAGGGGATCTCCGGTATCTTTGTTGTGACGAAGCCTGATAGTGTTCAATTACCATGCACTGCGGCGGGCAGACCTCCACGCACTTGTTGCAACGGGTACACAGCGTCTCGTCTATGAGCACCGCCCCGCCGTCCAGCCACCCCCTGGCTATCTCAATCCCCGGCAGGTCGTCGCCGTTCTCCACCCGGTCGAAAGCGATGATTTCCAAGCATTTGTGCGGGCACACCTTCACGCATTTGTTGCACAGGGTGCAGCGCTCGGCTTCGATGAAGACGTTGAAGTCACACTGGTAGCAACGCTGTGTCTCCCGCCGGGCTTGCTCCTCGGTGTATCCCAATTCCACTTCGCGGTGCAGGTTAAGCCGTTCCTCAAGGGGCAGGGTAGGTATCGGATGACGGCCATATTGGACAGGGAGCTCTGCGCCATCGTCGCGGAACCAATCAGGAGGAGCCGTGGGCAAGATCGGCCCCTCGTCCTTGTCATCGCTGCCGCGCAGGTAGGGGTGGATAGCGACAGCCGCCTGGCGGCCCGCCGCCACCGCATCTAACACGTTCAGTGGGCCGGTGACGCAGTCCCCCGCCGCAAAGAGGCCGGGGCGCCCAGTAGCCAGGGTCTCAGGGTCCACGGCTACGGTGCCCCGGACGGTCTTCTCCAGCGCCCCCCCTCGGTCCCCCCCAACTCTGGGGGGGAGACTCACCCCTTCGTCGTCGAACAACGGGTCCAAAGCTGGGCGCTGGCCGATGGAGATGATGACCACGTCCGCGTCCAGCGTGAACTCAGAGCCGGGAAGCGGCACGGCGCGACGGCGACCACTCTCGTCTGGTTCGCCCAGTTGCGTCTGGATGCACTCCAGCCCGGCCGTGCGCCCATCCCGTTCCAGCACTTGCACCGGCGTGGCCAGGAACCGGAACTGGACGCCCTCTTCTATCGCAGCCTCCACCTCGGCCGCGATGGCTGGCATCTCCACCCGCGAGCGACGGTAGACCAGCGTCACCTCGCCTCCCAGGCGTACCGACGAGCGGGCACAGTCTATGGCGGTGTGCCCGCCGCCGACGACCAACACGCGCTGGCCTTCAATTTGAGGCAGGGAGGGAAGTAGGGCGGGAGGTGGGGCAGAGCGCTCCTCTTCTGCCCTACGACGGGGCTCAGGACAAGCATCGGCAGCGTTTATCCTGTACATGAAGGGGAGGCCATATACCACCCCCTCAGCATCCTCCCCGGGAACGTCCAGCCGAAGGGAGGCGTGGGCGCCAGCGGCCAGCAGAACGGCGTCGTAGTCGGCCATCAGTTTGGAGAGGGAGACATCCCCGCCAACGCGCACGCCCAGTCGGATCTCGACTCCCAGGGCCCTCACTTCCTCTACTGCCTGCTCAACGAGGCGACGTGGCAGCCGGTAGGGAGGGATTCCAACGGTCAGCATCCCTCCGGGCTTCTCCAGCGCCTCGAAGATGGTCACTCCATATCCCCACCCGGCCAGATCCAGCGCCGCTGCCAACCCCGCTGGCCCCGATCCGACGATAGCCACTCGCTTGCCAGGGCTGCTCCGTTCCACTGCCGACGTGCGATCCGCGACCTGCGATCTACCATCAGCCGCGAACCGTTTCAGATGGCAAATGGCCACCGGTTCGTCCACCAGGCCCCGACGACAGGTGTCCTCACAAGGGCGATGACACACTCGGCTCAGGATATCGGGGAAAACGTTGGCCTGACGATTGACAGCGTAGGCCGCATCACAGTCGCCACCAGCAATGAGAGCGATGTAGCGTGGCACATCGGTGCGCACTGGGCACGCCGCCTGGCAGTTGACGTTCTGCCGAAACCAGAGCGCATCGCCTGCATGTAGCCTGTATCCCTCGCCCTGGCGCTGCACGTAGGGCGCAAATGCCTCTGCCTTCACCAAGGCCAATAGTCGCCGTCGAGGGCCACCCTTTTCCACTCTTGAAGTCAGTTGGTCTGCACTCAATCTGTCTTCTCCCCAGGAGTTACGCAGTTCGCCGGCTGAGTAGGAGTCCTTCGACAAGCTCAGGATAAACTCCGCGACGTATCGAAGCCAAGAACGGGTCCTGCAATCGCCGCTCGCCCTGGTTTCGATACGCACGATGCAAACATCGCCGCTACTCAACCGACGGGCTCGCTATCTACCGCGTAACTCCTGCTCCCCTATCCAAGCAGTTCACATTACGAGGAGCGGTCGCGGGACATCGGAGCAATTTCAACTCAGGAACGAGCCTGTTCCGCGATCCGTATCCCTTCCGCAAAAGCCCTGCGATTGATCTCCAGAAGCCCTGCCGGCAGCCGCTCCTCCAAGGTCGTTCTCCAGGCTTCCTCTGGAATGTTCAGGTGGACGGAAGCTGCTCCCAACAGCATCACGTTGGACACCCGGTGGTTGCCCAGCGCAATGGCCTGCTCTGTGGCGTCGAAGGCAAGCACACGGTAACCCTTGCCTCGCAAAAAGTCGGCTGCCTCATGGGGATAACGCTCCCCCCCAATAGTTGGCAACTCATACGAATCTATCACGATAGCCCCGCCCTCCCGCACGAAGTGGGCTAATCGAAGGCCCTCAAGCCTCTCGGTGGCGATGAGCACATCGGCCTCGCCCGGCGTGACCAACGGAGAGTAAACCGTACCTCCGAAGCGGACATGGCTGTGGACGCTGCCCCCTCGCTGGCTAATGCCATGTACCTCAGTCTGTTTGGTGTCGTAACCGGCATTGACGGCAGCCATCGCCAGAAGCTCACTGACCAGTACCACGCCCTGGCCGCCTACGCCAGTCAAGATCACGCTGGTCGTCTCGTTCATTTACACATCCTGCTTTCCAGAGAGGCCGCTGGGGACAGCCCTAACCTGTTGATGGATCGCTTCCACTGGACAGACCTGGGCGCAGATGTCACAGGCCACGCACTCGTGTTCGAGGATGCGTGGCCTACCCTCTTTGCCCCTCAAGATGGCCGGGCAATACAGAGCCACGCAGAGATCGCATCCATGGCAGACCTCTGGGTCAATAAAGTAGGGAACGATATCCCGCTTCTTCATCTCCGGCAGCCGCTGGCAGGGGCCGTGAACCACCACCACGGCCATGCCATCGTACTGCATCGCCTCCTTGAGGGCCCGCTTCACCTCCAACATCTGCCAGGCGTCCACTTCGGCTATATGACGCACCCCTACCGCCCTGGCCAGGGTAGCGAAATCGAACTTGACAGTTGGCTCACCCTTGAGAGTGACTCCCGTGCCCGCATGGGCCTGCTGTCCCGTCATGGCGGTGGTGTTGTTATCCAGGATGACGACGGTATACTTGCCCTGGTTGTAGACCGCGTCAACCAAGCCTGAGATGCCGGCGTGGACGAAAGTGGAGTCGCCGATGACGGTCACCACTCTCTCAACACCTGCCTGCTGAAAGCCGTAGGCATTGCCCATGCCGGAACCCATGCAGTAGGTGACGCGGGTCATCTCATAAGGCGGCAGTGCACCCATGGTGTAGCAACCGATGTCGCCCGCTACCGTGGCGTTCAGATCGCGCAGGATATGATAGACGGTCCGGTGCAGACAACCGGCGCAGAAGGTGGGATAGCGAGGCGGAATGGCGATCTCTTGTCCAAAGTCTGCGGGGAACTGACTGCCTTTGATGGCAGTCTCCAGGCGCTGGGGGTTGTATTCGCCGATGGTGCCAAAGATTGCCTTGCCCACTAGATTGGTCACCCCGGCAGCAGCGATCTGTTCCTCTAAGAACCCCTCGCCCTCTTCGATGACATAAACCGTCTCGAATTCTCGGCAAAAGGCCCTCAGCTTGCGCAGGGGGAGAGGGTAGGTCATCGTCAGCTTGAATATCTTTGCCTCAGGCAATGCCTCGCGCACGTATTGGTAACAGATGCCGCTGGTGATGACGCCGACAGGCGGAGACTGGAGCTCGCCCGTAAGCGGAGCGACGCCTTCTTCCACACGATTGAGAGGGGATTCCTCGGCGTATTCCCGTAACTCCTCCAATTTGGCTTCCAGCTCTAAGCGGAGGCGGTGACGGTAGATCACTGAGAACTGCTGCACATTGATCTCGTGTCTGATCTGGGGTATCTCTCGACGCTCTCCCAATTCCGCTAAACCTCTGGTATGGGCGATTCGAGTAGTGTAGTAGTACATCACCGGCGTCCGAAACCGCTCACTCAATTCAAAGGCCACACCGACGAGGTCTTTGGCCTCCTGGGAATCGCTGGGTTCCACCATGGGCATCTTGGCCACACGGGCGAAGAAGCGTATGTCCTGTTCGGTCAAAGAGCCATGCATACCGGGGTCTCCGGCCACCAACACCACGAACCCGGCGTTAATGCCAGTGTAGGGCAAAACCATGAAGGAATCCGCAGCCACGTTTAGGCCCATGTGTTTCATGGCCACCATTGTACGCAGACCACCTAGCGACGCCCCCACTCCCGCATCGAAGGCCACTTTCTCGTTGACGGACCATTGAGCCTGGACCTCGTCGTACTGAGCCAGGTGCTCCAACACTTCTGTGCTGGGCGTGCCCGGATAGCCTGTAGCGAAGACCACCCCGGCCTCCCAGGCTCCCCTGGCGATGGCTGCATTACCAGATATCAGTTCTGACGACATTTGGTTCTCCCCAGTCTTTGGAAATCCCCTCAGAGCGATAGGCCAAACGGAGTTTGGCGCGATCTACTAGGCACGTTGGTAGACGATGTCTCCCCCGATCACAGTCATTTCGACGGCAATGTCTTTGATGCGACTCGGATCAATGTCAAAGGGATCTTCAGCCAGCACAACAAAATCGCCCAACTTGCCCACCTCCAGCGAGCCTCGATCTGCCTCCTGAAAGGCGATGCGGGCCGCGTTAATGGTGTGGAGCTCCAGTCCATCCTGGACGCTCATCCGCTCGGCGGGATTGGTGTGGTTGACAGCAGCGTGCACGCCGATCAGCGGCCCCAGCGGCGTGACGGTACTATCGGAGCCGCCAGCGAGCAGCAGACCGGCGGCCATCATCGTACGAAACGGATCGGCTCTCCAGGCGCGCTCCTCGCCCAGGGTAGGGTAATACTCAGTATGGGACCAGTAGTGGTTAAAGGGCGGTTGAATGGCCAGAGCCAGACCCAGCCGCTGGGCGCGCTGGATTTGATCTTCCCGGATGATGTCAGCGTGCTCGATGCGGTGCCGATGGTCGTCGCGGGGATGAGCAGCCAGCGCCTTTTCGTAGGCATCGAGGGCTTGCTCGATGGCCGCGTCGCCGATGGCGTGCATGGCCACCTGCAACCCTGCCTGGTGCGCCTTGAGCACGAAAGCGTCAATCTCCTCCTGAGAAAAATACAGCGCGCCGTAGCAATCGGGATCATCAGCGTAAGGCTCGGACAGGGCCGCGGTGTGCGGGCCGACGTCTCCATCCAGCAGAATGCAGCCGCCGATGCGCGGCAGACCCAGCTCAATCACTCTATCTACATCAGTGATCTGATAGAAGAACACAAATCGCAGCGGCAGCGACGGGATAGCTGCCAAGAACTCCTCCGCAGCCTCATTGTCGCCGCCAATGCCACCTTCCAGTGCGTGGACAGTGGTAAGCCCCACTGAATGGGCCTTTTCAATTGCCCGGGCGACCATCGCGGCAGCCTTCTCATCTGTGCCAAAGTGCTCGCCAAACCTGGCGAACGCCTGGTTGTTGGCTTTGTCGGCCAACAGACCGTTGGGGCGTCCACCGACGCCGCGCATCACGCCAGGGGTATCTTTGGGTAATGCCAGCAGCTCCAATCCACGGCTGTTCACGGCGGAGGTGTGGCCGGTCACGCCTACGAGGTAAACTGGGTTGTCCGGGGCGACGGCGTCCAGCGCCTCGATAATGGGGCTGAACTGGGCCGTCTTCAAGGCGTACTCGGTAAAGCCCATGCCAAAAATCAGCTCGCCCGGCTGTGCGCCGGCGACAACTTCATTTATGATGGCCTGCAGGGCGGCGTGATCGTCAGTCCCGCTCACGTCCAGCGCAGCCAGGCTCAGGGCGGTCCAAAGAAAGTGGGCGTGGGTGTCAATGAGACCGGGCAGCACCGTCTTGCCGGTCAGGTCGAGCACTGTCATGCCCTCGGTGTGGGGCGCAACATCATCCCAAGCCCCTATGGCAACGATGCGCCCATCGCGCACCGCCAGCGCCTCGGCTCGGGGCTGCTGCGGATTCATGGTTATCACAGGCCAAACGGAGTTTGGCACGGCATTGCGGAGTGCCAGATCGTTGTTGAACATCGGGTCTCTTTCACACTACAGCGGATTGGGAAATCAACGGATCAGATTGGTGTGTAGCTGTTGATACTCGGTCTGGCACGGGTTGCCGTCGGCCAACCACACAACGGCGGTATTCAGGTCCATGATGATTGAAGCAACCGTGACGTATTGTTCTACTTGTAGAGCATGTGGGGCAGGGTGAGAGCAAATGGAATTAGGGAGGTCAAAGTGATCGGCCAACATCCCCTTTAGCGCCGTCACATCACACTCGCCGTGGCGTTGTCTGAGGAATCGCTGCATACGGCGGAGACGAAAGAGACTACCAGGCCCGCTCCACAGCTCCACATCCTTCAGGTCGAAGCCGGGACAGACGAAGTGGTTTGTGTGGCCGTAGACGCCATCCTCTGGGAATTCTATGAACACCCGCGCGTAGTCTCCCGGCGCGGCCTCGACGTTGATGGCCTCCCCCTCACGATGGGCGATCAGGTAGTTGGCCGACGAGGCCCGCGGATGGTGCGTGATAGCGCCCACTGCATCGGCCATTGTCTGGGCTTCCAGGATGCCGCGCAAGATGGCGTGGTATGGCACGCCCGGTTTGCCCTTGTCCTGGTCCGTCACCAGCGCGTTGGTGACCAAACCGATGCCCGCCGAATTCAGGCCGACCTTGGCCAGCAGGCCCGCCTCGACCACGGTGACGAAATCGGCTCCCTCAACGGTCTCGGCTTCCAGTACGATGACGGTTTCGGCGGCTGCTGGTTTCCAATCCCAGTTCTGTCCAACCAGGGTATGCCCGTCAGCAGTAGCTTCGGAGAGGGCCACAAAGGCCGTGCATTCGTGGGCGGCGGCGCGGGCCACGGCAGCGAACATGATCTCTGTGCGCACGTTCAGCGCCAGAATGTCGCCAAAGTCCAGGCCGGCGCCATCGGCGATGCCGCGCATTTCGTCGAGAAAATGCGCGCGGTAGGACTCGATAGCCGGCGCGTAGGTGTGCGCATGCTCGACGACCCTCGGCCAGCCCCATCCGGCATAGTGCTTGAAGATCTCCCGATAGACCTCGACGTTGCGCCTGATACGTTGTGCGGCCTGCGCGCCATATTGCTGACCGCGCTCAAAAGCCCTTCCACTCACTTGAACTCGGGGAAACGATAGCGCGGATAAAGAGCATCCGTTGGCCATACTACTCCTCGTTTGTCAGTTGGGCCAGCGACATCCCTAGCTCATAGGCATTTTCCATCACGTCCTCATTCTTCCGAATCTCTCCGGCACCACTGGCATATCCATAGACCATGTCCACGATTTCCGCCGGGACGTAGTTGAAGGTGTCCTGGAACATGCGGATGGCATTGATGGCGCCTGAGTCGAAGGGATCGTCGCCGCCGTACGTCAGCACCACCCCGATGCGTTTCCCGGCCAGCACATGTTCCTCGGGCTCGTCTATGTCACTGCCCATGCCGTAACACCGGTCCATGAACAGCTTGATCTGGGCGGAAACGGTGAACCAATAAATCGGGCTGGCGTACACGACGGCATCGGCTGCGCGAAGCTTGGGGTACAAGGTCTGCATATCATCTTCGATGACACAGTCTATGGCGGCTACCCCCTGGCAAGAATCACACGCGTCGCAGGGCTGAATATCCATGCCGTGAAGATAAAAACTTTCGACGGTTGCTCCGGCTGCCTCGGCGCCTGCGGCTACCTGATCAGCCAGGATGGCACTATTCCCGGATCTGCGAGGGCTTCCCTTCACAATAATAATTTTAGCCATTGCTTTCCTCCCCTTCTCTCTGGCAGTTTTAGCCACTAAATCATCAGCCCCAGCGGTAGCGCACGCCATATCCCCCGCGCGGATAGCGCCAGGAGACGGCTCCGTGGGGGCAGACCGCTCGACACGAGCCACATTCCAGACAGCCTTCGCAATTGTACACCATTTGGCCGTCTCCCCACCAGTACAGCGCGGCCGGGCAGACGATGGTACAGGGGCGTTCCTCGCACGCCTGGCACAGATCTTTCTGCACCACGATGTGCGGTTCGGGATCGGGCTTGGAGATCACTGTTGCTAGTTTTGCATCCAAGCGGTCTTCCACCAGCATCTCCTGCCTTGATAATTTGATTCCGCAAGAAACCAGG
>CAYWWC010000103.1:0-12909 GCA_964461615.1 uncultured Anaerolineae bacterium
ACTGAGGCGTGGGAAACGGAGCTAAGGAAGGAGCAAAATGAGCAAGAGGGTAGTTACATATGCCAGGGTTTCCACAGAAGATCAGGCTGAACACGGCTATAGCCTTCCTTCACAGATGGAGGAATGTCGTCAGTATGCCGAGGACCGGGGCTGGTCAGTAGTAGCTGAAGTCAGCGATGGCGGCATTAGTGGTGCGACTCTGGACCGGCCTGGCCTGGACCAGATTCGGGACCTGGCTCACGCAGGCAAGATTGAGGCTCTAATCGTCTATGACCTGGATCGGCTTTCCCGTAAGGTTGTCCACCAACTACTCATAGACTCGTATTCCGCACTTCTAAAACAGGGTTTAGACACGAGATGTTGTGCTGATGAATTGCCAATATAACTATATGCTGTATGGCTCAAACGTTCCAATTCCAGGCATGGACTCAAATGCGAGTACAAATACAATATGTAGTAGCCAGCATGGCCAACAGCACTAACCCTAGGCGAGAAGTGCGGAATGCAAGATAGAGGAAGACCTCAGCAAGGCAGGGGTCGCGATTCGCTATGTCCTGGGTGACTATCGTGATGACGATGAGGGTAGACTGCAAAAGCAGATACGAGCAGCCATCAGTGAGTATGAGAGGGCCAAGATCACCGAGAGGATGGTGAGAGGAAAACGAAGCAAAGCTCGCCGGGGGCTCGTTGTCGGTGCGGGCCGCATCCCCTACGGCTATCGTAGTGACGGCAATGGTCACCTGGTCATCGAGGAACAAGAAGCCCACGTCGTTCAACTTGTATTTGAATGGTATACGGGCTCTGAAGAAGTCAGCATTCGGGAAGTCGCTCACCGGTTGACGGCCCTGCCATTCAAGACCCACCAGGGTAACACAGGGTGGCGAACTGGTACGGTGTCGTTGATCCTGGGCAACGAGACCTATACGGGTACGAAACACTATAATCGGCGAAAGCGACAAAGCCCGACTAAGACGGTGTTCCGTCCAGAAGAGGAATGGATTGCCATTCCCGTGCCCTCCATAGTAGACAGGGAGACTTTTGAAGCTGCCCAGCGCAAGCTGGCACACAACCGCAAGATGAAGCGAAAACAGCCCCAGCACAAGTACCTCTTGCGTGGTATGCTGACCTGCGCAGAGTGCGGTTACGCCTATTGCGGCGAGTCCAAACACAAGCGTTATCGCTATTACCGTCATGGCAGAATGGGGAAACATCGGGCTCAATCGCTACGCGCTGGCTTGGCCGAAGAGAAAGTCTGGGAGGCAATCAAAGAGATTCTGCTTAATCCCTCAGCACTGTGGGAAGGTTATAGGGCCAGGGAAGCTGAGGTAATGAAGCAAAAAACGCGCCTCATCGAACAGCTGGAGACCACACTTAACCTGAAGGCCAAGGCCGCTGCCAAGCTTGAGGCCCTGACCAATGCATATCTCGACCCGGACATCGGGATGCCGAAAGCGGAGTACGCCCGCCGGCGTCGAGAAATCGAGAAAGAGATCGCGGACTGGGAAAGAGAAGCCCAGGAGATTCAAGGGCGATTGGAAACGGAAGCTATAACACAGGAGCGGATGCAGGCCATAGAGGAGTTTGCGGCTGAGGTCGTCCAAGGGATTGAGCTCGTGAATTTTGAGGAGAAGCGGAAGGTTTTGAGGATGCTACAGGTGAGCGGCAAAGTGTACACGGACGATGAGGAGCCCCGGATCGAGCTGGAGGGGCTTTTCCCGCCCACACAAGTGGGGTTATTGTCTACAACATCTCAATGTAGTTGATGCCGCCATAGGCAGAACACAGTTGGTCTTGAATCCCACACTGCTGCTTGAGCATGTCTGTTTCGATAGATTGGGCCGTGTAGGCGACTTCGTGCGGGGTTAGGCGGCCGGGCGTGAGGCAATCCAGGGCCCCAACGAGGGCGACGGTGACGGCGGCCGAGGTGCCGGTCGAAGCACCGGCAGGCGCTTCGCAGAAAATGGTGACCCGAATGGCGATGTCATCAGGCACGCCCATGCGCTCGATGGCAGCCTCCAGCAGCGGATGCCGATCCCAGGTTGTCTTTTTGAGATGCCGTACATATCGTTCGCCGTAGTTCTCAGCGTAGATGACGACGCGCTCTTCTTGGTCGCTGCAGGGGTAGACTTCAATCTGCACTTCGGCATAGGGATAGACGCCGATGTTGAAGATCTTGCCGTACTCGGCGAACCAGGTATCGGTCCAGCCGCCATTGTCACAGATGCGGATGGGGGCGACGCTGTTGATTATGCGTGATGGCCGTTTCTGCTCTTTTTCACTCATATCGTGTAACCTCCGCGGGCTGTCTCCAGCATGGCCACGATATTCTCCGGGGGAACATCGGCCTGGATGTTATGCACCTGGTTGAAGACGTAACCACCCCCAGGGGCGAAAATATCCAGCAGCCTCTTCACCTCGGCCGCTACCTCCGCCGGGGTGCCATGGGGTAGGGTGTGTTGCGTGTCGCATCCCCCGCCCCAGAAGGTGAGGTCTGCACCGAACTCCCGCTTCAAGCGGACGGGATCCATCCCCGCGGCCGAGATCTGCACCGGGTTAAGGATCTGAACCCCGGCCTCGATGAGATCGGGGATCAGGGGGTAGATGCCGCCACAGGAGTGGAGGAAGACGTAGACCTCCGGGTAGTGCTGATGGACGTAGCCGTAGATGCGGGTATGACAGGGTTTGATCCAGCGACGGTACGTCTGAGGGGAGATCTGAGGCCCATGTTGGGTGCCCAAATCATCTCCCATAACGATGATCTGGATGTAGGGGCCAACGGCGTCCAGGTAGCGGGCCAGGTCGGCCAGGTGAACTTCGGTCAGCCTCTCCAGGAAAGCCTCCAAGAAGGGGCCTCCTCGGGCCAGGTCAATCATGAACCGTTCCCAACCGCGCAAGCCCTGCCCCGCCTCCAGAATGCTCCCCCCGAAGTGGCCCATGATGGCGTAATCGCTGTTCTGGTAGAGATAACGAGCCCGGTCGCGGAGGAGAATCAATTCGTCGTCGCTATAGCCCTGCAAGGGGAGAGGGTTCAGATCGGCCGGAGTGGTGGCCTCAGCCAGGGGCTGGTAGATGCAATAGAAGTAGTGACTACTGGGGGGACGGCAGCGCACCCGGCGGCCGTCTTCAAGCTGGTAAACCGACCCATCGGGCGCTGTTTCGGTGATGAAATCAGCCACGATGCGGGCCGGGTAGCCATCGGGGAGAGTGTAGGGTTGCCAGCCCCGGAGTTGATCCAGGTCCAGCGGGACCACATCCAGGCCGAAGAGGTCGAGGATAGGAGGCTCCACTACAGCCAGTTGCTGACCGGTATCGTAGACGTAGACCTCTCCCTCAGTGAGCCCCAGGTGCTCCTTGAGCCGGCGGTAGGCCAGAGCGGTGATGCCGGTAGAGCGCATGGCGCCCAGGTCAATAGGCACACGGTCGAGTTCCTGATGTCGCAGCGCTGTCAGAATGCGTTCTCGCGGGTTCATCCATCTCTCTCTGGCGCGGCTATGGTCACGTAGATGGGATTCGACAAGGCGCGTCTCACCAGCGCTGCCGGATTGCGATCTGCCTTCCCACCGGGAGGCTCGACCAATTCGAGCCGGTAGAACGTATCGTCCTCCGGCCTGGCCTGCCAGCGGTGAGTGGAATCATCGTTCTCAACAGGAACACTCTCCACCCCTTCGCCGGAGACGATGCTCAGCATCAGTCCCCTGCCACCGACCACGTGGGCGCGCAGCATCACGGGTTGTCTGGCGGCGACGATCACCTCATCCCCCATCATGACCTCGTACAACCCATCCCTATCAGCATCGGCGGCCAGATACAGCTCTGGCCCTGGCGAATCGGCCGACACGAAGACGTGTCCGGCCCGGATGCCAGCCAGGATGCCTGCCGCCGAAAGCTCTCCAGCGTAGACCCAGGTCGTTGGCGTGCCAATGTCATGGATCCCGGGCTCTCCAGTGAAGGGCGCCACATGTTTGTCACTTCCCCCCACTGCCACCACCCGCCGCCCCTGCCGAAGCAGACTGTCCCAGAAGTCCAACGATTGATAGTTGTTCGCTGCCCAGAGGCCCTGCCACGCTTCCACACAATCGAAGGGCAGGTCGGAGCTATACTCCCAGGCTGGGCCGTTATCCTTGGGATGGTTGATAGAAAACAGACCGCCACTGGCGTGCACGGCGTCAATGATCCGAGCCATCGTGGCGTTGTCATGACAGCGGAATTCCTGGCAACTCTGGATGCCCCAGGCGTTGGCGTGGCCGTAGTAGGTGGTGATCTCCTGGCCGGGGATGAGGAGCAGGCTTCGCCCTGAGGCCTGTCCTGAGCCTGGCCGAAGGGCTCTGCCCGAAGGGTCGTCGCCACCGGCCTGGGCCAGGTAGGGCAGATGGCTGACGGTGTTGTGCTCGGTGACGGCCACGAAGTCGAGACCCCGTGCGCGTGCCGCCGCCGCCAGGTCGGCCAGGCTGCCGGTGCCATCGGAGTGGTGAGTGTGGCTCTGAAGGTCGCCGCGCCACCACCTGAGGCCACGCCGTGCCGGGCGCGGAACCGACGGTGACGGGGCCGGGCGATCTGGTTGGCCGGCATCGGCTGACAGGTTGATCTCCACGCAATAGTGGCACCCCTCCGGCACAATGTGATAGAGCCCCAGGATGATGTGCCAGGCGCCCGGGTAGATCGGGCCGGGCAGGTAGCCCGGCGTGGCATCCGCCAGCCCGATGGTGAATTCGGAGCGGTTGCTCCCGCTCCAGCCACGGAAGCCGTGGCCCTGGAATACCGTAGCGCCGCGCGGATCGAACACCCCGATGTCTACGACGTTGCCGCTACCTCCCGGCAGCGCAGCACTGACCCGATGGGTATAGGTGTAGTGAACGGTCAGCCGGCTGATGCCTGGCGGCACCTCAAAGGGAAGGAGAAGGTAGTCATCAGTTGCTTTATCCGCCAGGGTGGCGGTGCCCGTCAGCGTATAGGATCGCAGCATGACCCCTCCTTACTGCTCAAAACGCACTGTCTGAACCTGGCGCGGGCGCAGGGAGAGTCGAACGAAGTTGTCTGCGTCCGGATTCAGTTCTTCGCTGGATCGCTCGTTCAGGTCGGTCAGGAAGGCCCGGCTGAAAGGCAGGTTAAGCCGCAGTCGAGCCTCAGCCGGTACAGGGGCGACGTTCCAAACGCGAACGATCAGCCCATTTCCTTCCTCAGCCAGCTTGATGGCGCTGACGACAACGACGGCAGGGCTCACTTCTACGAAACTCAGGGCTGACGGCAGCGGCCCATTATGTGGATCGGCCACGACTGCACGCATGGGGGCGTTGAACGCATAGGCCTGGGGGAAGGTTGAAAGCCAGCCAGGTGTCTCCCGGTCGCCGCCGTGCGGGACCAGGGCGTAGTGGAAGGTGTGTTCGCCCAGGCATTGAGCGCCAGGCAGGGGGACACCTGGGCCGGCGTGCCCAGGCCGGACCGGCATGTCGGCGCGGGAGAGCCAACTCACACAGCGCAGCAACGTGAGCAGCAGCGCCGTGCCATCGGGCTCACGTCGCGCTTCCACCTCCGGCAGGCCACGGTTGATCAGGGTCATCCCAGCCCGGTCGTCACTCAGGTCGCTGAAGGTACGCTGCGGATGCGTGGGTGCTGGCTGCTCCGGCCATCCACTCGTCTCCGTGGGTAGGTCTAGCGGACGCTCGACCACGTCGAACGGCGTCTCAGTGCGGAAACGGTCGGTCTTGACGGGCGTGGGAAAGCAGACGCGCAGCCGATGATCCCTGGCCGTGTTGTTGATCGTAGTCTCGAAGTCCACGCGGCGAAGGCCGGAGACCAGGCTGATCCGGGTGGTGATGGGGAGAGTGACCCGTCTGGCCAGCCGGGCGCGGCGGGAGGCGGTAAGCCGGGCCGGCACGCGATAGTGCAGGGCGATTTCCAGCATCTGGCGGGCCGGGCCTGCTTCCAACAGCCTCACCAGCGGTGGCCGGGCTGGCTCATCCACCACCACGTCCTGCTCCACCGGACAGTGGTTGTACACGTCTCCCCGATCGCCCTCGTCCACGAAGCGATTGAGCCCGCGATAGACCAGGCCGGTGGTCTTGTCACGCAGGGTGATGCTCCCGTCCGCAGGGGCGGCTTCGACGCGGTAGAACTCGTTCTCAATACTCAACGCACCGGCTTCCACCTCTGGCGCTGGGCGCGCGGGGCCAGGCCGCAGGAAGTAGGCCCGGTAGCCGCGACCGGGCACGTCCCGCGCCACAAAGGCCAGGGCCATCTGGGGAGCCAATCTTACATCTACCTGCGGAAGCTTCCCGGCCGCGCGCAGCCGGCACCGGACATCGGCGAGAGCGGCCTCCACCTGGGCCGGACTGGGCTGACCATGAGCGCTCAGGGTGGCCATTACCACCGGGCCAGCTTTGCCCTCGTGATACCTGAGCCTCACGATCCCCTGTCCCCCCACCCGCCCAGGGTGCTCCTGCATCAGCCGGATCAACAAATCCTCGTGGTTAATGCCCAGGAGGGAGAAATCGAGTTTCTCCTCGCCCAACTGCTGCCACAGTAAAGGTTGTCTCTCTTCGTCTACCAGCTCGTAGCCTGGCCAGGCAGGCGGTATCTGCACCTGCACGTGGACCAGGTCTGTGCGCGGCCCATCGGTGGGGTTGAAGACGACGATTGGCACGTACGAGGTGGGCTGGACCAGATCGTCGGCGGGGAGAGCTTCCTGGGGAGCACTGAGCTTGGGGCTCCTGGTCGCGATGCGCCGTACCAGGCTCGTCAGACTGCGCCGCGTGACCTCTTCGCCGATTTGCTCCACCTGATCGAAGCGAAACCGCATTTCCTCGTGGACTTGATCCACGCTGCAGCCACAGATGGAGTCGTGAGGGTGGTTTTGGAGGAGGTAGCGCCAGGCATGGCACACCAAGGCATGATTGGCCTCGTGGAGCGGCACATCGGTTTGTACATCCACCCAGGCCCCAAAGGCATTGAACGGTTCTGCCCAACCCTCCAGTAACGTCTCGCAGGCCCGGTTGCGCTGCTTTATCCATACGCGGGCCGACAGTACACCGGGGATGATATTGGACCGCTGTGAACTGCGGAACTCGCCCTGAACCGTTTGCAGGCTGGGATTCGCGGCGCGTACGGCGGCGACGTACTGGGGCAAGGTGCCGTGGACGAGCTTCACGTCTGGCAGACACTCTTCCGCAGCGGCCATGAGGCCCGGCAGGTCAGGGGAGGGCTCCGTGTGGTCCGTGCCGTTCATCAGGATGACGGCGTGGGTGGTAGCGTGAGGGGTCAGGCTATCCACCGCCTGGCGCACGATTTGGGCGAAGCCATCCGGGTCGCGGGGTATCCAGGCCAGGTTGCCATAGCCGTCGCGAATGTATAGGGTCAGGACAGCCGTTCCGTCGGGCGACTGCCACAGGAACTCCGTCGGCAGGTCAGGCACGCCGCGCCAGACGGCCGCGTCACGGATGCCGAAGCCGGCCAGAATCTGGGGCAACTGGCTGATGTGTCCGAAGGAATCCGGGATATAACCGACCGACATCGGCTCGCCGAAGCGACGGGACACCTGCTGGCCCAGCATCAGATTTCGGATGAGTGCCTCAGGGCTCACCAGGAACTCATCTGGTAGAACGTACCAGGGACCGATGAGCAGCCGGCCCTGTTGAACCTGTTCCCGGATGTCAGGCTCACGTTCGGGTCGAATTTGCAGGTAATCTTCGACCACGATGGAGTGCCCATCCAGCATGAAGTGGCGGTAGCTGGGATCGCTGGCCAGGATATCTAGCAACCTGTCCACTACGGTGACCAGGCGAATCCTGAACTCCTGGAAGGTCTGGTACCACTCGCGGTCCCAGTGGGTGTGGGAAACGACGAAAGCTTGATAAGGCATAAGATGTCCTTTCTGGTCATCAACTTAAACTGATTCTTGCACCAACTCGCCTACAAGCCGCACCCGTTCGATATCGCCGTCCGGGGGCAGCTCATCGGATATCCCCAGCACAAGCCGGGGATAAAACAGTTCCACCACGTGTTTCACACATTCCATCAGCGTTTCCGTAGAGAAAGACGGGAGAAAATACAAGGCGGGAATCCCATCCAGAAGCACCCGGTCGCCCAGTGCCTCTTTGATCTCCTCAAGCGTGACGTCTCCCTGGGGAAGAGGCGTGGCTGCTTCGATCCCATCCCAGGGGCAATCCCTCAAATGGGGCAAGAGCGGCTTCATCGTCCCATCCACGTGAATGTGCACAAACTTGCCAGCAGCGTGCAACTGTTCAACCCGCTGGCAGTAATAGGGAACCAGATGCTCCCTCCAGATCGGGGGCGGGTTCATAGCAGCATCAATGTTCTCACCCAGATTGAGAATCTGGACGGGAGATCGGCAGAGAACTTCATACAGGGCGTTGTCGGCCTCTGACGTTACCTCGACGTAGTGTTGAATCAGCGCTGGATGATCATGCATCATGTAGACGGTTTTCTCAAACCCCGTATGCTCGATGAAGAGACCTTGTATCGGTGAGCGGCGAAAGTAGAACTGAGGGCTGCCCCGCTTGCCCACTCGCTGTAGATCCTGCTCATAGGCTTCCTGGTCCCAGTACCATTCCTCATCTTGCAGCATGAACTCCAGAACTTTGAAATCCTCTGGACTTTTCAGCTTGTACTCGGTGTTATAGGCGGACAGGTTCCATTCATCGTAGTGCAAAACGTCGGTTAGAGTCCCCACAGGGGTTTCCCACATGCGCCGCAGTCGCTTTTCACTTTCCCACGACTCAGTGACCTGCACGTTTTTGTATCGCCAGCGCAAAGGGTCCGTAAAGTATCGAACTGAAGCATGGCAGTAATCGTAGACATCAAGGAGACAAGCCTCCTTCAAATGCTCTGGCAAAGTTCCTCGCTTTTCGTTCACATCATACCAGTACTCTAATCTTGGCTGCCAGAGCACACCGCCTGGGTCCTCTCTTCGAAAAATGGCCAGGTTCATTTCACGAAAACTGAGCATTGCACCACTTCTCAAAATATAGCTTGAACGTTCTTACTTCGAATGGTCTGATATCAAAGCGTAAACAGCCGGACACGACGACGGCCTGGCCAATTTCGTTTTCGTACGGATCGCACTCTGTGGCGCGAGAAGGGGGATGGAAAAATGTGACGTTCACCGTACCGCGCCGGTTCTGGTCTTCGTAGAGCCTGAGAATAAGCCCATCTCCTTTCTCTGCCATTTTCAACGCCGATATCATGACGTGATCACTGACGACGGACAGGAAAGAGCCGCTAGATTTCAGATTGCCGTCCCCTCCCTCTATTGGGATGGCAATAAGCGGATCATTGAGCTCCCATGCCCGGCGCGGTGTTTCGGCCTGTCGCCAGTCACCCCGATGGGGATAGAGGCTGTAGGTAAACAAATGGTGCCCCAAATCCGCCGTTGGATCCGGATACTGTGGCCCCCTGAGTAGGGTGAGGCGCATACGATTGCCAAAGATATCGTACCCATACTTGCAATCGTTCAGCAGACTTACACCATAGTCGCCCTCCGAAAGATCAGCCCATAGGTGACCGCAAACCTCGAACTTGGCAGCGTCCCACGATGTGTTAGCATGAGTCGGTCTTTCGATGTAGCCATAGGACATATCATAGGTGGCTCTCATGGCATTCACATTGACCAGAAATCCGGTCTTCAGTAGCCGATCTCGCTCTCCCCACTCGATCTCCGTCTCGAAATCTATCCGCGGCAGGCTGCGATAAAGGATGATCTTCTGCACAATCCTCGATTTCATAAAACCGCGCTCCTGCCGCAAAACAAGTCTCACTGGACCGGTTTCAACGATTTCAGAACGCTCGATGGGCGGAACCTCAAACTCACGGTCTTTATACATGGGCACAATGTCCCAGGCGGCATAACGTCCCGGCACATCTTCGAACAACTGGAACCTGTTGCCCTGCTTGCCTTCCTCTATAACCTGACGATCGTTCTTCTTGTCGTAAATTCCAGAAATCGTTCCCTGCTCATCAAAACGGACTTGAAAGAAGTCGTTCTCGATTGATTCGTCATGCACGACAAACGGGGCGCTACCATCGGGTTGGCCTGCAACGAGTCTGTAGACCGTATACCCCATCGGTGGGACACGCGCTTCGATCAGCACTCTCACCCGTCCGTCGTCCTGACTGAGAACCTGGAACGGAACGCTGTTCCCGTTGGCATCCACAATCTTGAAAGAGGTGTCGGGCGATCTCTTGAACTCCGCGTTGACTACATCCGTTCTTTCCCACGGCTGCATGTTGAACACGGCCACAGCAGCACCCTCTGAACTGATTTGATTCCCTATATAGCTCAACGCCGATGTCAGCGCCTCGTCGCCCTTTTCGAAAACACTTTCGTAATCTTTAGCAGCGTCGTGAAAAGCCTGAGTGACGTGTGAGCCAGGTAGAATATCGTGGAACTGGTTTTTGAGTATCAACTTCCAACCTTCGCGCAGATCTTCCTGCGGATAACTGCCGCCCAGTAGACTCGCCAACGCCGACATCGCCTCCGCGTTTCTGTACAGTATTTCCACTTTACGATTGTGTTTTTTCAGACGCGCCTGGGTGGTGTATGTTCCGCGGTGTGTTTCTAGATAGAGCTCGTCTTTCCACACTGGCAGGCTTTCCACGTTAACTTCTATCCGTTCGAAAGCCTCCTGGCCATGGGTAAATAACGATTCGGGCACACCGGGAATACTCTTGTATCGCCGTCCGGTGAGAACATCCTCGCGATTTGGCCCGCCGCGGCCATCGGCGTAACCATAGTTGTAGATTACTTCACTGCACTCTACTTTCTGCTTGTACTCGTTCCAATTTGTCAGCATAACATCCGCGTCTATTCCCGCCCCAAAGTGTGTGGCTGGCAGGTGCGCTAGGATGCGTGAACCGTCCGGCCCTTCCCACCAGAATGTGTTATGAGGAAACTCGTTGGTATCGTTCCAGATCACCGGTTTGTTCGTGATTAGAAACTGAAAACCTGCCCGTTTGAGAATCTGAGGGATAAACCAGGCGATGCCGAATACATCCGGCAGCCAGCAAACAGACGACACTGTACCGTATGGTCCAGTACGGTGCGTTGTTCCAAACTCTCGCCGCGCGAACTCCCGCCCAAATTGGAGTTGGCGCACAAACGATTCACCTGAAATCAGATTACAGTCTGGCTCAACGTACATCCCGCCTATGACTTCCCAGCGACCATCTTTTACGCGCTCTTTGATCCCATCATAAATCTCCGGATATAGACTTTGCAGATCTTCATAAAGCTTCATCTGGCTTTGACAGAAAAGATAATCCGGGAATTCGCGCATCATGTTCAGCGTTGTGGCATGCGTACGACCGATTTTTCTCAAAAACTCACTATAATCCCACTGGTACACGAAATCAAGGTGGCTATGGCCTACCATGTTTAGACGGCCATGGCGCTTGAAGCGACCGGAATTGTAAATACGGTCCCGCACGTAAGACCGCGCTTTCATCAGGCTCGCTCTGAACTTCTCGCCATCCCCCTCGAAGTCAATCAAAGAAATAGCTTTCTTGAGCTCATCAAAAAGAAATGCGCGGACCTCGTTCCCTGCCTGGGGGGTCAACACGATGTCATAAGCGCACTGGAGATCGAAATATGCGTCCTCAATGTCGCGGTCAAGCACCGCCAACTCTACCACGCTGAACCGATGTACAATCCTGGGAATTTCCATCTCGTTGACGTACTGCTCAATCTCTCTCTTTAGCGCTTCACCGCCCTTCATCTGTTCAGACAGAAAAACAACCTCGTGTTTTGAGTCCAGCCCGGCCAGTTGTTTTCCATTGAGAGTCAGCAGTCCCTCGCCACCGGGTTTAAGATGCAGTACACAGTACTTTCCGTCAAAGCTCTTGGGGACCTTTGCTTCGCAGCGGAAAAACGCAGTGCGGTTCTCACCTCCCCACTCATCCCCAATCTGGTAGGGTCTCCACCGCTGGTCAAGCCATTCATAATCTCCCGGTCGGTGATATATCGCTTCTCGTATTTTCCAGTCTTCAAGTTTTGAAGTCTCTGAAAACCGCGCTGCCCTTATCTTCTCAATTTGTACGCCCATCCATTGTTGCGGTGTATAGGCGCTCCGCATCTTATCTTTGATTCTGACTTGGTCCATGTTGATTCCATCTCCTGAGTTGAAAGTCCAGCGAAGCTCCGCCTCAGACCGACAAGTAATGGGACGCAGATGCCGCTTCGCTTAAGCGCAGATTTTCGCAGATAAATGTAAGCGAAGCGGCATCTGCGTTAATCTGCGCCCAGAATTTTGACTCGTTAATCCGAATCTTATTTGGGGACAGCGCATCCTCACACCTGGGAGTGAAGCCGGGGATTGCTCACCTCATCGAAGCCCAGATGGATCAGGTACAGGGAGAGAAAGAGACACATGAGGGTAAGGATCGGGGTTACCCACCACCACCAGAGGTTCTGCAAGATGGCCGAGAAGCTGAGGGCCCAGTAGATCATCATGCCCAGGGTCATCTCTCGCTGGGGACCCAACCCCAGGAGGGATAGCCCCGACTCGGCCAGGATGGCGGCGATGAAGGCGTTGACGAAGTTGGCTCCCAGCCATTGTATCATGTGGGGCATCAACTCGCGGAAGATGATTTCCAGGCCGGACATACCCGAGAGGCGAGCGATCTGGACGAAGGCTCGCTCCTTTAGGCTCAGCACCTGGGCCCGGACCTGGCGGGCGGGCGAGGGCCAGGCAAAGGCCCCGATGACCAGAGCCATGGTCTGCACCCCCAACCCCCTCACCAGGGAGGCAATCAAAATCAAGAATACGAGGGAGGGTACCGAGAGGAAGACGTCAATCAAGATCCTCAACACAGCGTCAACCACTCCGCCGAAGTAGCCACTGATGAAACCGATGAGGGCCCCTAGCAGGGTACCAATGAAGGCCGCAATCAGGCCGACTT
>CAYWWC010000104.1:0-12855 GCA_964461615.1 uncultured Anaerolineae bacterium
CCACCGGGTGATCAACACCGGCCAGATCTACAGCACGCTCTCGCGGTTGGAGCGAGACGGCCTGGTCGTGCGCCAGGTCGCATCCGTGAACAAAGCGGCGGAGCGCACCGTCTACGAGCTGACCCAGGATGGGAGGGCGGAACTGGAGCGCTGGTACCGCGAGCCACTGTCTCGCGACTACCGCCTGCGCGACGCCTTCCACGCCAAGCTAATGCTCAGCCTCTTCTCCGGCCCGGTGCCGCCGGGCGAGGTGCTACAAGCCCAGCGGCGGGAGTTGCTCAGCGAGATGCACGAGTTGACCCACATGCGCGCTGAGGCTGACCCCGCGAGCGAACTCCCCTGGCTGCTGTTGCTGGAAGGCGCTATCATGCACCTGGAGGCTGACTTGCGCTGGCTAGACGTGTGTGAAGCCCGGCTTGACGAATTGCGCCGGATGCCCCTGCCCCGGCACGTCAGCCGGCCGCGCGGGCGTCCACCCAAGCGGGGCCAGCCGGATGAGACATCTTGAGTGGAGGGAGATGCAATGAGTAACCTAGCAGAGGCCATGATCGTGACGGAGGGACTGACCAAGATCTACACCAACGGCACGGAGGTGCGCGCGCTGGACGGGGTGGACCTCTCGGTCGAGCGGGGGGAGTTCGTGGCCGTCACGGGGCCTTCGGGCTCTGGCAAGTCCACATTCCTCAACCTGATCGGCACGCTGGACGAGCCCACCGCGGGGGGGGTGATGGTGGACCGAGTAGACGTGAGCACGTTGCAGGGCAACGCGCTGGCCGATTTCCGACGCGGAAAGATCGGCTTCATCTTCCAGCTATTCAACCTGGTGCCTATCCTCTCGGCAGTGGAGAACGTGATGCTGCCGCTGATCCCCTACCGCCGTCAGTGTAAGTTCGACCTGGAGGCCCGTGCCCGCGAGTTGCTGGACGCAGTGGGGTTGGCGGAACGGGCCAACCACCTGCCCTCCCAACTCTCCGGCGGGGAGCAGCAGCGGGTGGCCATTGCGCGGGCGCTGGTGAATGAGCCAGCGATCGTATTGGCCGACGAGCCCACGGGCAATATTGACACGCGAGCGGGCGATGAGGTGATGGAATTGCTGCGGCGGGTGTGCGACGAGGGGGGGCGCACTGTGGTAGTGGTGACGCACAGCCCACGGGTCGCCGCCTTCGCCGACAGGGTCTATTTCCTCAAGGACGGAGCCATCGTAGACCAGACTTGCCTGGGCGGGGAGCGGAGCCTGGAGGCCATCTGGGCGCGCCTGGGCGTTGGATGAGCCCTTCGGTTTCGCTCCCCCCGGCTGCGCTCGGGGTCGTGCCAAACGTGACGGCTTGCCTTGAGGTACCCGGAGTGGGAAGTTGGATCGCAGGGAGGTAATAATGAACGAGACCAGGACGCAGGTACTGCTGCTGACGTTGATGGGGGTGGTCGTCCTGTTGATGATCGCCATCTTTGGCCTCTTCGTCAGGATGAACCAGTTACAGCGGGAGGTGTTGGCAGCGCTGCAACCGTTGCAGGCGATGAGGGGACCGCAGGGGTTGGAGATCGGAACGGAAGCGCCGGCCTTCACCCTGCCCGACACGACGGGTCAGATGGTTTCGCTGGCTGACTTTGCAGGGCGGGAAGTACTGCTGGTCTTCTCCTCGACCCAATGCCCGGCCTGCATAGAGATGTATCCCCACCTGAGGGCCTTCAGCGAGCGCGAAGAGGACGTACAAGTGGTGATGATCTCGCGGGGCCCGGTCGAGGAGAACCGGCAATTGGTGGAAGAACAAGGCTTTGACTTACCTGTGCTGACCTGGGATGACGCGGTGGCGCAGGACTACCAGGCGCCGGGGACGCCCTTCTTCTACGTCATTGACGGAGAGGGCGCGATTGCCAACGCAGGATTTGCCGGCACACTGGAGCAACTGGAGGCGTTGGCGGCGGATAGTAAGGAATGAGGAAAGGAGGTGGCTAAGTGTCTGCTGAGATGACTGAGAAATCCAAGTGGAAGGGAGGTGAAAAGCGATGAAGCGACAGAAGTAGCTAACGGGTATCCTGGCCGTGATGTTGGTGGCCTCGTTCCTGCTAGCAGCGATCTCGCTGGTCACGGCGACGACGGCCAACGCGGCACCGCCACCACCACAGCCGGACTACCAGTGCCCCAGTTGCTGGGGGCCCTGGTACGCGGTCTGCGAGAACTGTTGTGGTTGCTGGGATGCAGGGGATCTACTCAGGCAGCGTTGTGCCAACAACGACTGTGATCTGTACTGGCGGTACGCCTGTGCGGAACCGCCTTGTGGCGACTAAGGGGAGGGCCTGTTTCCCATGACCCATCTCGTGGGGCTCTGCTCATGCGAGCAGAGTCCCACGTCAAGTAGGAGAACATCTTATGCGAACGCAAAAGTCCAAAGCGGCCATCCTGATCTTGACGATGGCCCTCATCGTTGGTGCCACTCTGACCACCAACGCTTCAACCTATGCCCAGGCGGAACCGTCCTGGCCGGTGCTCATCGAAGTCTTCACTGCCGATTGGAGCGAAGCCGGCCAGCCTATGAGCAGAGCCGTGGAGCGATTGGCCGCTGAGCGGGGACCCGAACACATCATTCCTCTGGAATATCACCTGGACGATGAACATCACTGTCCGGCGACCAGGAACAGGATGGCTGCTCAAGGGGTGGAGCGTGTGCCTGTCTCTTTCAGTGGTTCTGGTTACGCCAACTATGGCGTTCGTGATGAGATGGCTGCGTACGAGAATCATCGGTTGACGTTGCTCTCGATTGCGAAGAACACCCGTCCTCCAACGCTAGACGTGCGAGTGAACCAGCACACCTCTGGAAAGCAAGTCGCTCTCCAGGCCTGGGTGGAAAACAAAGGGGAGGAGCAAGCCACGGGCCTTCAGTTGTTGCTTGTTCTTTATGAGGACCTGGGCCAGGATGGTTATCACTTTGTGGTACGGGCCATGTCGCCGCCATATCTCCTGGATGATATCGAACCTGGCGGCGAGGCAAGCGTGGAATCCGAACTGGCCCTGCCTGACGGTGCCGACCCTGGGCACGTGCAAGCCGTAGCCATCGTCCAGCGAGTCCTGGACAGCGACGTGTTTCCTCTCTTCGTGCTGGCTGTCGGCACTACGGCTACTTCCTACTCCTTCCCCCCACCCATGCCGGAGGAGGCCACCCCAGCCACCGGGCTGCTCCAGCGTCCCCAGGTGGTGGACCTCAGGACCATCTTGACCCGGCTGCGACCCTGGCTGGCCGGCGCCGCCGCCCTCACCGCGCTATTGCTCCTCCTCGCCGCCGCAGCGCGCCCTCACACCTTCCGCTACGCCCTGCACTCCCTGCTGAAGCGCGCCGACCGCACAGCCCTGCTGCTGGTGGGCGTGCTGGCTGCCTCGCTGGGAGTCAGCCTGCTCTCCTCGGTGACCGAGGCGACCCAGGTGCGGGTGGCGAGGGAACTGGCTGCCTCGCTGGGAGTCAGCCTGCTCTCCTCGGTGACCGAGGCGACCCAGGTGCGGGTGGCGAGGGAACTGGCTGCCTACTGGCGCACCACCTACGACCTGTTGGTGCGCCCCGCCGGCTCCCGTTCCCTCATCGAGAGCCGGCACAACCTGCTGGAGGCCCACTACGAGAGCGGGCTGGCGGGGGGCATCACCATGGCCCAATACCAGGCCATCAAGGCCATGTCCGAAGTCGAAGTGGCTGCTCCCCTCGCCATGCTCGGTTACTTCGATGTCTCTACGGCCGTTGAAACAGAACCGCTCTCTCCAGGCGCGTATCGCGTAGAGCGCACCATACTGGTGGACAATGGTATTCACACGATCCCTTCTCGGCGAAGAACCTACACTCTCCTATCGCCTGACGTAAGAGGCTCAGTAAGCCTGGGGTTTGATGGTGGAGCGGGTCCGTTTCTCCCCGGACAAAGCAAAGCTCCTCTTGTACTGCCGATCGGTACCTCTCACGCTGCTCTACTTGCCGCAATCGCTCCCCAGGCTGAGGCAGCCCTGGTTGGGCTGGACGGAGCAGTGCTGGAGGGCCGCTATTTCTCCCCCGAAGACGAGTTGCAAGCAGAAGAAACGGGCTACACGTTCCCCGATGGGCGAAAAGCGAGCGGCTACACAGTGCCGGCGCTGGTCAACAGCCATCCTTACGTTGATTTCACCACCCAGTACACCGTCAGCCAAGTCGCCCTGCCTCTCCTTGGGGTGCCCACCCAAGAGACCCTGGACGCCTTGCGCGAGGCAGGCGGACGGAGCTACCTGGATCAGGCGCCCGCCGAGGTGGTCTGGCAGCACACGCTGGACAGCGTTGCCGGGCACGAGGCGGTTCTGAAGCAATTGCAGCGAGGAAAGTGGCCGGTCAGTATGGGATATGAGTTCATCGTGCCCGGCCCCATCCATTATCGAGAGATCCTTACCGCTTCTGTGACAGCAGATCTTGTCCTGGAGGCGATGCCGGTGGAACAAGAGGGCCCAGAGGTCACCTTCCGACGGTTATCCTATCTACTAGCTGGGCCACGTGAGGCTTTTTTCGAACTGAAGACCGTCGGCGCCTTCGACCTGGTCCGGCTGCTGGAAGGGCAGCAACTGGCCCCCAACGCCATGCCGCTGGAGACCTACCTGGCGCCCCGAGCAGTGCTCAAGTACGACGAGGAGGGCCAGCCAACCGAGCCAGTGGCCCTCCGACCCACCTTCAACCCCGGCGGCTATGTCACCACCCCGCCTCTCGTCCTGGCCCCCCTGGAGCTGGCCGAGCTCTTGGGCGGGCCGGCACCCATCTCCTGCATCCGCATCCGCGCCGCCGGCATCGAGGAGATGAACCAAGAGGCCCGCGCCAGGATCCAGGCCTTGGCCCAACAGATCGTGGACCTCACCGGCCTGGAGGTGGACGTCATGGTCGGCTCTTCCCCCCAACCGCTGCTGGTCCACATCCCAGGCTACGGCGATGTGCCCCCCACCGGCTACGTCGAGGAGCTGTGGGTCAAGAAGAATGTGGACACCGCCATCCTGCGCAACACCCAGTGGGCCAGCTTCCTGGTGCTGGGGTTGGCCCTGGGGGTCTGCACCCTGTACATCGCCAGCGTCTCCTACCTGTCGGTTCTGGGGCGCCAGGGAGAGTTGGGCTTGCTCAAGGCGCTGGGCTGGCGCACCTCGGCGGTGGCAGGGCTGATCCTCTCGGAGCAGGCGCTGGTGGGGGGGCTGGCCGGGGCGGCTAGTGCCCTGCTGGCCCTGGCGCTCACCCACCTGGCAGGATTGGCCATTCCCCTGGAGGCGGCCCTGCTGATTGTGCCCCTGGGAGTGGGGTTGTGCCTGGTGGGAGGATTGGCCCCCGCCCGGCGGGCGGTGACCCTGCCCTCAGCCCACGTGGTGCGGGCCGGCGAGGTGCGGGCGCGGAGGCGCGCCTTCGGCCGACTCTCAGTGGTTGGCTACTCGTTCCGCCACCTCCTGCTCTGCCGAGACCGAGCCCTGGCGGCGGGGCTGATGCTGGCGCTGGCCACAGGCTTGCTGGCCTTCATGGGGCTGGTCACCCTCTCGGCGCGCCACTTTTTGGAGACGACGCTGCTGGGCCAGCACGTGACGCTGGAAGTGCGGGGCTACCATCTGGCGCTGGCCCTGCTGTGCGCCCTGGTGGCTGCGCTGACGGTGGCCGACCTGACGCTGCTCAACGCCCGGGAACGGCGACGGGAGATGGGGTTGCTGCGGGCGGCGGGCTGGCGGGCGGGAGACGTGGTGCGGCTGTTCCTGGTCGAGGCGGCCTGGGTGGGCTTGCTGGGTGGCCTGCTGGGGAGCGGGCTGGCCCTGGGAGGCTTCGCGGCCCTGTCACCCACCTGGCCTGGGGCGACCCCCTGGGTGGCCTTGGGCGGCCTGATGCTTCCGGTGTTGGCGAGTGTCGGGGCGGCCTGGTATCCGGCCTGGGTAGCGGCAGGAGAGCTACCCGTCTCCTCGCTCAACGAGTTGCCCCGTCAGCGGCCGGCGGTGCTGGAGCGCCGTCAGGCGGCGGTGCGCCTGGCGGCGGGGTTGGCGCTGATCGCCTTGGTGGTTCTGGGTTTGGTGTGGTGGCGGACGCAGGTGTCCCCGCCGGCCCCGCCCGTGGTCGTCGTGGCGCCCCCCGTGACCACCGAGCCGACGGCGGCCCCGACCCCCACAGCTACGCTCGGGCCGCCGTCGGAGCCAGTGGCGGTTCACCCGGCGGAGGCAGCAGTGGAGAGCCTGCGCGTCTACCAGGTGGCGCAGGCGCTGATGGAGATGGGCGAGCGAGAACCAGGCAGCGACGCGGCCCGAGAGGCGGCCGACTACGTGGCCGAGACGTTGGCCTCTTATGGTCTGACGGTAGAGCGGGAGGAGGTGGAGATCCCACCCCTGGCCTCGGTGCGCCATGTGACCCTGCGGGTGGGAAATATCGAAGTGATCCCCCAGAGCACGGCGGCTCACCTGAGCGCCCTGGCCGGCGAGGTCATCAGCGCTCCGCTCATCGTTGTCTCACCCGACGACCTGCCCTCTCTAGGCGATGTGGAGGGTAAGATCGTGGTGATAGAGGATCGGGAACTGCCGCAGCCAACACTGGAGGAGAACGACGAGCGGCTACCGGGGTTGGCCGCGGTGTTGGAGACCTACTCAGCGGAGACGCTGGCCGCAGCGGTGAGCCTGGCCCCGGAGGACGCGGCCATCGTCCGTCAGACGATGGCCGCAGGGGAACAAGCCCAACTGATCTTCGAGGGGCTGCGGCGCTATGAGGCCGTCAGTACGGAGAACATCGTGGCCACACTGCCGGGGACGGCACACCTCGAAGAGGAAATCTGGCTGCTGGCCACCCGCAACGCCGAGGGGTGGGACCCACCCAACGATGGGGGCCACACCAACACGGCACTGCTGCTGGAACTGGCTCGCGTCCTGGGCCGGGAACCGCTCCCCCGCACGGTGCGCTTCGTCTCCCTGGGTTCGGAGCGGGCGGACCACTACTTCAGTTCCCGGGCCTATCTGACCCGCCACAGGGACAAGTTGGGGAAAGTGGTGGCGGTCCTCAACCTGGACACGGCGCTGGGGGGCGAGGCGTTTCTCTTCGGGGTGCAGTTGAGCGGTCAGTTCGACCCAGCGGCAACGGCTCCCGCCCCGCCGGTGGAGCGAACGCTGATGCGAAAGTTGATCCTGATAGACCTGGACAGCCCGGAGCAAGCGGCGGGGCCATGGGCGCGCGTCCGAGGTGGGGACGAGATGCCCCCTCTGTGGAGTGTGGAGACGCCGACGTGGTTGATGCGGGAGGGTTATGCCCTGGCAGCGGAACTGGAGTACGAAGTGACCACCACGTTGCTCGGCCGCAGCGAACGGGCCTTTCTGCAGGCCGGTGTGCAAGCGGCCCGGATCGCCTGGGGAGTGGAGGAGGGTCTTTTCTCAGAGGAAGAGATGCCACTACGGGTGGAGCGGCTGGAGCAGAGCGCCGCCCTGGCCTACGCCCTGGTGGGACGCCTGGCGGAGGAGGGGCGGGGCGAATGAAAATCGGCCTCCAGTTTTCAGCGGATAGCCTGCCGCACGCGTTTGGACAGGACGCCGAACTCGTCGCCGTAGAGCATCTCCAGGCGGCGAGGCCGTGGCAGAGGAACGGCGACAGTTGCTTCGATGCGCCCCGGACGGGAACTCATGACCAGGATCCGATCGGCCAGGAAGATGGCTTCCTGGATGCTGTGAGTAACCATGACCACTGTCTTCTGCTTCGTCTGCCAGATGCGCAGCAGTTCCAGGTTCATATTTTCCCGAGTCAGGGCATCCAGCGAGCCAAAGGGCTCATCCAGGAGCAGGATGGCCGGATCATGGACGAGAGCTCTGGCGATGGCTACCCGCTGCTCCATCCCCCCCGATAGCTCATGAGGGTAAGCGTCCTCGAATCCCTCCAGACTCACCAACCTCAAGAGTTCCCTGGCTTGCTGACCTGCCTGCTCGGCTTTCAGACCCTTGACCTCCAGCGGCAGGGTGACGTTCCGAAGGACGGTACGCCAGGGCATCAGGTTGGCCTTCTGGAAGACGAAGCCGATCTGGCGGCGGGGAGCAGTCAGCAACTCCCCTTCGAGATAGACCCTGCCACTCGTGGGCTGCACCAGGCCGCCCAGGACACGCAGCAAGGTTGACTTACCGCAACCCGATGGGCCTACAATGCACAGGAACTCCCCGGCGCCAACTTGAAAGGAAACACTTTCCAGGGCTTCGAGTGAACCTTGCTGCCCAAGATAAGTCATGGTTATCTCGTCGGCTGCTAAAACGGGGCCCATAAGTTTGCCTTTGGAGATCATGAATTCAGAAACCAGGTTCTTTCGCTACGGGATCGAAGGGCTGGCTGACTATGTAGTGCTGCCAGCGGAAGTCGCTTTTTCAACGCAATAACCTGGTTTCTCGGGTTTCTCGGGTTTCTCGGAGATCATTGGGATTCAGCGACGAACTGGTTGGTGAACAGCGTCTCCACGTCCACCTCGGCGTCAATGAGCCCGATCTGGTGCATGAAGCTCTGGGACTCTTCCCAGTCGGCGAGGTCGGAATGGCCCAACCGCTCGCCCTGCCAGAACTTGACGGACTCGACCAGGACGGCTTCTTGCAGGGCTTCGGTATCCCCGGCGATCTCAGGCACGTGTTCTTTGCAGATGGCGAAGGCTTCATCTGGGTACTCGATAGTGTACCTTAACCCACGCAGCATGGCTCGGATCAGCCTTTGGACCAACTCCGGCTGCTCGGCGATGGTCTGCTCGTTGGTGATGAGACCGTTGGAAACCAGGTTGGCGTAGTCGGCCACGTACATAACGTCTATCGAGTATCCCGCCTGGCTCAGTTGCACTGGTTCGTTCAGGGCGTAGCACACGGCGGCATCCACCCGCCCCTCGGTGAGGCTGGCAACCTGGGTGTAGCCGATGACCTGGAGATTGACCTGGGCCTCGTCTATCCCCTCGGCGTGAAGGAGGGCCCGCCAGCCGATGTAGCTGGCCCCCTCGGCAGCCGGTATCCCCACCGTCTTGCCGACCAAGTCCTTGGCTCCATTGATGCCCTTCTCCTTCAAAGAGACCACGCACACAGGGAACCTGCGATACCAATTCAGAACGTAGACCACTGGCAGCCCCTGCGCCCGGGCCAGGACGACCTGATCCCCGCTGGCCACAGCGAATTGCAGCTCGCCAGCGCCCACCAGCTTGAGCAGATCCGTCTCCATGCCGTAGTCGAACTCGACCTCCATGTTCTCCTCGGCGAAGTAACCCTTGTCCTCGGCCACGTAGAAGGGGGCGAACTGGACATTGGGTATGAAGCCCATGGCCAGGGTGATTTCCTCTGGCGCGGGCGGCGTTGGCGTGGCCGACGACTGGGACGGGCCCTTCGGCGGGCTCAGGACAGAGCCGCAGCCGACGAGAGCGACGATGGCCAGACACAACAACGAGTTTAGAACCAGACGACTTTTTTCCTTCACGTAGAAACCTCCTCAGAAATGTTTTTATTTCTTCCACGAAAGCAGCAAGCTTTCCAGGGCGGACACGGTCGCGTACAGGCTGATGGCGATGGCCACCAAAGTGAAAAGGGCTACGAACATGAGGGGCGTGTCGAAGAGCCCGCGAGCCAGGTTCACCAGGAAGCCCAGCCCGCGGTCGGCCCCGACGAACTCGCCCACCACCGCCCCGATCACAGATAAAGTGACGCCCACCTTCAACCCTCCCAACAGGACAGGCAGGGCAGCCGGCGCCTCCAGCATGGTGAAGACCTGCCAGCGAGTGGCCTCCAGGGAGCGCATCAGGTCAACCAGGTCCCTTTCCGCCGAGCGGATGCCGATGATGGTGTTGATCAGAACGGGGAAGAAGAGGGTCAGGGCGCAGACGAGGACCTTGGACAGGCTCCCGAAACCGAACCAGATTACCAGCAGAGGGGCCAGGGCCACGATGGGGACCGACTGGGAGGCCACGATGTAGGGCGAGAGGATGCGCTCCACGAGCCTCGATTTGGCCAAGACGTAGCCCAACGAGGTGGCCGCAGTCAAGCCCAGGGCCAATCCTCCGAATACCTCCGCCAGGGTTATCTGAGTGTGGCGCCACAGGGCGCCATCGCTGGACACGATCAAGAACTTGGCGTACACTCGTCCTGGCGAGGGCAGGATGAAAGGCGGATAGTTGCCCAAGCGCACGACTAGCTCCCACAGGCCGAGGAAGAGGAGCAAAGTCAGGGGGACAAACATATACCCCGCTCGCCCACTGGTCAAGATCGAAAATCGGCTCGTAAGCCTCGATTTCACCCCTGACTGTTCTGCTGGCGCCATTGTTCCATCTCCGTTACTCATTAGCGCGGGAAGTCCTCCTCCCGTTTTCGGCCCCCGTTGACTTGGTCCCCAAAAAAACAACCCCGAAGACCTGTTGGCCTCGGGGCGCGTTCACGCGATTTCGGGCATGGCTTACCAGCCTGCCGCTATCCCGCTGACCCTCTCTCATCCGGACTATACCGTCGGCTCTGGCCTCTCACCAGATCAGCCTTATGGCTCGCGGGCTCGAAACCAGCTATTCGCTAATTACTGGTTCCACACCGCCGATCGGGAATTGGTTCCGCATCACGCTGAGAACCTCACCCTGCCCCGAAGGTCTTGAAATATCACTTGTTGGGTTTATTATAGCGCAGTTTGCCGATTTGTCAAACGGCGGCTGCAAGTGCGTGCCTTTGGTGGATGAGGACACAGCCGTTAGGCAACACCTCCTCTTTGAACCTTGCGGGTTGCTTCCCAGCGAAGCGCATGCTACTCATCACGGCTATCTCACGCTATCAAAAGACAAGCCACCCCAATAAGCCGGCCATCACACTGCCCACGATGGAACTGCCGAAGTTGACCAAATCGTTGTTCAGCCAGCGCCAGCCGCGCAGGTGGCGGGTTGGCTGACCGCAGCGATGGATCCTGGCCTCGGTCTCCTTCTGGCATTGGGGGCAATAGTAGATCCCCTGCACTGTAGCCCCCAGCAGGCTGTCAAAGGTGGAGCCAGCGAGGCCGCCGAGGATGCCGATGGGCACGAGCCAGAGGTAATGTCCATTCAACGACCCACTCCCCAAAATCGCTTCCACCCGACCAGAGATGAGAGCCACTAAGCCGATGAGGAGACCGCCGCCAAAAGCCGCCATCGTCCCCAGGGATGTCACCCCTCCCGAGTCGCCGACGGGCACTCTCTGGCCGGTGGTCATAAGGCGAGGCGGGGCAGGGCTCAGCACGCCAAGCTCGGTGGCCCAGGTGTCGGCATTGACGGCAGCCATGGCTCCTACAAAGGCGGCGAAGAGGATGGGGGCAGGCTGGCAGAAGTAGGCGATGGCCAAAACAGCCCCCCAGCCTCCGTTAGCCAAGGCCTGGCCCAGGTCCCGCTGGCTGGTCTTGGCGAATTTCTCAGCCAGCCCCTGCTTGTTGTCTTTCCGGTAATGGGATAGAAAGCTCGAGGAGATGAAAAAGGCGATTAGCAGCAGGCCCCAGGTCCACCCACCCAGGCCGAAGGTGAGGGCGCCGACGACGATGGCCCCCACGACGCCGCTGCGGGAAAGCGATCGCTTCCGATAGCCTGCCCAGGCGATGATGACACTGAAGGACACACCAAAAGCTAGTTGCCACACGTTCATGGTTCTTGCCTCACAGGTCTATCGCAAAAGGCCCTCGTCAATCTGTCCGATCGCGTGGAAACACTCACTCTATCACTACGTTGTCCAGACCCTCCTCTGGCTGAGGGTAGCTCATGTTCAGCCCTTCCAGCGCCTCCACCAGGACGGTCGCCACTACCAGGTCGCGGTACCACTTGCGATTAGCGGGAACGATGTACCAGGGCGCCCAGTCGGTGTTGGTCTTGCTGAGGACGTCTTCGTAGGCTCGCATGTATTCCGGCCACAACTTGCGCTCCCCCAGGTCGCCTACTTTGAACTTCCAGCGCTTGTGTGGCTCGTCCAGCCGGGCCTGCAGGCGCTCCTTTTGCTCGTCCAGGTCTATGTGCAGGAAGAACTTTAGGATTGTCGTGCCCTCGTCGGCCAATGTCCGTTCGAAGTGGTTGATATGGGCATATCGCCGGCCCCACACTTCCGGCGGTACCAGGTTGTGTACCCGCACCACCAAAACGTCCTCGTAGTGACTGCGGTTGAAAATGGCGATTTGACCCTTACCTGGCGCCTGCTTGTGAACTCGCCACAGGTAATCGTGGTCCAGTTCCTCCCGCGTGGGCGCTTTGAAGTTCGCCACCTTCACGCCTTGGGGATTTACGCCCTCAAAGACATGGCGAATGCTGCCGTCCTTGCCGCCGGTATCCATGGCCTGCAGCACGATGAGCACTTTGTGTTTGTGTTCTGCATAGAGCAGCTCCTGTAGCTCTTCCAGACGCTCGTTTAGCGTCTGCAGCACTTCTCGTGCTTCTCGTTTGCCCCCATCGAAAGCGCTTGTGTCGTTCGTATCCCACTGGCTCAAGTCAATCTGGCTAGCTGGTTTCACGCGATACCTTTTCATTACCTATCTCCTGGCAGAGTGGTCTGGCCGAAGCCAGCCGGGGCGGAGATGCGCGTCAGTTGGTAGTCTGCGCGCACACCCTCGTCGAGCTCCCATTTTATCACGTTTTTCCTATATGTTCAAACAAAGCGAAAGCCCCGTCATTTTGCCGGGGCTCCGTGGGATTACTCTTGAATCACTCCCTATTGTTGCGACTCTTACCCCTCGGCTGGGGCCAGAGGCTCTGCCTTCGCGCCAGCCCCGTTTGTGTTGTTCTCCTCAATGTTCACAAGCGCCGGCACGAAGAATAGAGCTACCCCTGTCACTCCGCACAGCACGCCAGCCACCACGTACCATACCTGCAGGCCAAGCCAGTCGCTCACCGGGCCAGCGACCGCCAGACTAAAGGGTGAGGTGATCAAGAGCAGAC
>CAYWWC010000105.1:0-12800 GCA_964461615.1 uncultured Anaerolineae bacterium
TAAGAGAGGTTTGGTTGCGAATTCCCTGGGGGCCAGCCACAGCCAGCAAGTCATCGTAGCTTTCGACGCCTATGGTGATCAAGTCACGATTGGTGAGATTGCCGGGAACTCGGACATGTGAGGCCCCCGCAATCGCTTCCAGAGGAGCAATGCGTGTAATCTGAACCAAATCTCCCAATAGGGACAGGTCGTGAAAGCCCGTGAAAAAGTGGCGCGAGCGCACGACGATGGTCAACGGCGCCGGTTTCTCTCCGGCTTTCACTTCCTCGATAGCCTGGCGAGCAGCCGCGTAGGACTGAACATCGGTGACCACAATAGCCTCGTCGCCGACACCCTTTGAGCCAGCATATTGGTCGAGGTATAACCTGATCAGAACGGGATGGTTCATTACCTTTCACCTGCTCGATTGCTACTGTGGTCTGAACTCCTTGACAATCTCTTGCATCCAGCTTGTCAGTCGCTCCTCTAACTCTTTCAGCGTCATCGCATCGAGGCCACTATCCAGCAAGAAAGACTGGATAGCATCACCCAACTGCGCTGTTGGCAGGCGCGGGATGCGCTTCTGTCTCTCTTCTTCCTCCAACTGCCTCTCCAATTCCTTGCGCTTCTTGGCTTGTTCCCTGATGTAATCTGCCGCGTTTGGCAAGATTGATCTGAACTGAGAAAGCGAGGTTTTCAGCTTCCTGTACTGTGCTGTACTCAGTTGCAGGTCTTTGCTGACCAAGTCCTCGACACTAGCCATAGCAGTTTTCTCTTTGGGTGTGGCCTCCTCCTTAGCATAGACCTGAACGCTCTCAGATCCTAATGACTCATTTAGCTTGGTCAGGTAGCTGTCCAGGGCGTTGTTGACACTGGTGGCAAGGCTGGCTTCGCTTTCCTGGAGTTGTTCCAAGATCCTGGTATCCGTGCCAAGCTGATAGCTGCAAGCTGCACAGGTCGCCCTTGCAAACTCTCGATAGTCGCGCACGGTGGCTTCTTTCAGCGGCTGGCAACCCTGCTGGCGCACTCCTTTGATTTTGGCATCGAAGCTGGACTTGGTGATCACGCCCTTGAAGCCAAACTGGCTGAACTCGCCCACCAGTCCGTAGGCCAACGACTTCTCGACTTTCTTGCCGTAGCTTGCTCTGGCCTTGGCCACTGCGTTGTGCTCATCCACGTACTGTTCGGCGTACTGTCCCCACAGCTTCTCGAGCTGTTCTATGAAATCCTGACGCTTCTCCGCCGAGAGCACATCGGAACGATAGATCTGCCATCCCTTATCGACCAGCCGCGCCAGCACACTAAAGCGATCCAAGCTAGCGACCTGCTGCAATCGTCTATACTGTCGGTAGGCAGTCTGGAACACTTCCCAATCGGCCATGAATTGTTCGCTGGCTTCGATAGTCTGACGTACAGCTAACGCGGCAGCGTCAGGGTCAGCACTGACTTCCACGCCAGATAGCTCTTCGCCCAAGGCGGCCAACTGCTCAAAGCCCTGTGCTGACAGAAAGGTCCGTCTGATTTGCTCCAGGTGCTTCACCAGAATAGCGAAGGGGAGGCTTTCAGCTTCAACAGTCTCCAGGTTCTTCTTTGCCTGGCTGAGTCGGTTCTTGAGCAAGTTATTGCTGTCTAATTTGAGGGTCAACCAGGTTTTCTGATCGTCAACGGTTCGACCAAGGTTCTTCTCTAGTTCCTGGTAGTATCGCAGCCCCAAGGGTTCGTCAATCGCCTGCCACACTGAGCAAATATAGGTGTAAGGCACTTCTGTCTCCTGGACTGGCAAAACGCGATAGCCCTTATCTTTGTGCTTGGTAATATCACGCACAAATCCTTTGCTGACCGCTGGCATCTTGTTGTTATTGTCCAAGATATAGACTTTCTTGAGGGCCCTAGCCGCAGCGATATATAGTTCTACCATATAGTCAGGCAAGCCATACGGGGCTTCACCCAGGCGCTTGTACAGAGTTGCAAAAGAAGTGCCAGAGGCATCGGTCAAAGTGTCCAACACAGTCCGCCAAATCTCATATCCCTCTGTGCCTGGTTCAGGCTCCTTCAGTTCGACAACATATTTGCCACCAGCGGCTTTCTCCCAGCTACATAGGCCAAGCACTTGCAGCGTATCTCGCGCCTGGCGGGCCACTTCCGACGTATCACTGGCAAAGATAGTCCGTGGATTGACGATGCAACTTTCGACCAGGGCGTTAGTTGTGCTTCGTGCATTGATGCGTTCCACCCTAACTTTGGGGAACTTGTAGTAGTATCGCTCAAACATGTCTGCCAGGATGGTGCTCAGGTCTTGTGCTTGCTGGGGCTGGCGATTGGTGAAGAAGATAAAATTGGAAGCCTGTCCGAATTCTTCGATGTTGCTCTTTACTCGCGCCTGGACCTCAGAGAACCTGGCTCGCGTGAGTCGAACGCTAAGCTCGTTGACAGTGTCAGATCTGCCAATACCCAATTGCTTTCCGATTTCCTGAAGAGCACCGTAGCGTTTTAGTTCCATTGGGTTGAGCATATCTACTTTCCTGGGTACAGCCACAACTACGTTTCCCGCCGATAAATCACGGGCTTTTAGGGTGACTTCACTGAATATGGTTCCATAGCTTTCCACTTCAGCGAAATCGGGCACGACGAACACGATCTTGCCCTCAGAGCGTCTAGGTTTAAGAGAAGCGGCTTCCTTCAATTGCTCGATGTCCAGTTGCTGGGACTCAATGCTGCGGTCCACCTTGACTGTTGCAGTATCTGACACATTCAGGCAAACGCGGAATCCTAATGCCTGGAGTTCGCCTTGCAAAAACTCATTAGCATCTACATTGACCATCTTCTCTTGGATTTCACTCTCCAGATCCCAGCCGATATCACCATGAACATAGAAGTACTTTTGGGTAGATCTGTCAAAATAGATATAATCCGTTTGAGTCAAAACCTCCAGAGCGTCTATCACTGCAAGGTCATCATCGATGCCGATGAAGCTAGCGACCTCTTCACTAGATAGATCGGTTTGCAGATATTGCGCCTCCTCCGGGCTCACGCGGCTAGCCACCCACAGCAATACTAGTGGCTTAAAGGCCTTATGCGCCAGAGAATTCGAGACCTTACTCTGGATCGTATTGTATGCAGAAATGACTTGGAGGTAGCGTCCCTTCTGCCCCATGGCATGCAAGAAATAGTCAAATACCCGGTCGAGAGTGACCAGATTCAGTTGCCTACCCTTGGCTAGTGGTTCATCAAGTTTTTGGCGCACTACCTCGTCTATGAACCCAAATGAAGTGCGTTCCGCCTGGCCCAGTTCGTAGGAAATGCGTGGCAAGTAGTGGGCTACGGCGGGATGCAGAGGGAAAAACCCCGACAGCTTCATAGGCCGGCCGTCGTCTACCATACGGAAGGTCTCAATCAGGTCGGTAAGTTCCTTGACCTGACCACGATGGCTCCTCATCGCCCGATCGAAGGCACCCTTTGGCCGAAACACACCCGCCAGCAGTTTGCTTGAGTAGATCGGGAAGGGATGCTCGTCAAAGCGGCCCCTCATTTTGTCATAATCCCTTTGCTGCGATCGCTCTTTCAGGAAAATCTCCGCCGATACGTGCATAGCGCCAACGAACAGGCACCGGCTGGTAGGTTTATTGCAATAGGCAGCGAAGGCTTGCAGTTCACCCAGTGTTTCAGCTAACGAGTGATGTCCAGCAGACGCATTGAGGTAAGCAGTCAGTTCATCAATCAGTACGGCGATGTGCGTGTAGCCTTTTGGCTTCAGCAAATCCAATGTTTCCTGGAAAGTGGTCTCCACATCCAGGACATCACGACTGACTTTGCGCCTTAATGCCCGTTCACAAGCCTGGTAGTAAGTGCGAAGACCATACCGACCATAGCTGCCCAGCTTGGCACGCAACTGTTGCAGTGAGGTATCGAACTGCTCTTCTAGCACCTGGGCGAAGGCTGGTCCGATGGGCGATGATTCCACCTCTTCTAGGTGGTTGATGGCTTCGGTATACTCGTTGGAAAACGCTGCGTCCGGCAGCACCTTGGCCACCTGGTCCAGCAGGCTACGAACGAGGAGCTCTTTGAAGCGAATATCGCCCTTGTCCTCTGCGCTCACTTGGATGATCAAGAATTTCTTATCCGATAGTTGACCCAGCAATCCCTGTACTTCGCGGAAAGCCTCAAACTTCTTCTTCGCCGTCTGGAGCCTGATTGTGTCGCCGCCAGCGTCCAGAAGGGCTGACAGAATAATGAGGAAGTAACTTTTGCCAGTACCATACTGTGCGGTGATTAGGTGTGACCGGCGCCGCTCGGCTGGCAGGGTGCTGGCCTTACTCCCCCACCCATCCCCCAGAATACTGGAAAGAAGCCTCGCGTGTATGTCAGCCAAGTCTTGCGTAAGAATGTAGTCCTTGAAATAGTGGTTTCTCGAGTCCGCGCTGAGGGCCTGCAGCTTGATAGCCGGCTCGAAGGCAACCAGGGTTGTCACGTCCTTGATCAAAAGCGACTTGTTCATATGTTTTCTACCCCTCCAATTTGGTGGCCAGTAGTTCATACAAGTTGGTTGAGACACGCCCACGCATTGGGTTCACCCCCCAGTTTTGGGCCACAATCTCTTTGTCAGCCAGAGTCAATTCCAGACGAAAGCGGCGATTCGCAGGCCACAATTCATCCTTTCGAAACACGTCATAGGGCAAGTGATCGGTGGAAGTCTGAACCACAACTAACAATGGCTGGTCCAGAATAGCTCGGCTCAGAGCCACAAAAAAGTTGGGCAACACCTTGGGGTGCTCAACAGCCCACATGCTCACCAGTGGCTCGAAGCCATCGGCAATGACAAATGGTGCTTTGCTCTCATTGATTAGCTTCTTCACAAACCTGACTACAACCTCAGGTGTCAGGTCAGACAGCTTGCGATGTGTCAATAATTTGGGCAGATGGTCTTGCACAATGTTGTAGTAAGCAGCAGGCTTGTCTGCCAATCTGAGGGCCAGGAACGTCTTGCCCACACCTATATCTCCCGTGAGAAGGAAAGGGCGATGCCTCCCATGAATTCTGGTCAGCGTTTTGTGGATGGCCTCGTATTGCTCGTGCTGAGACAGTGTGAACGGCCATTTCGTCCGGTCAACTCTGGTCATGGATCAGCATCTCCAGGAAGTCTTCGGCCTTCATGGCTGGGTTTGGCCCAATCTGTCTGAGGTCGGCAACTATCTCCAGGGCAATGGCCCGTTCTTGTTCCAGTTTAGAAAGCAAAACCATGACCTGGGGTTGAGTTAAGAAGAAAATGCGACCCAGGCTGTTTTGACCACTGACTACTTCTTTGATTCTCACCCTCGAGGTATTCTCAGGCCACGAATCATAGAGGATGTAAGCGGCAGTTCTCCACTCCGGCCTATAGGAGTTTACCCTAAACTTTGTCGCCTGATCATTGAGTGGAACAATCGTCCCCAGTGTCCCGAAACCCTCGAGCTGCTTACTGAGCGCGTTGCGCGACTCCAGATACATACTTTTCAGATCTCTCTCCGTTGGGTAACGGAGATCTGAACTCCTTTGTTGAAGGAATCGCTTTAATTCAGCAGACGAAAATTCTGAAGAAAACGAACGAGACTTGCCATACAGGAAGTCATTTACGATTAATCTGATCACGCGATGGCTCCTGACTAGTTTCCAATATAGAATCTCATATAGGTAGCGTTTCCTCAGCTTGTCAATTGACTTTCCAAATGCCGTGGTTAGATAAGTGCGGTTTTCGTGCAGTTCAATCACACCCAGATGACGTCCCCACTCAAGAAGCCCTCTCGTTTTCGGCGGCCCCATACCTTCAGCTTGCGCAATTTGCTTCTTGCTTTTAGGTTCATCTAGAGACCGCGAAATGCGCAAGATTGTGGGAATATTCAGGTAATGCTTTACGATGAACCGATCGATCTCAGACATTCACCGCTCCTCTCTGATTCTGACACTGTCGCTCTTATAACTTAGCGCCACACATCCCTGTCTAGTGAAGTTGCTTTCAACACAAGCTCGACACTTGGTGCAGAGATGATCCACTATTTGAAATGAACCTGCTTGGATGCTTATTGCCCCGGTGGGGCAAGTACCTGCACACGCTCCGCATCCCACACAATTGAGCCACTTTCTTAACTGGCGTTGGATTAACAGCTTGGACTTGAAACCTCTACCATTCAGGAATGTTACCGTCAGATGGCTGTCCTTCAAGGTACCACTGCCCAGATACCAACCTGGTCGGGTTAGTGACAGGCTTAATTCATTGCCCAGTTGAAGTAATCGAACCTCTCCCAAGGGTTTGAGAAACTGAACAAGTTGGTCGTCGAGAGGTTCCGACATCTCATAGAATAGGCCACTCTGTTCCAAACAAGGGCGGCTAACTGTAGAATACTCTGTGTTCCTGTGGGGCATTCGCTTTTTCCATAGTCCTTCTCTTAGCCACCTGTCTCGGTCGGCTTTCTCGTAACTATCTCCATACGTCTGATCAAAGAATCTGGCTAACTTCTTTTGCCACTCAGCCCAGAGTTCAGGATAATATTCACTTGTCAAGAAGTCATCGTAGTCCGTGTTGTTGGGGCAAAGATAGCAGCCTACCCTACCGAAGCCTTTGGAGTACAAGGGATTCAATGGCAAGTCACGCCAGAAATTGTAGAGCCACACCTCCAAAGACATCCAATCGATAATTGGGCGAAAAGTGATCTGTTTGATAGCCTTCGGATTCCTGGTCACTCTGTCATATTTACTACGCCTATTTGATTCCCGCCGTCTGATACCGTCGAAATTGATGGCCTCATGATCCAGCCTGTTGAGGAATCTCGACAGTAGAGAGCCCTTGAAGACCGAACAGCACCAGCGGAGAATCCGACTGGGCGGATTGAGCCGCTCACACATAGTTAGGAAATCAACATCCGGTTCCTCCCAAACTAGCTTCAGGTCAAAGGATTCAGCGAAGTGTGAGATATACTCGTAGGTGTCAGGATATTCTATTGTCGTGTTGCTAAAGAAGAGGGTCGGATGCGCAACTTGAGACACTAGATGAGCAGTTGCAGCACTGTCCTTTCCTCCAGAGAATGCAACTATGGGTTCGCCCCCTGGAAACTCACTCAAAGCGTTGTTGATAAACTGGACAGCCTCCCTCTCCAATTCTATCAGGGCATTCTTGTTGGCCTGAACAGCTCTATCGATATAATCATCTTGCCCCCAACCATAGTCACTGGGAGAAAGCGATAACTTCCCTTTAATCATGATCTCTCCGGCTATCGCTCTGAATTGAAACAGCCTCTTCCCTCGCCACACCACTCTGCCTCGGTTTATGTATAGCTCCTTTGGCAGTTCGCTCTCCGTTGGGAGGAGCCCAGAACATCTCAGGGATCTCTCAAGCAGTTGACGTTCCTTGAGGAAAACGGGTTTTAGATCTGCGCCACAGTACCTTCCAGTACTGCCACAGGTGCTACAGGTTGGGGAGATCAATGGCACATCGCAGTCCTTACACCAATAGACTGCTTTTGGCGCTACGTTTCCGCGCGGCTCGCTCTGGGAATTGGAAAGCGCTGTCGCGGCTTGTTTGCCGTTTTGGTCGGTCATCATCATTCGCCTCCTTAGGCAGAAATGGCATTTCCCACGCACCAAATATCTGCTTCAGGGCAGTACCTGCCGTGGCTTTTGTTGAGCACCTGACTATTGCTAAGAATGGATACGTCCAGCATCCAACGCTTCGCTGAAACTACGATGCTATAAGGCAGAAAGAACTTGGCTACTATCGGATCCTTGACAAGACAGTCTTCCCAAGCTTCGCCTGGATATCTCCTCGCTAAGAGCGTGTCTAAGTCCGAGTGTCGATACTCCACCAATACACTATGCAGATCGTCTGTGTTTTGCAGTGGCAAGCAGCGCCTTTCGGGTGGACACGAGAAGCAGACGTCCCGTCGGCGTTTAAGGATACCACCGGCCGTGGATGCCTGGTTGGAAAACAGTGTTCCTCGTACCAATTCCGGTCCATCCTCTTTCAGGCCGGCCTGAATAATGCCCACCATCACCGGCGCGCGTTTGCCCGTGGCCTCAATCCAGCGCATTAGCATCCCGACTTCCCTGAGCCCCAGGTAGTGCTCACGGACCCTGGGCAGAACCCTCTCGGAGAACAAAGGATGAGCCATTAACCCCTTGAGATATGCTTGGTTCTCCTTCTTGCTCCTCCACTCTCTGGCGAAAGGAATCTGCCCCGCGTCGAACAGACGGCGGACGGCTCGCTGCAAGTGGTTGAAGGACGGTGACAGGTAGTACCACTCGTAGTCACTGTCCAAATAGCCGAGGCGCTTTAAGCTCAGTCCGTAAGACCGTTGCTGAATTACGCCTTTGTGCAGTCGCCGTCTTATCTTAGGAGCAACAGGCAACCGCAGTGTGAGAGAAACCAACTCCACCAACCTCAAGTCATTCATGAGGACATTGGTTTGAGGAGAAATCGCCACGTCCTTCTCATCAATGAGCTGCACCCCCGTAACACTCAGTTCCTCAGCTAGTGCATCAACGTATTCTGGACCATGTCGTTCGGAGACCTTGAGGAGTTCGGTGTAGGTCGCCACGCCTCGCCGTATACATTTCTCCACAAAGTACCGGACATCAGGGGAGCGTTCCACAGCTTTGCTTCTCTCTATGCCTGGGCAGCGAGTTGTTCCAAGGCGTTGCACAGGGCATCAATGTCGTCTGCCGTATTGAAACAGCCAATGCTGGCTCGGACGGTGCCTGTCTTAGATGTACCCAGGCGCTGGTGAATCAGCGGTGCGCAGTGCAAGCCACTTCGCGTGGCAATGTCGCAGCCGCTGGCCAAGAGATGGGCCAGATTCAGCGGCGGCCAGCCATCAAGCGTGAAAGACACGACGGCGACCCGATGCGCTCCGTGGGAAGGGCCATAAACCCTGATGCCTGGCATAGAGGCCAAGCGGTCGAGAAGGCGCTCTGCCAGTATTATCTCATGCGCTTGAATGGTCTCCAAGCCAGTTTCGAGTAGAAAGCGGACACCTGCGCCCAAGCCGGCCAGGCCGGGGGTATTGTGCGTGCCTCCCTCGAAACGATCCGGCATCCTTTCGGGTTGTCGGTCTGAAGATGACTGCGAACCGGTCCCTCCCTCACGGAATGATTGGATCTCAATCCCTGGTTTGATGTACAACCCACCAGTCCCCTGCGGCCCCAATAGCCCCTTATGGCCTGTGAAGGCCAGCAAATCGATCTGCATCCGTTGCACATCTATTGGCAAACAGCCCGCAGTCTGGGCAACGTCTACCATCAGCAACGAACCATTCTCATGCGCCAGGGCACCAATAGCGCCGATGTCATGAACGGCGCCCGTGACATTGGAGGCGTGAGTAATGCATGCCAATTTGGTATCAGAACGGAGGGCGGCACGGATGCTCTCAGGGTCAACGAAGCCGGTGCTATCACATTCCACCCAGGTAACGTCAACTTGTCTTCGTTCTGCCAAAGACCGCAGCGGACGCAGAACCGAATTATGATCCGTCACGGTAGTAACGACATGGTCACTTGGTAGAAGTAGTCCTTTTAGGGCCAGGTTCAAGGCCTCTGTGGCATTGGAAGTGAAAACGATCTGGTTTGGCTCCTCAACGTGGAACAGTTGGGCTAGTAACCTGCGAGTATCTGACACTATCTTGGCAGCTTCTCTCGCCGTGGCATAGCCCGATCGGCCAGGATTGGCGCCGATGTTGCGGTTGAACCGGTCTATGGCTTGATAAACGCTTTCCGGTTTGGGAAAGGATGTGGCGGCGTTATCTAGGTAGATCATGGGTTTCAGTTACCGGTCTCAGTATAGAATTGCCAGAGCCTGCGCTTTCGAATGGGGTGCTTCAATCTAGTGATTGCTTTACCCTGAATCTGGCGAATTCGTTCACGAGTCAAGTCAAAACGTTGGCCAACTACCTTTAGGCTTCTTTCACCCCCGCCATCGAGTCCAAAACGCATCTCGATTACGGTCCTTTGCCGTGGCGACAAGTCACCCAACACCTCTCTCAGTCTTGCGCGAAGGAGCTTGTATGCTACCGCTTGCCGGAGAACAGGAACAGACTTCGAAAGGTTGGACAGTGAATAGTCAACATAGTCTGGTGGCTCCTTCTCTCTCGAATCAATTACCGATGCTATACAAGGTGGGAGTTCGAAATCATCGTCTTCGGTGACTCGAAACCATTGTCGCAGAGCAAACTCTCGGGCTGGGCATGGCTGCTGCTGGACAAACCCGATACCAGTGTCATTCCGCACCAAGGGAAACTCCGAACAGCAGAGCAGCGAATCTAGGGAGCATACTTCGGGCAATTCCTCAAGAAGATAGGCTACCTGCTTTCTTGACATTCCACAATGCTGTGCAACCTGTTCTTTTGTCGGCTCCTCACCCAACTGTCTCTTCACTTCTTCTGCAGCTCGGGTAACCTTTCTAAGACTCCCCAGTACATGGACAGGCAGACGAATGGTATTACTCTGATCTGCAAGCGCTCGCTGAATGGCTTGGCGAATCCACCACGTTGCGTATGTTGAGAATCTGTGGCCGAGGCGATGGTCGAATTTATCAACGGCCTTGAGAAGCCCGATATTACCCTCTTGCATCAGATCAAGCAAACGTACGCCCTGATCACGATAGCGATAGGCGATATGGGCTACAAGTCGCAAGTTGGCTTCAACGAACTGCTGTCGAGCTTCGTCCGCTTTGTGAATCTCCCTGCGTAGCCGAGCCCTATCTGAAGCAGGCGGAGCTTCTTCTAGGCGTACACCTGCTCTTTCTCCCTGCCGTATCAACTTGGCTAACCTCACCTCGTCCTCTGCCGTAAGCAAGCCAACCTGGCGAATCTCAAGCATGTATAAGTCATATAGGTCTTCTGTTGACTCAAAACGTTGTGGTAGAGGGGCGCGTACAGGCGCCGGCGCCGGTACGATGGCTTCGAGTATTCCCTTGATGGAAGCCTCCGCAACGATCTCTACACCCAAGTCAATGAGCGTTAGACACAAATCGTCGATTTCGTCGAGATGTGCGTCTTCATCAGAAAAGAGGGCAGTGATTCCTTCATATGTCACAAAGCCTCGCTTTTTACCTTCAGCGACCAACCTCTGGATGCTTTCTTCGCGGGAGGTCTTGGGCGCTGCTGGCGCACGTACAATCCGTTTGATCTTCTTTGTGAGCGAGCTTAGTTTGGTCGGTAGTGGTGATTTCGGTTTATCTTCAGAAGAAACAAGCTCGTCTTGCGGCGATGCGGACTTCTTTGTCCTCATCGGAGAAGCCTTGGGCGCTGCTGGCGGACGTACAACCCGTTTGACCTCCGTGATGGGCGGCCTTGGTTTGGTCGGTGGTGGTAATTTGGGCTTCTCTTTAGACGGACTGAGCTGGGTTGGCAAAGGGTGTACAGCCAAGTAAGCTTCCAGTTTTCTCCTGATCTTAGCTAATCTATCGTAGTCAATCCTTGGCACACTCAAGATTTCGGAAAGCGACATTGTCGCTAGCTGCTCCACGGTAGTGATGCCTGCATTCACCAAGATATTGTAGGGATCGGAAGACAGGCTAAGGACTTTAAGGGGGGGCTGGGATGATGAGGACAAAGAAGCTCGCATCGGGGAGGCCTTGGGCGCTGCTGGCGGACGTATAGGTGGTTGGGTCTTCTTGAGGGAAGAGGTTGGTTTGATTGATGGTAGTGATTTGGATTTCTTTTTAGATGGGGTTGGATTCAGTGGTGGGGAAGGTAATTGAAGTGGGGTCGGCTCAGCAATGGGAATGCTGTTGTGATCTCGCATCTCTGGGCCAGGAGAAGGGGAAGGGGAGGGAGCTTGGACTTCGGGTGCGTTTGATTCTTGATGGTCGGGAGGGGTGTCGCTTTCCTTGAGATGTTCGTTCAACATCTTGCGGCTGTACGCACAATGACCACCAAGAGTACGAAAGGGAATCAGACCTCCCTTGATCTCCATCGACCTCAAGGTGTACAGGCTGACTCCCAGATGCTCCGCAGCTTCCTTCTCTGTCAGGAATGCCGTTTTCCCCTCTGTCACATCACTCTCCTGCGTACTGCTGGTGCTTCTTTGCATCCTACGGGAACCCCAAAAGCCGCCCCCAACTTGCCCAGGAAGCGGCTTTGTGCTATCATATCCCCAAGCCTGTCTCCTGGGCGTTCAGGAGTACGTGCTGGGATTACCAGAGCAGCTACTCTGTAATCCCTTTTTGTTTGGTTGCCAGGCAAGTATATCACGTTTCGCCTCGTTTGGCAAAAGCAAGAAGCCACCTGCGCGGTTAACGCCGGTGGCTTTCCCTCATTTCATCCCTTTGCAAATCACGCGCCGAAAACCCGACTCCAGAGCCTCGGTGCTCAGTCGAGCCGATGACATAATCTTACCACGTTTTATCCGTGCTTGCAACACGGCAACTTGCCTGGGCGCATATACACACACAACTCCCCGGCGCAACGGCCAACCGGAGGGTTCTCTTGATCACGTTGCGCGGCGGGATGCGACACCTTTGGAGGGAACAAGGAGCCACCTGCGCGGCCGGGGCAGGTGGCTGTCCTTGACCAGGTATGGAACTCTTTGCCAATCTTGATGCTTCTGATATGACTTCATGTGATGAATTGCTGGAGGTAATCAGAGTCGTCCAACGCTTCGGGTGGAAAGTATTGGACACAGAATTGCTGCGTCATATCATGGTAGAGAAGCGGTGTCATCTTCTACATGTGTTTATCCTTTCAGAGCGAACGCTGAACTAACCTGATTTCTTGCGCCAGCAAAAAATCAGGTTAAGTGGTTTGGGGATGGTTCAATTATAGGTTGAAATAGGTTGACACTTTTGGCACCTTGAAGAA
>CAYWWC010000106.1:0-5499 GCA_964461615.1 uncultured Anaerolineae bacterium
CCGCGAGGCCGGCTCCTATCGCTTCGCCGCCGACGTCGTGCAGACCACCGTCCCGCTGCCCACCATCACTAACGTCGGGCGGCAGAGCAAGCGGGACGCGCTGCGCATCGAGGGGCAGACCAACCTGCCCGACCAGACGATGCGCCTCACACTCTGGTCCCAGGGCGGCAGCGTGCTGAACGCCGAAAGCGGCGTCGAGGTGCGCGTCGAGGGCGACCGCGCCTTCGCCCGCCGAGGCGCCGAGCCCTGGCAGGAGGTCAATGACTTCACCGGCCTCTTCGCCCCCGAAGGCGACTTCCTGGCCTACCTGGCGGCCGCGCGGGACGTGGTTAAACACGCCCCTGAGACCCATGCTGGCGTCACGTTCACTCGCCACACGTTCGAGATCAACGGGCCGGGCTTCGCCGCCTACCTTCGTGACCAACTGCAGCAGCACCTGACCGAGAAGGGCGAGCTCCCGCCCGGCGTGAGCCTGGACCTGCCCCGCCAGTATGCAGGAATGACCGGCCAGGGTGAACTGTGGGTCGGAGAGGACGGCCTGCCGCTGCGCCAGATCATCCACCTGCAGTTCCCCCCACGCCCCGACGACCACCAGATCGAGGCGGACGTCACGGTGGAGTTCTCCGACTTTGGCGACGGCGTGGCCCGCGCAGAAACCCGCTCCTCCCTGGCCGTGGCCGGTCTCCTGACCGCGCCTCGTGCGCCCCAGCAGGCAGCGTTCCTCGCCAGCACGCTGGCGCTGGTCGTCGTGATGGCGACCTACAGCCGCTCGAAGAAACTGTACGTGGCGCTGGCGCTGGCGCTCATCGCCTCGATGGTCTGCGGCCCGTTCCTGCAGCAACTGCAGGCAGCGAGCTTCGTCCGCCGCCAGGCGGCCCGCGCCCAGGAGCAGGAACAGCGCCAGCAGGAGAGCGACATGGCGCGCACCCTGCGCGACCTGCAATCCCGCCCAACCATCAACCCCCACGCCGACCCCCTCCACCCCGCCTCTAATGCGTTCCCCAGTCCGTTCAATCCGTTCCCCAAATCCGTTGACAGCGATGCGCAATCCGATGACGACGATGGCACCGACACCGATAATGACGGCCTCACCGACTACCAGGAAGCACAGTTGGGCACCGATCCCTCCTACGGGGACTCCGACGGCGATGGGGTGTCCGACTACGACGAGGTCGTTGGCTTCTACTACAACAACCAGACCTGGTACGCTGACCCGCTGGAGCAGGACACGAACAAAGACGGCATCGGCGACGGACAGGAGTGGAACCTCCCCAACAGCGCGCACGCCACCTGGGACACCGACGGCGACGGCGCGCCCGACCTCTTTGACCGCGACAACGACGGCGACGGCGTGCCCGACAACCTCGACCTCTCGCCCCACCAGAGCAGTGCCACCTTCAGCGGCAGCAATCCCCTCTCTCTGAAAGTAGATGACCTGGAGGAGGGCAAACCCACCTACGTCGAGTTCCAACTGCGCCCCACCAACCCCGACCACCTGTGGTACGCCTTCAACGTGCTGGACTGGCCCCAGGACGACAAGCGCGGCCAGGTGCAGGACGCCGATGGTGCGACCTTTTACGATCTCGACCCCACCACTGCCCGCTCGCCCAACGACAATGGCGACCTGAAACTGGTGCCCATGCTGGAGATCCGCATCATCGGCTCCCCGACCAACCTGCCGCCCCAGGACGAGCTGCTTCCCTACGGCGTCTCCGTCCAGGACTTGCAGGCCGACGGCTCCGAGAAAGCGGCCTACGTGCCGTTGCAGTTGGTCACCGAGGACAAGGGCGAGGCGCGCGTCGCCTTCTACGCCAAGATGTTCTACCGGCCAGAATCCTCCTGGGGCAATGCCCAGCAAGTGCGGCTGGTCTGGGTAGTACAGGCGTTAGTGGACATCTGCGAGGAGTACGACGACGGCATCTGCTCGAAGTACAGCGCAATGAACCAGTTGCAGGTGGTACAGACCTACCACGACGACTGGACACTGACCGGCCTGAACGTGCGCGAGGACCACGGCGTGGACGTGGCCTTCATCTACGAAGACCCACAGGTAGATAACGACCTCAACGACGACTCCTCGCTCATCCTGCTGGCCGACGGGCTGGACCACACCTTCCTGGCCGGGCGGGATGCTGACGAAAATGATCAGCGCGACGTCACCGTGGCCGAGATCTACAACCGCTTCAACCACACCACTAACGGCGTGTACACCGACGAGCAACGCTGGAGCATCCCCAACGTCCTGCGCGTGGAGGGCGAATCCTACGAGCACCTGGACGTGGCCCGCGCCACCATCCCCATGACCGACACGAAGGCCATCCTGAACGACGTCTTCACCTCCTACTGGTCGCCGTCGGCGCCCATCACTCCCACGCTGATGTTCGCCCGCGAGGAGCACTACCGCACCGTCAACCTGGACGCGCCGGGCAGCAACAACATCCAGTGGAGCGGCGGCCAACTCACCGTAGACCTGCCCCCCAGCGGCAACGACGGCGTGCAGGTGCACACGCTGGCGGGTATCAACGTGGCCCCCTACCGCTACCGCGATGACGCCTGGGAAGCCTGCCCGATTGACGAGTACTGGCACGAACTGGCCGACCGCTATCCCTTCGACGACGAGAGCGACCAGGAGGTGGCCGACGGCAAACAGTTGGGCGTGCAACTCTACTATCTCACACTCTACAAGGGCTGCGAGAGCGTCGTCCAGATCGGCGACAACGTGCTGGAAGGGGCCCATCGTCAGTACGACAAGCCCTTGGCCGCCAAGATCATTGACTACATCGGCAAGGCGGCCAAGTACATCTCCAACGTGATCTTCATACAGGCTCTCCAGGGTGTCACCTCCAGCGCGATGGAGTCCTTCTGGAAGTACCTGGGCAAGATAGTGCACGAAGCGGGGTTGAAGCACGCCGCCCACGTCAAGTACGCCAAATACGTCTACCAATGGCCCAGCAAACTGGCGGCCAAATACCAGTGGAAGTGGCTGGGCTCGCGCTGGGGTCAGGGCATCGCCATCGGACTGACGCTGATCATCGTCGCGATCATCGTCTGGGCCATCGTCTACCTGATCAAGTCCTACCTCAACGACGCGCTGTGGGCGCGCATCGTCGTCAGCGTTATCGTGGGCGCCATCTGCGCTTACCTGATGGTCATCAAGCCTATCCTCACCGTTATCACCTGGATAAAGGCTTGTATGGCCGCCGGCTACGGCTTCTTCGCCGCCACCAAGACGGTGTTGACCGCCGTCTCAGAGGTTGTGGAGGCCTCCAAGTGGGCTGGCATCATCGGCCTGGTCATCGGCATAATCGTCGTCTGGGTGGCCTTCTTCTACTACGCGGGCAAAATGGAGGCGGGCAGCATCGAGTACAACATGCTGCTGGCCCAGACGATCGCCGCCACCATCTTGCTGATCGTGATGTTCATCATCTGTCTCACCGTCATCGGCGCCATCATCATCGCCATTCTGACGGTGATTGACATCATCCTGCTGGTGCTGGGCGTGGATTGGTCCATCAGCGGCTGGTTGACCGAACAGATCGCCAATGCCATTTACCACGTCGAGCCTACCATTGAGTCCGACGTGGATATGGGCGCGCTCGACGTGTCGCTGGGCAACCCTTCCCAGGGCCTTTCGGCGGGCAACACGCTGGCCTTCAGCACGTACCTCACCACCACCGTCGCCCACCGGGACCCGCAAGACTGGCGTGTGATTCCCTACCAGTCAACTTACTACACCGCGGACAAGCTGCGCTCCACCACTTTCAAATATCAACTGAACCAGAGCGAGCGGGAGGTCTCCGCCAGCCGCAACGAGATGCGCGGCGACTGGAATGTCACTGGCGGGGATTACAAGTACACAGGCTGGGCGCCCAGCGACGTTGCGCTCAATGACATCACGCTTCAGGCCGGCGTCAACCGCACCATGCCACTATACCTCAACACGGGCTACGCCATCCCCTGCGTCGAGTGCTGGACCATCGCTAACATCCCAATATGCGGCGATCAGACCATTAATGGCAGCACCGCGGTGAATGTGGGCCAGCACATCGTGCTCGACGTGTTCCCCGCCACGCTGGACGGGTTCTACGCCCTCAACTGGGACGATGCTTTCCAGCCGCAGGTGGACGCCGACGGCGACGGGCTGCTCTCGTTCGCCCACCACGGCAACGACCCCGATGACAGCACGTGGGACGCCGACGGCGACGGCCTATCCGACAAATACGAGCTGCAGATGCGCGCCGCCGGGGCCGACAACGGCGGAGCCGACATCTCCCCCCTCTCGAAAGATAGCGACAACGACGGCCTCTCCGACGGCGAGGAGACCCGCCTGGGCACGGCCCCGGACAACCGCGACACCGACCGGGACGGCCTGAGCGACGGAGAGGAAGTGGCGGGTTGGGACTTCGAATACGACGCCGCCAACCACCTCAAGACCCACGTCACCTCCAACCCGCTCTTGCCCGACGAGGACGGTGACGGCCTGAGCGACCTGGCCGAGCACACGCTGGAAACCCACCCCAAGGCCTTCACCACCAGCGGGCTGGGCATCTACCCTGAGAGCGACGACGAAGACTGGATCGTCGCGCCCGCGGCGACCTTCATCTACAGCGCCACCGTGCGCAACAACCTCTCCCAAGAACTCTACGCCCTGGGCGGGCTGACGGTCACCTTCCCGGCCGTGCTGGAGGCCAGCGACCTGTCCACCTCCTTCAACCTCTTCCAGGGAGAGGCAGCCACCGTCTCCACCGACGTCGCCGTGGATAGCGGCGCCGGCTCCCAGAGCGTGGACATTGCCAACGAGATGCGCTCGCGGTTGCACGCCGGCAGCCTGGAATCCACCTGGACCTGGGAGCCGCTCGTATCAAGCTATCGAACGGCCGGCAGTGGCAAGTACCCCTGGCACACGGCCATCGCTCTAGCGCCAGGTTGGGACACCCCTTACATAGTGGCCGTGCTGGAGGCGGATTCCACAGATGAGGGGAGCACCGAAGTTGCCGGACGCATCGTCGTCTACCAGGCCGGCGATATATTCTCCAATAACTACCTGTACGTGGACGATGGCAACCACGTCAAGGCCGCTCACCCGCCCGACGTCGCCTGCGCCAACAACGGCCGCTGCCTGGTCGTGTGGGCAGAGAAACACGGCGACTTTGACGTCTACGGCGCCATCGTTGGGCCAAACCTACAACTGGCAAAGTCATCCTTCGCCATCGCCAGTAGCGGCGACCACGAGCAAGAGCCCTCCGTCGCCACCAACGGCACCAGTTTCCTGGTAGGCTGGCAGCGGTTGCACGATGACTGGGAGATCAAAACCAAGCTCGTGCTCAACAACGGTAACGTCCTCAGCCACGAGGAGCGACTGGACAGCCGTGGGCCGGAGGGCAGCAACCAGGATCGCTACGTGGACCTGGCCTACGTTGGGGACGACTACATCGCCGTCTGGGAGAACCACTTTGGGGAAAGCGAGGTGATCTGTGGGGCGAAAAACCTACACAACCG
>CAYWWC010000106.1:5599-12754 GCA_964461615.1 uncultured Anaerolineae bacterium
GCGAAAAACCTACACAACCGAAACAACACGCTGGATATGATCTACTGTTGCAAGGCAAACATGGGTGTTGACATCAGCACGAGCAGGCGCGTTGACAGCAGTGTGAACGGCGGGGATCTGCTCTGCGCCGCCAACGAGGTGGTCTGTGGAGCGAAAAACCTACACAACCGAAACAACACGCTGGATATGATCTACTGCTGCGATGTGTCACCCGGCACCTACATTGACACCACCGCTAGAAGGCTCATTGACAGCAGCGTGGACGGCGGAGACCTGCTTGCCAATGACAACACACCCGACTTCGACGTGTGGTACGCCTACGTGGACGGCGACGGATACTATCGCAGTGATAGCTGCGACAAGATCGCTTACACAAGCGATATGGAAGAGTTGCCCCAGGTGGCCTACGACCCCAACACTGGCCAGGCGCTGGTCGTCTACCGCTACGAAAACGATAGCGTGCGTGGCCGCCTGGTGCAGGGCTTCAGCGTGGGGAGCGAGTTCGCCATCGGTAACAAGGGCGGCGATGAGGTAATCTACTACCCGCGGGTAGCGTACGATCCAATCAACAAGGGCTGGCTGGCAGCCTGGTCCACTAGCGATGCGGTGTATGATAATGTATGCTATCAAGCCCTGGACCCTGCCGGTTCAGCCCGGAGCGATCAGCGCATCTCAAGATTTGCCCAAACTTTTAAGAACTTCGCCATGGCCTGTAGCTGGATAGGGTGTGCGTTCATTAGGAACCCTGCTGTGTGGGATAGGCATGTCCTCTTCGTCGTGCCAGAGCGACTGCGCGAGATCGAGCCCTGGCTGGGCGACATCAACCTGGACGAGGCTGCCCCCGTGCTCATTGATGCCGACTGGCCCACCTCCACCCTCACCTCCCTCACCAGCGGCCAGTACATCTCCGCTACCGGCACGCTCATCATCGGCGGCGACGCCCACGACCCCACCTCCAGCGTGGACTACGTCGAGGTCCGCGTGGATAACGACCCCTGGGAGGCAGGCACGGGCCACGAATCCTGGGCCTATGGCTGGCGCGTGGACCAGTACGCCGACGGCCGCCATACGCTGCGCACCCGCGCCGTTGACGTCGTCGGCCACACCGAGACGCCTGGTCCCGGCACCGACGTCATCCTCGACAGCACTCCGCCGCAACTGGACACCGACATCGTCAACTTCACCATCGTCACCGCCACACTCACCGCCGAGGGCCGCTGGACCGTCTCGCTGCACGGCGCCGTCAGCGACCCAGACGCCGGCTCAGAGCCGGGCAGCGGTGTCCGCTCCGTTGAGGTGCTCCTGACCGACCCTGATCCCATAGACGAAGAGGTCGTATCAGGCGACGGTTGGCAGGAAACCTCACTGGACGGCGATACCCTTCGACAAGCCCAGGGCAGCGCCTGGGCCCTTGACTACGTCCTCCCCATCTTCAACGACGACAACGAAGCTGTGGCCAACCCCAGCGGTGACTACGTCTTCATCACCCGCGCCACCGACGAGGTGGGCAACCGCACGCCTGAGAAGGACTACCCAGGCATCCTCATCCTGCTGGACCACACCGCCCCGGTCGCCGAGTTGACCTATACTGGCCCCTCAACGGCCACCATCACCCAGACGGTGACTCTGAGCGGCGTGGTGACGGACCCCACCTACATTGCCATAGGGCTGGACGGGCTGGAGATCGCCTTCACCCCCGCCGGCGCAACGGAGCCAGATTGGGAGGATACCGCCCTGGCCCAGTCGGGCGCGGGCGTCATCAACACAACTTGGAGCCATCCCGTACCGGCCAACCTGGAGGGCATCTACCAGATTGACTTGCGCGGCAAGGACTTCTTCGGCAACCGCAACGACAATCAATCCACCTGGAACCATTGGCGCGGTGAGATTGACACCATTGCCCCCCGCGTCGCCATCACCGTCACCCTCCGTGGCGCAGGCGCCGCTGCCAGGACCATCTATGAGTGCTGGGTCGAGGACTTCAACCTGACCGAGGATGACTTCGAATGTGGCCCTTGCGACGTGCAGGCCGCTGACCGCCACTACTACGACACTCCCTGGTGGCAGGCCTGGACCAACGACACCACGCAACTCCACCAACTGACGCCCGTCTGCACTGTCACTGGTCATCCGGATCCGCCTCCATTCCCCAAGGTGACAGCCTGTGACATCTATGGCCGCTGCACCACGAAACAGGCTGGCGGACTGTATCTGGCATCGGCTCAGCCGGACGAGGTGCTGCTGGCCGCCGCCGTCCTCACCCCCACCCACGAGAGCGTGCTGTCCAGCCTCGTCCCCGTCAGCGTAACCGTAGGCGCCTACGCGCTGGACTACCTGCGCGCCATTACCCTCACCGTGGACGGCGAGTTCCTCGACGCCGCTGCCTGGCCCAACGGCGCCATCACCGATACCCTCTGGGCCACCACCTGGACGCCCGCTGAAGAGGGGCCGCACATGCTATTGGCCGTGGCCTCCGACTGGGCCGGCCGCGTGCAGACCGACACGCGCCCGGACATCATCATCGTGGACACGCAGCCGCCGTGGGTTGCCATCGAGCCAACAGTGCTGACCACCACCCATCGCATTTCCTTGGGGCGCGTGGCCCTCACCGGCCTCGTCACCGACACCGGCGGCGTAGAGCGGGTACAGGTGAAGACTTCGGAAGTCTGGGACGACACATCCCTCCACGACGGCGCCTGGCGCTACCCATGGAACCTGGGCAGCGAGCCCGACGGCGCGGCCTACATCGTCACCGCCCGCGCCACCGACGCGGCCGGACGCACGGCGCAGGTCACCGAGACCGTCACCGTGGACCTGGTGGAGCCCACGCCCGTCACCATCACACTGGCCTACATCAACAGCCTGGGCGTGCGCACGGTGCTCACACCCGGCCATACCATCCGCGACGTCCTCTCCCCCACGCTCATCGTCGAGTGGACCGCCAGCAGTAGTGAGGACTTAAGTCGTTACTACGTTGGTTGGACCGAGAGCCCCACACCCGACCTGGCCGCGCTCACCACGTACGCTCTGGCTGCCGACCGCCGCCACGAGCAGCAGGCTGGTGAAGCCCAGGCACTCTACGCCCACGTCGTCGCCCAGGACATCCACGGCAACCAGCGCTGGCACACCCTGGGCCCCATCTACGCGGACACCCCCACCACGCCCGACCACATCTCCGACCTGGACTACCACAGTTGGATGGAGAGCGGCTGCTCCCAGATCGGCGTCAACCGCGAAGTGCTGCGCAACGCCCACACCGGCGCGGCCCTCAACGAAATCCAGGAGCTCTATCTGACCTGGGACGACGATGCCCTGCGGCTTGCCTGGGGCGGTGCGGACTGGGCTGGCGACGGCGACATCTTCGTCTACTTTGACACCGGTGCACCCGGCGGCGCAACGACGGCCTTCGACCCTTACACCGCTACGATGACCAACACCGTCATCGGTCTGCCGGCCCAAAACGGTCGCCAACTGGAGGCCGACTACATGCTCTGGATAGAGGGCGCCGATGCCGTTGCGCTGCTGCGCTGGGATGGGGACGACTGGATCGAGGACGCGCCTCTCCCGCCCGAATACTACGAGTTCGACCCTTCGACAAGCTCAGGACACCGCACCGCCCTCTCCATGCCCCACACCGACGTCTACCTGCCCTTCGACCTGCTGGGCATCGCCGACCCAGCGGAGACGTCGCTCGACCTGGTCGCCCTGGCCAGCGAGGAGGACGCGCTGCGACTGTGGGCGGCTATGCCGGACAAGAACCCCCTCAACAGCGAACGCGTCATCAACGCCCCCGGCCCGGTCCTCGCCACGCAGCACTTCACCCTTACCCAGCAGTACGAGTGGGAGTCGCTGGGGTCGGGAGTCTGCCCTGCCGAGGGCCAGTTCACCGACGCCGACGTGCACGTGGACATCATCGCCGACCCGCCCGGCGTCGAGTTAGGCTTCCTGGAGCACGACCTGTACAGCCTGCTCACGCCCGACGAGTTCCTGGACGCCGACCTGGACTCCATTGTGGACCTGGTCCTGCCAGTGGACGTTGACCCCGACCCTGTCCACGACGGGCAGGTCATCAACTACACCGTCCGCTATGCTAATGAGGGAACGGAGGTTGCCCCCGACGTGCGTGTCACCGTCACCGCGCGCGGCGCGTTGCACCTCGCCGGAGGCGACACGCTGATGCTCGACCTGGGCGACGTGAGCGCGGGCATCACGGCCACCCTCGACTTCAGCGGCATCGTAGAGAGCGATCTGGACGACGACTCGGCCGAGGTGATGGCCGTCGTCGCCGATGGCACCCACGGCCCCTTCGACTGGATTTGGGTGCAGCACGACGTGGACAGCGCCCCACCCATCAGCCTGACGATTACAGCACCGGCGGCCTATATCCGGCCCTACACCAACACCGTGCGCGGCATAGTCCACGACCCCTCCGGCGTGCCCATCGTCACGCTGGAGGCGCGGGCGCTGCCGGGCGGCACGCCGGTCACCATCCCCTGCCCCGATGCCACCCACCAGGACGGCCAGTGGTCGTGCCTCTGGGATGTGGGTGCGGCCGACGACGCCGCTGGTGTAGGCGACCAGTTCGCGCTGCGCGCCCAGGCCACCGACGATTTGGGCTACACCAGCAGTTGGACGGACTGGTTGACGCTGATCGTGGACACCACACCGCCCACCGTCACCCTCGACGCCGAGGTGGACGCGGCGCTAGGTGACGCGGTGCTAGGCCCCGGCGAGCACCTCTTCACGGGCCAGGTGCACGACGACCGACAGGCCAGCGGCCTGGAGGTCTGCGTCGGTCCGGCGCGTAGGCGGTATCCCTACACTATCTACCTGCCACTGGTGATGAAGGGAAGCAGTGGGAGCGGTCCGAGCCAGCGAGCAAGACCGAAACAAGTTTCGGATTCCACATCTGATGAACCAACCTGCTGGCCCGTGAATGTGTGGCCCGGCACGACGCCCACCGGCACCTGGGCCTACGCCCCGGCGACGGTGCAGGACGCAGACGGCGAATACCAGACCATCGCCTTCTACGGCCTCGACGCGGTGGGCAACCGCTCGACCGTGCCATTGACCCGCACCTACCAGGTGGACACCGTCCCGCCAGCGGTGACCATCACCACCTACGTCAGTGAAATCCCGCTGGAGGCGTACCAGCCGATCACGGAGACGGACAAGCTGAACGGGACAGTGCCCCCGCCGGTGCTGGTCGGCACGGTCAGCGACGGGGGCGGCGTGAGCGAGGTCTACGTGCGAGAGGATACGCCCGAGGGTGACTCCTTCTGGCACGTCGCAGAGCGGGGCGGTTCGACGTGGAGTTACACACCCGGGCCGGAGACGGCCGGCCTGTACACCTTGCAGGTAGAGGCATTGGACCGGGCCGGGAACATCCGCTCGGTCGGCCCATTCGACCTGCTGGTGGTCGGTACGCGGTGAGCCTTCGAATGTCACAACGAATAGGTTCTTTCGACTTTTTTACCCTTGCTACAAAGGGATCCTCGCCCCCGGTTTTCATGGCTGAGTGGCCACCAGACAGGGCGAGGACACCCCTTGATAGCGGTTCTGCCACGAGGAGAAAGGGCAAAGAGCTTTTGGCAGGTTACTTAAGTGCGCTTGCCCCGTGGTGACAGGATCAGTGAGCCATATCCTTCTGGCGCGACTGCCGAGTGTAAAGCCCCTCGGCAAAGCGACAACCGAGGGGCTTTGAATTATGGCTACATCCGCTTCTCCAAGCCCTCCCACAAAGCAAAAGGGGCGAGGTCTCCAACGACCCCACCCCTTCGAAACAACGGACTGATTTGAGTGAGCTTTACCGCTTGGTGTACTGTGGCGCCTTCCGAGCGCGCTTGAGCCCAGGCTTCTTCCTTTCCTTCATGCGCGCATCCCGGGTCAGAAAGCCACCCCTGCGCAAAACGGGCCGCAGGTTTGGGTCGGCCTTCAACAAGGCGCGAGCGATGCCATGGCGCACAGCCCCCGCTTGACCAGATACGCCCCCTCCCTGAACCTTGACCGAGACATTGAACGTGCCCGCAGAGTCCGTGACCTTTAGCGGCTCCAGCAAGTGCAGCACATCGCCCTCCCGCGAGAAGTACTCCTCCATCGGCTTGTCGTTGACAACGACACTGCCCCCGCCAGGATAGAGCCGCACACGAGCGCTAGCCGTCTTGCGTCGCCCTACTCCCTCGTAGTACACCAGTTCCATTTACCTCTCCTCTCACAATTCCAGCGACTTAGGCTGCTGAGCCTGGTGGGGATGGGAGTCACCCGCGTAAACCTTGAGCTTCTTCAGCATCTTGCGACCCAGTCGGTTTTTGGGCAGCATCCCCCGCACCGCAGCCTGCAGTACACGCTCCGGATGTTTCTGCAATTGATTCCTCAAGCTGATGCTTTTGATCCCGCCAGGATAGCCCGTATGGTGATAATACATCTTTTGGTCTAGCTTCCGCCCAGTGACCTGCACCTTGTCGGCGTTGACCACGATGACGTAGTCACCACAGTCGAGATGCGGAGTGTAGATGGGCTTATGCTTGCCCCGCAGCACCTGGGCGATCTCTGAAGCCAGCCGCCCTAATGTCTTGCCCTCAGCGTTCACCAGGAACCACTGTCTTCCTATGTCCTCTGCTCTAGCTGTATACGTCTTCACCTACGAGTCCTCCATCATCAGTCAGTAGCTTACCCTTATCAAACACAACCCATGAGCCGGGGCAACTTGGCCCGCTCTACTCCGATCAGCAGACCGGAGAATCTCCTCAAACCCACCTGGGGATAGCTCTCCCGTTCCCACCAACAGCAGCGTACCCACCAGACTTCTCACCATTCGATAGAGAAAAGCACTAGCTACTATGTCGAAGTAAACGAATGGCCTCTCTGGAGTCCATTGGGCCTGATACACCTCACGCACCGTGTTCTCGCCCTGAGGCGCTCGCCCGAAAGAGGCGAAATCGTGACTGCCCACCAGGATGCCGGCGGCCTCGTTCATAGCCGCTACATCGAGAGGGTGAGGGAAATGATGGACGAAACGTCGAGCCAATGGCGAACGCAAGGGCTGGTTGAAAATGGTGTAGCGATACTCCCGACTGGCTGCGTCAAAGCGGGGGTGAAAGCCCCTGGCCCCTAACCTCAACTCGCGCACCGCGATGTCCTTGGGCAAGACAGCAT
>CAYWWC010000107.1:0-12685 GCA_964461615.1 uncultured Anaerolineae bacterium
CGGCGCTCTCGCCCAACGCCTAACTGGGGAAGGACTTACGCCCACTTGTACTAGCAACTTGGAGAGCCATACCAGGATAACGGCAAAGTGCGAGTAATTGAGGTAACAGAACACGATCTCTGGAACGAGACCCTTCTTAAACTGCCTTACAATCATGTATTGCAGTCCTACGAGTGGGGTCAGTTCAAAGCCAAATACGGCTGGACGCCTCTGCGCCTCCTCTTTTTTGAGGAGGAGGATGGAGTGGTACAAGCTGCCGCCTCCATCCTGAGACGTAAGCTCCCCTATCTTCCTCTCTGCATAATGTACGTGCCCAAAGGGCCAGCTCTTGACTACAGTGATGACGAGTTGCTGAAGCGCGTCTTGTCCACTTTGCAGGACGTGGCCAGGCGTCATCGCGCCATCTTCATCAAGATTGATCCCGATGTCTGTCTGGAAGACCCAAATCACCCTGATGCCCAGGTCGTCACCACTCTGGAAAGCCAGGGCTGGCAACTCTCCTCGGAGCAGATCCAGTTTCGCAACACCATTCTCCTTGATCTGACGCAGGAGGAAGACGAGCTATTGAAGACCATGAAGTCCAAGACCCGTTACAACATCCGCCTGGCCGGGCGGCGAGGGGTCAAGGTGCGCCTAGGTGATCTGGCCGATTTGCCCCTCTTTTATGAAATGTACGTCGAGACCAGTAGCCGGGACGAGTTCATCATTCGCCCCTTTGCCTACTATCGCCATGCCTGGCAGGCTTTCCTTGAAGCAAACCTGGCTCACCTCTTCATCGCCGAGTACCAGGGCCGCCCCCTGGCCGGCCTCATCCTCTTCCGCTTCGGAAACAAGGTGTGGTACATGTACGGCGCTTCGCGCGCGCTGCACCGCAACCTGATGCCCAACCACCACCTGCAATGGGAGGCCATCCGTTGGGCCAAGGCTCAAGGCTGCACAGTGTATGACATGTGGGGGGCGCCTGACATCCAGGATGAATCAGATCCGTTGTGGGGGGTTTACAGGTTCAAAGAGGGCTTTGGAGGCCAATTCGCGCGCCACATCGGAGCCTATGACTACCCCGCCTCGCGCCTACTTCACCGGTTCTATACTGTCGCTGTGCCCCGATATCTGGAAGTGCTACGGGAGAGGAATAGAAGAAAAAGGAGGAGAAAATGAGAAACAAAGAGGCTTTGATCGCACTGGCAGTGATGATGGTTCTCTTGACATTGCCGGCTATCGCCGCAACTGTTGTACCAGCCGCTCCGGCCAGAGCAACACCCCAACCCTTCGGCTACGCTCAGGACAGGCTTCCAACCTCCAACCCTTCGACTACGCTCAGGACAGGCCTCCAACTTCTAACTGATGAGAGCCCTTGGCCGATGTTCCGGCACGATGCGCAACACACGGGCCGCAGCCCCTACGTGGGGCCCGCCTGGCCCCAGCTCAGGTGGCGCTACCCGACCAGCTCCTGCGCCGTAGTCGAATCCTCGCCGGCCATCGCCGGAGACGGCACCATCTACATTGGATCATTCGATGGTTACCTCTACGCCATCCGCCCCGACGGGTCTCTCAAGTGGCGCTACAAGACTGGAGACAGGACCTACTCCTCGCCAGCCATCGCTGATGACGGCACCATTCACGTTGGCTCACACGATAACTATCTGTATGCCATCTATCCTGATGGCTCCCTCCGCTGGCGCTACGCAACCAGTGGCGGCGAATCCTCACCAGCCATCGGCGGGGACGGCATTATCTACTTTGGGTCAGACGATGACTATCTGTACGCCATCTACCCTGACGGTACTCTTCGGTGGCGCTACGAAACTGAAGATGACGTCGAATCATCGCCGGCCATCGGCGGGGACGGCACCATCTACGTTGGGTCAAGCGACGGCTATCTGTATGCTATCCACCCTCACGGCTCCCTCCGCTGGCGCTATGAAACCGAAGGCCAGGTTAAATCCTCGCCGGCCACCGGCGCCGACGGTACCATCTACGTTGGCTCACACGACGGCTATCTGTATGCCATCCACCCTGATGGCTCTCTCCGCTGGCGCTACGAAACCGAGAGCTGGATCGAATCCTCACCAGCCATCGGCGGGGACGGCACCGTCTACGTTGGATCAAGCGACAGTTATCTGTATGCCATCCAACCGGGCGGCGCTCTCCGGTGGCGATATGATACCGAAGGCTACATTGGCAAATCCTCGCCAGCCATCGGCGGGGACGGCACCGTCTACATTGGGTCAAGCGACGGCTATCTGTACGCTATCCACTCAGACGGTTCTCTTCGCTGGCGCTACAAAATTGGAGACAGTGTCTACTCCTCACCAGCCATCGGCGCCGACGGCGCCATCTACGTTGGGTCAGATGATACCTTTCTCTATGCCATTGAGGAAGGCCCCACTCCCACCCCCACCGCAACACCCACCGGCCCAACACCTACGCCGGCACCAACAATTACGCCCCCTCTCCGGGTCAATGTGATGCCCGACCGCGATGCCTGGGTTGGAGAGCCGCTGGTGATCTGGGGCAACGCTGCAGGCGGCAGCGCGACATCCGAGTCAGGCAGAGTTAGGTCTGCCTTCACCGGAAGCAGAGTCCCTAACCAAGCAATGACCTCCGAACCCCGGTCAGGCTGGACTGGTTATGACATGCGGCTCAAAGATCAGGACAGACAGGGCAGAGTGGGGTACCGCACCGTTGAGGCCCAGCAGATGCAGCTCCATCAGACTTCCCCCTTCATCCGGGTACATATGAGGAACTACGACTGGGTGCAGGGCCAGGTCCAGCCCAACGCCAGTGTAGCCATCACCCTGACCAACGACATCGGCGATGTCAAGGGGACGGCCTTTCTCACCAGCGATGGCAACGGTTGGTTCCATAGCAACATCCATGATGAGTACGGACATTGTTGTGTGGACATCGTGGCTGGCGACACCGTCGAGGTGATCGCTGACAGCGGCGATCCCATCATCGCCCCCGTCGTCGAGATCACGGGCGTCGTGGACTCTGCCGCCAACACCATAACTGGTCAGATTCTCGCTGACACCCTGCCAGCCCAGGGACGGGCGGAGATCTGGTGGACGCGAGAAGGTACTAGTCAGGACTTCACCACTGATGGCGCCGGCAACTACACCGTGGACTTCAGCCCCTACGATGTGAAGATCGGCCATTGGGTGGATATCTGGTACACCAATCCCGACGGCAACCAGGTGGGGGCTCTCTTCTCCGATTTGCGGCTGGAGGTGGATGTCAGCCATGACAACGTCAATGGCATCACCGATCCCGGGCGGACGGTGACCATGACCCTGCGCGCTCCCGACAGCTCGGTCAAGGAGGAGGCCACGGACATAGCAAACGACGAGGGGCAGTTCGGAGCCGACTTCTCGGAGGACATCGCCCCTGGGGACACGGTAGAGGCCATGGCCAATCCCAGCACCAGCGTCTACATCGAAGACGTCACCATTGACGTGGACGTGGACAACGACACTGTTTGCGGCACGGCACCGCCCGACGCCTGGTTGCAGGTGGGCATCCACGGCGGGCCGTGGTGGGACCTGGCTGCCGATGCAACAGGTGCCTACTGCGCCGACTTTAGCGAGGAGTACGATCTCCAATCCGGCGATAGCGGTCAGGTGCGTTACGAAAGCCCCGAGGGCCACCGACTCACCTATAACTACTATACCTCCTTCCTGCAGGCCAACGTCAACCAGAGCCACGAGTGGCTCAACGGTGAGACGACGCCAGGCAGCGTCATCAACGCCACCCTCTGGCGAGATGGCGACGCGGTGGGCTGGGGGTGGGACTACAACGGCAACGGCACCTGGTGGCACATCAACATGCACGACGAGGAGGACCACTGCTGCGTGGACATCCAGGCTGGCGACGTGGTGGAGATGGAAACCTCGCGGGGGCTGACAGCGACCATTGAGGTCATCCCCATGACCGGCGTGGTGGACGCCAACACCGAGACCATCTCCGGCCAGCTCTTCGACATTCCCTTCCCGGCCGATGTGCGAGGCGAGGTATGGGAAGAGGGCGGCCCCGGCGTGGACAGCCAGACCGACGAGTTCGGCAACTACCTGATTGACTTCAGCCCCTTCGACGTCAAAGTAGGCCACATGGTGGCTCTGTGGTACGTGCGGCCCGACGGCCACCGGGTGGGCATCGTGCGCCACGCGCTGCGGGTGGGGGTGAACATCAGCCACGACAACATCTGGGGCAGCACGGCCCCTGGAACAACGGTGGTGATCACCGTCACCAGCTCTGGGGTCAAAGGCACGGCTAGCACGGTCGCCGACGACGAAGGCGGCTACTGGACCGAGGTCTACACCGACAGCGAGTGGGTGGACATCCTGCCCGGCGACAGTGTCTACGCTATGGCTGACGGTCGCACAGCCACCGTAATCATTCCTGACCCCTTCACTGCTGAGATCGACGTGGAGACCGACACCATCTACGGTGAGGCCCCCGCGGGTGCTGAGTTGCAGGTACATGTCTACGGCTACGGCGACAAGTGGGTCACTGTGGAGCCGGATGGCACCTGGAGTGTCTGGTTTGGCGACTGGGGGGACCTGCAAGCTGGCGACCAGGGCGAGGTGAACTACTACACCGACGAGAGCCACAAGGTGCAGGTGCGCTTCTACAGTCAGTTCCTGCAGGCCAACGTCAACCAGAGCCACGACTGGATTCATGGCGAGGCCATACCCGACACCACTGTCTACATCACCATAACCAGAGGCGGTGAGGTTATCGGTACTGGTCAGGATCACATTGAGCATGGTACCTGGTTCCACATAGACCCCGAAGATGAGTGGGGTGGTCGGACCGACATCCAGGCTGGTGATGTGGTGGAGTTGGTGGCTGGGGAGCTCTCCGCCACCATCAAGGTCACCAGCATGGCGGGCAGTGTGGATGCTGAGGCCAACACCCTCACCGGTCAGGTTCTTGGCGTACCGTACCCGGCCATGGTACGGGGCGAGGTCTGGGTCTGGGGTGGCCCTGGGCTCGAAGCCCAGACCGACATGGAAGGCCGTTTCTTCTTCGACTTCAATCCCTTCGACATCCAACCGGGGATGAACGTAGCTGCCTGGTACATCCAGCCCGATGGGAATTGGGTGGGGGCGATCGGCAGTGCCCTTGTTTATACCTGGACGTTTGGAGATGGCACGGATGCGGAAATCGGTAACGTGACCGATGCTCGCTACATCAACGCGACGCATACTTACTACGCACCCGGCACCTACACTGCGGCACTGACTGTGAACGGCGGAGGGGACACGGACAGCGATCAGGTTGCGATCATGGTCCGCGATCGGTCTGCCGTGACGGACACTTTGCCCATAGATGTCAACATCGCCATTGAGCGGGGCCTACGCTGGCTCTATCTCAACCAGGATGAGGAGACAGGAGCCTGGACGCCTTGGGGAAACCCCGTCGCCAAGACTAGCGAGGCAGTACTCGCCTTCGAGGTGCAAGATCACTTCCCGGAGAACGACCCCGACAGCGACATCTACGCCGAGACGGTGCAGAGGGGACTCGACTATCTTCTGGCAGGGGCTCGCACAGTGGGGATCGAGTCGCAACTGGCGGGGGACCCCGATGCGAACGAAAACGGAGTCGGTGTCGCCGTATGTGGCCATGGTGGAATGTACGAGGCGGCGATGTTTACGAGCGCTTTGGCGGGAAGTTGGGCGCCCAACCACGTGGTGGTCTCAGGGCCTCTGTCGGGCTGGACCTACGCAGAAGTTATGCAAGATGCCGTTGATTTTCTCGCCTACGCCCAGACGGACGCAGGCGATCAGCGTGGCGGATGGCGGTACTCACCAAATGCACACAATAGCGACAACTCCGTCTCGCAGTGGCCGGTACTGGGGTTCCTCGGCGCCAAGTTGTGGGAGGAAGACGTCACCGTCCCAGCCTTTGTTGCCGACGAGCTGGAGCATTGGGTGGAATTCATTCAGAGCGACGACGGCGGCTCGGGATACGGCGGGCCGGGCCTTTCCAACGTGGCCAGGACCGGGGCCCTACTGATCGAGATGGAGTATGTGGGTGATGCTGCAGAGACGCCAAGGGTGCAGCGAGCCATCGAGTTCCTCGGTAGCCATTGGTACGATGAACCTGGAGAGCCTCCCGGGTCTGCTGGATCAGGGGGCAACAAGGGTAATCTCTACGCCATGTATGCCGTCAAGAAGGGCTTTCAGGTGCTGAATGTGGATACGGTTCCCGTGGCCGGCCATCCTGAGGGGTTGGACTGGTATCGGGACTATGCTACCTGGTTGATAGGGGAACAGACTCCTGAGGGCAACTGGGAACGCAATGACGTGGGGGATAACCACGACGACTATCTGACCACTGCCTGGGCTATCCTGATCCTGGAGCCAGTCCTTTTCCCCCCGCCGCCCGCGCCTACTCCAACGCCCACCCCCACCGTGCCCCCCACAGCGACGCCTACGCCTACTCCAACGCCCACGGTGATTGCCACGGCGACGCCTGCGCCAACGCCGGTGGTGGAGTGCTATTGCTGTTCCCCTGGGGATAGCATTTACCAGATTGATGCCTCATCCTTCTATGGTTACCAGACTGGGTCAGCCAGCGATTCCTCGCTCATTCGTGTGACCGCCCCGCCGGCCCCCTGGGGGTGGAATCAACCGGACCTCGTGCCCGATGGTTCCTGGCAGCCCGGCTCAGAGGTTTGGTGGGATTTCTGGACTGCTCCCAGTTGGACCCCTTTGCCAGGTGATTGCAGGCCGATTGGCGTATTGAATCAGCAAGGCGACCAAGAAGCGTGGGATGGGACGACTCAGCTGTATCGGCACACTTTCGCGCTTTCCCCCCCTGAAGTCGGCATGCAGATAACGCGAGCCGTCTTGGAGATGTGGAGCGATAACAAAACGGAGTGGTGGTGGCAGGGCACCTCTGTCTCGTATGACAAGCAAGGGTACATCGGCCAGCTTGACCTTTTGCCCGCCCATGTCGAGTCCAATGGGGGAACCTATGCCTTAGCCATCCAGAACAGCAACGATTACGTTTGCTCTCCCAATTGCAACCCTCAGGGGACAGCCTGCCGTCTCTGTGTCACCTGGGCTTTCCCAAGCACACCTGGCTATCACGTCTACCTGCCTCTTATCTTGAAGAAGCATCCATAGGAAGAGGGCGTTGATTATCGCGAGACGATAGTGCAAAAGCCACCAGAAGTTTCCCCCTGGTGGCTTTTTTCTGCTCCTGAGTTAAAACTTCCCAGTACCGTTATTTCGCCACGATGTTCACCAACCGCCCCGGCACGTAGATGACCTTCTTGATCTCTAGGCCCTCCAGGCGGCGCTGAACCCCAGCGCTGGCCAGAGCCAACTCCTTGGCCTCCTCCTCGCCAATGTTCACTGATACCTCCAGCCGATCCCGCAGCTTGCCATTGACCTGCACCACCAAGGTGATGACCTCCTCGGCGGCCAGCTCCTCGCTCCACGTCGGCCAACTCTGCTGGTGCACGCTGTAGGGCCGGCCAGTGCGCGCCCACAACTCCTCGGCAATATGCGGACAACAGGGCGCCAGCATCAGCACCAGGCTCTCGACGGCTTCCTCCCACGCCTCGGCGCCGCAGACTGGCGTCTCCTGGGCCTTCATCAGCGCGTTGGTCAGTTCCATCAGGCGGGCGATGATGGTGTTGAAGGCAAAGTCCTCCATGTCCTGCGTCACCGCCCGTATGGTCTGGTGCGTCTTCCGCCGAAGCGCGCGGACCTCATCCACGCTCCCTCCCTCTTTCCCCCCCATGGGGGGGGAGGACTCCACCACACAGTTCCACACCCGGTTCAGCCAGCGCACCACCCCTTCGATGCCTTGTGGATCCCACGGCCCGCCCTGCTCCCAACGCCAGCCGAACATCAGGTAGGCCCGCACGGTGTCGGCGCCGTACCGCTGTACCAGGTCACCGAGCAGGACGACGTTGCCCCGCGATTTGCTCATACGCGCCCCGTCAGGCCCCAGGATGATGCCCTGGTTGCGCAAGGCCAGCATCGGTTCGTCGAAATCCACCAGTCCTATGTCCCGCATGACTTTGGTGAAGAAGCGCGTGTAGAGCAGGTGCATCACAGCGTGCTCCGGCCCACCGGTGTACATGTCTACCGGCAGCCAGTAGCGGCCCGCCTCGGGGTCCCAGGGGCAATCGTCTCGATGCAGCGGCTCGCCCTCTTTGCGATAGGGAGTCACGTAGGCGTAATGATACCACGAGGAACACAGGAAGGTGTCCATGGTGTCGGTCTCGCGCTCGGCGGGGCCGCCGCACTTCGGGCAGGTGGTGTGCAGGAAGCCTTCGTGGAACTTGAGGGGCGATTCGCCCGTGGGCAGGAACTCGGCGTCCTCAGGCAGCAGCACCGGCAGGTCCTCGTAGGGCACCGGCACTATCCCACACTCGTCGCAGTAAACGATGGGGATGGGCGCGCCCCAGTACCGCTGGCGACTTATCAGCCAGTCGCGCAGCCGGTAGTTGACGGCGAACTCGCCAACGCCGTGTTCCTCCAACCACTCCGTCACTTTCTGCACCGCCACGTCGCCCGGCGTTCCGGTGAAGGGGCCGGAGTTGATCATCGCGGCATATTCAGCGTGGAGCAGTGTGTCACGGTAGAACTCGACACTCCACAGCATCTCCATGACCGTGCGCTTGTCCTGAGTAGCCGCAGGCGTATCGAAGGGCTTGTCCTGAGTAGCCGCAGGCGTATCGAAGGGCTTGTCCCCCACTGCTGACTCTAGTTCCTGGCAGCGGGCCACGATTTCGCGATCTGCTTCCACAGAGTCGAACTCCCGAACGCCGTCGTCGAAGACGAAGACCCAGCGGGCGCCGACCACCTCAGTCCAGGAGCCGGGCTTGATGTGCGCCTGCGCCAGCTCGACGTAGCGGTCCGCCTGCCCCCTATCCATCGTGACGTACAACGAGCCATCCCGCTCCTCGAAGGGGATACCGGCTTCGGTCAACGCCTCGGCGAAGCCCGCTTTCATCGTGCCTCGCATGGCGAAGGACTTGGCGATGCCGTCGGGACAGTCAATGACCGGGATGATGGGCAGGCCGAACTTGAGGGCGAACTCGAAGTCCCGCTCGTCGTGGCCCGGGACGGCCATGATCGCTCCCGTCCCGTAGGTCATCATCACGTAATCGGCGATGTAGATGGGGATGCGGCCACTTTCGTGGTTGTCGTTGACCGGGTTGATGGCGTAGGCGCCGATGAAGACGCCGGTCTTCTCCCGCTCGGTGCTCAGTCGCTCGATCTCGCTCTGGCGGACGGCCTGGAACTGGTAGGCCTCCACCTCCTCCTGGTGTTCCGGCGTGGTCAGCTTGTCCACCAGCGGATGCTCCGGGGCCAGCACCATGAAGGTAGCGCCCCACAGAGTGTCGGGCCGGGTGGTGAAGACCGTTATGTCATCTCCCTGCGCCCCCCCTTCGCGAGGACTTCCGCCGTCCCCCCCAATCCTGGGGGGGAAGTCTGCAATCGAGAAGATCACGTTCGCCCCCTCGCTGCGGCCGATCCAGTTCTTCTGCATGGTGCAGATGCGCTCTGGCCAGTCTATCTTGGAGTAGTCCAACAACTCATCGGCATAGTCAGTGATGCGCAAGAACCACTGATCCAGGTTCTTCTTGATGACCGGCGTGCTGCAGCGCTCGCAGTGCCGATCCTCCCCCCACACCTGCTCCCGGGCCAGGGTGGTGTTGCACTTAGGGCACCAGTCCACCGGCGCCATCTTCTTGTAGGCCAGGCCGGCTTCGTAGAACTTGAGGAAGAACCACTCCGTCCATTTGTAGTAGTCGGGCAGGCAAGAGGCCGCCTCCCGATCCCAGGCCCACATAGCCCCCATCGTGCGGAGCTGCTGACGCATGACCTCGATGCTATCCCATGCCCATTTGAAGGGATGGATGCTGCGCTGAATGGCCGCGTTTTCGGCCGGTAGCCCAAAGGCATCGAAGCCAATGGGATAGAAAACATTGTAGCCCTTCATTCGAATGTAGCGCGCTTGGGCATCTGAGGGAGCCATCACGTACCAGTGGCCGATGTGCAGGTAGTTGGCCGACGGATATGGCAGCATGGTCAAGAAGTAATACTTGGGCCGCGTCGGGTCCTCCACCGTTCGGTAGAGCCCGTCGTCCTCCCATTGTTTCTGCCACCTGGGTTCGATTTGCTGGGGGATGTATTTGTCAGTCATTGGTTTGCTCCTCTCCTATTTTAACAAAAGCCCCCTTCGCCTCAGGGACGAAGGGGGCTTCTCCGTGGTACCACCCTGCTTGATGGTCATAGTGGAGCTGAGGGGACTCGAACCCCTGACCTTCTCAATGCCATTGAGACGCGCTCCCAACTGCGCTACAGCCCCACGCTTTCCATCCGCTCTCAAGCGAGGTAACGATCGCCACTCGGCAACGACTACGCCGCTTCGCTTACAGTTCACCGTTGCGGCTCCCAGGCGAGTTCGGCCTTTCCGCGCTCCCCTTCGGCGCCCTGCCGGGATCCCACCCTTGCCCGGCTCTCTGTGGGGATGGCCTACTGCTCCTGTTCACAGCCTTTGATGTTCAGTTGTCCAAAGAACTCACATGGCCCAACTCTGCTTTTATTATACCACAGATCCGCGGTTTAGTCTAATTTGACCACGTTGCCGGCAACGCGGCGCCAATGCTGAGCTCGCTTCAGGGCGCACTCCATCTGTGCGACACACTGACTGCGCTCTACCTGGGTGGGCCGCCAGCCCCAGGGGGAGGACCCATGGGAATACCCAAGAGCATCTTCCCAATCATCGTCTTCACAAACTCAAATGTCTTCTGCAAGGAGAGCGTCTTGGCATCCCTGAAGTAGCGCCCCACCGGGAAGTCCCTGGTACATCCATATCCCCCGTGCAGCTCAACGGCCTTGCCGCTGACATCCATTGCCACTTCGTTGCAGAACATCGCCGCCGCGAATACCAAGGGGTCTGGCCCCTTTTCCATAGAAAGGGCGGCGCGATAGGTAATGAGCCTGGCAGCCTCCACCGCGACGCTCATATCGGCAATGGCGCGCTGAACGTTCTCGAAGTTGGCCAGGGTACTGGGCTCAACCACGGTTCTCTCTTTGACATACTTGACAGAGGCGCTCAAGGCAGCTTGCGCGATTCCTGTGGCGACGGCAGCGTGCCCGATGCAATCCAAAGCCCCATTAGCCTGGAAGATCTTGACGCCGTCGCCTTCCTGTCCTACCAGGTTCTCCCTGGGCACACAGCAATCCTCGAAGAACAGCTCCCCCGTGGGGTCACCGCGAAGGCCGAACTTGTCCTCTAGTGTGCCGAAAGAGAAGCCGGGGGCGTCCTTCTCAATGATCAGCACTGAGATGCCCATCGGCCCTTTCGCCGGGTCGGTTCTGGCAAAGACTACATAGATGTCCGCCTCGCCAGCGTTGCTGGTGAAGCACTTGGAGCCGTTGACCACGTACTGATCGCCGTCGGCCACCGCTCGGGTCTGCAAGGTCATCTGCCAATTGGTCCCGCCGCTGGGTTCGACGAGAGCAAAAGCTCCCAGCTTCTCCCCTTTGGCCAGAGCAGGCAGATACTTCTTCCTCTGCTCATCGCTGCCGAAGGCCAAGATGATGAAAGCGACACTTGTACTGGTCACCAGGCTCCAACCGACCGAGGCGGAGGCGGCCGATATCTCCTCCAGGCTCAGCGCAAAGGCGAACCTGTCGCCACCGGCCCCGCCGAAGGGCGGCGGCAGCAGGATGCCAAACAGCCCGGCCTCGGCCAGCTTTTCCATGGCCTCCCTGGGGAACCGACCAGTCTCGTCAATCTGCGCAGCTATGGGAGCGATCTCCCTGGCAGCCAGTTCCCTAACCATCTTCCTCGTTATCTCTTGTTCTTCCGTCAATCTCAAATCCATTTTCTTTTCCCCCCTCTTTGTTTTTTTCAGTCGAAACGCTCAATTCCAAACGGGCTGATGTCCATGGTTGAAGTGTGCCCATTGCCGATGTACTCGGCCACGAGCTGGCCGGCGATGGGCGATTGGATCACGCCCATTCCGCCCCACCCACAATTGAGAACGAAACCATCAACTGAAGGCGTCGGTCCCAGTATCGGGTGATCATCAGAAGTCAGTGGCCGCACTCCCGTCCAGGCTGTTAGCATGGAAGCCCTCTCCAGCACTGGCACGCGATGTACTGCTGCATCTAAGATATCGTTGATCATTTCATAATTGATCTGTATGTCCAAGTCCTCAGTGGGCAGCCTCCCCGTGCCCATCAAGACGCCTGCACCTTCGGGACGATAGTACCAGTCCGCTGTCATATCCTTGACAAAAGGTCTGGTAGCGGGAATGTCGGGAAAAGGACCGGTGATCAAGATGCTCCTGGCAGAATTGGCTATTGGGATCTCGACGCCAGCCCACCGCCCTATCTCAATCGCCCAGGGCCCACCAGCATTCACCACCAATCTGGTTGCCACGAAGCCCTCGTCGGTGTCAACGCCTTCCACCTGCCCGTTCCGAACCTGGATTCCTGTTGCCCGCACCCCTTGATACAGTTTCACGCCCCTCTCCAACGCCCTTTTGATGTATCCCCACATGATCATGTGAGGATCGAAAGGGCCGTCGTCTGGCCCCCAGGCGCCGACGACCAAGTCCTCGGTGTTTATCTCCGGATACCGCTGTTTGATTTGGGTGTGTTTCATTTGATTTAGAAGTGTGGTTAGGCAGCCAGTTCGAGCG
>CAYWWC010000108.1:0-12676 GCA_964461615.1 uncultured Anaerolineae bacterium
TTGTGTCTGACCAATGGAGAGGCAGACTCGATTTCCTCTCCGACAGACTGCTAGAATATGTGGACATCAGCAGCGTGGACTCCACTGGGGTCATTCTTGATACTCAAGAAATGCACTTTGAAAATGCCCCTTCTCGTGCCCGGCGTAAGGTCCAGCAGGGAGATACAATCATTTCTACTGTTCGCACCTATCTGAAAGCCATTGCCTTCATTAACGACCCGCCAGAGAACTCCATTGTCTCAACTGGTTTCGCCGTCTTGCGCCCCAAACCTGAACTGGCACCAAAGTATTTGTGGCGTCTAGTGCAGTCCCAGGGTTTTGTTGATACCGTTGTTGCCAATTCAGAGGGTATTGGATATCCAGCGATTGCTCCCACGCGACTCGCAGAACTGCCTGTGTGGATACCACCCCTCTTCGAACAACGCGCCATCGCCGCCTACCTGGACCGCGAGACGGCCAAGATAGACGCCGCCGTCGATGAGATCGAAACCGGCATCACCCAATTGGAGGAATACCGCACCGCTCTCATCTCCGCCGCTGTTACCGGCAAGATTGACGTGCGTCAAGACCAGACCTTTGAGGTCTCCAAGACCTCAAAGGTCTAAGGAGTCATCCTATGCCCGTCAACATTTCTGAATCCAACTTCGAATCCATCATCGAGCGCGTGTTGGTAGAACAGAACGACTACCTCAAACGCTCCCCCGCCGACTACGACCGGGGACTGTGTATGGATCCCGAGTTGGTGGTCAAATTCGTGCAGGCCACCCAGCCCAAGACTTGGCTCAGGTACGTCAGGCAATACCCCACCGAAGCAGCTTGGCGCTTCACTCAGCGCCTGGCCCAGCAGATCGAGGGCAAGGGCACGCTCTACACGATGCGCCACGAGTTCAAAGACTCCGGCTGTCACTTTCGCCTGGCCTACTTTCGCCCCAACACCACCCTCAACCCCGACGAGCAAAAGCGCTACAAAGGCAACATTTTTAGCGTGGTCCGCCAGCTCCGCTACCGGCCCGAGGATGACCCCAGCCAGCCCGCACTCGACCTGACCCTCTTTCTCAACGGCCTGCCCATCTTTACCGCCGAGCTAAAGAACCAACTCACCGGCCAGAACGTCGAGGACGCCATCAAACAATACAAAAGAGACCGCCCCTCCACCGAGCCACTGTTCAAGATGGGACGCTGCCCGGCTCACTTCGCCGTGGACGATAAAGAAGTCTACGTTACTCCCCACCTGCGAGATGACCAGACCGAGTTCCTGCCTTTCAACCGGGGCTACAACCACGGTAAGGGCAATCCTCCCCCGCCGCGCACCTCTGGCAAGTTCGCCACCTCCTACCTGTGGGAAGAGATGTGGGCCAAAGATAGCGTCCTCAACCTCATCCAGCGCTTCATCCACATGTACGACGAACTGGACGAGGATGGCAAAAAGACCGGCCAGAAAAAGCTCATCTTCCCCCGCTACCACCAACTCACCGCCGTGCGCGAGCTGGTGGCCGACGCCCGCCAGCGCGGCCCCGGCCACCGTTATCTGATTCAACACAGCGCGGGCAGCGGCAAGACGATGACCATCTCTTGGCTGGCCCACCAGCTTTCCGTCCTGCACGACGATCAAGACAAACCGCTCTTTGATACCATCGTCGTCATCTCCGACCGGCGCGTCCTTGACCGCCAGCTCCGGAACGCCGTCCGCCAGTTCGAAAGGACTCGCGGCGTCGTCAAAGCGATTACCGGGGGCTCCCAGCAACTCAAGGAAGCCCTGGAGGCCGGTAAGCCCATCATCGTCACCACCCTGCAAAAGTTCCCCGTCATCGCCCGCCAGGTGGGCGACCTGCCCGGTCAGCGCTTCGCCGTCATCGTGGATGAGGCCCACTCCTCCCAGTCCGGCGCGTCCACCCAGGCCCTGCACCGCGCCCTCGACGTCGGCAGCCTAGAAGAAGCCGAGGCCGCCGAATCTGGCGAGATTGAGGATATGGAAGACGTGCTCGTCCGCGAGATGACCCTACGCCGCCACCTGCCTCACGTCAGCACTTTTGCCTTCACCGCCACCCCCAAGGCCAAAACCCTGCAACTCTTTTGCACTCCCGGTCCCGACGGCAAGCCCCGCCCCTTCAGCCTCTATCCCATGCGCCAGGCCATCGAGGAGGGCTTTATCTTGGACGTGCTCGAAAACTATACCACCTACAAATCCTACTGGCGCCTGCTCAAGACCATTGCGGACGATCCACGATACGACCGCAAGAAGGCCCAGCAGCAGCTCAAATACCTGGTCGAACTCAGCGACCATGCCGTTGACCAGAAGGTCGCCATAATGATTGAGCACTTCGCCCACCACGTCGCCCATCGCATCAAAGGCCAGGCCAAGGCCATGATCGTCACCCGCTCTCGCCTCCACACCGTGCGCTACAAACTGGCCGTTGATCAATACCTGCGGGAACATCAATACCCCTTCAAGACCCTGGTCGCCTTTTCCGGCACCGTCAAAGACGGCGACAACAACTACACCGAGACGGGGATGAACACCGCCTCAACCGGCGTGCGCATCCCCGAAAGCGCCACCGCCGCCACCTTCGAAAAGCCCGCCTACTGCCTGCTCGTCGTGGCCAACAAATTCCAGACCGGCTTCGACCAGCCCTTGCTGCACACCATGTACGTGGACAAGAAACTGGGCGGCGTCAACGCGGTGCAAACCCTCTCCCGCCTCAACCGCAAACATCCCCACAAGACAGAGACGATGGTGCTCGATTTCGTCAACGAGGCCGACCACATCCAGAAGTCCTTCGAACCCTATTACGAAGCCACCCTCTTGAGCGAAGAGACCGACCCCAACGCACTCTACCAACTCCAGGCCGAGCTGGACGACTATCACTTTTACGATGAAGAGGAAATAGCCGCCTTTACCGAGATCTATTTCAAAGGCCGGAATCAAGAGCTGGGCACCCTCTACGCACTGCTGGATCCGGTGGTCGAGCGCGTTGGCTACGCTCCCCAAGAGGAGCGGCGCGACTTTCGCAATCGCCTCAACGATTTCGTGCGCCTCTACGCATTCCTGGCCCAGGTGCTCCCCTTTGCCGAAACCGACTGGGAGAGACGCTTCCACTTCTACCGGTTCCTGCTGCGCCGACTTCCTGTCCCGGACAGTCACTTGCCAGCCGATATTCGCGAAAAGGTAACTGTGGATTTTTACCGCACGCAGCGCACCTTTGAGGGCGACATTTCACTGCAACACGGCGACAGCGAACTAGCCCCCGTGGGTCGGGGCGGCCGCAGCGGTGAAGCCGAGGAAGAACAAGACTCTCTCTCCGTCATCATTGAGGAACTCAACAGGATCTTCGGCGGTGAGGGAATCAACAGCGATGCTCCGGTCGCCATCGCCCATCTTCAGAGCAAACTGACAGAGGACATCGCCCTCAAGAAGAGCTACGAGGTCAACCCGCCCGAGACCGTCCGCCTCACCTTCGACCAAGTTGCCGAACAACTCTTTGCCGAGATGATTGACAATTACTACGAGTTCTACAAAAAAGTCACCGACGACCCACAAGCCAAACAGCGATTCTTTGATTGGCTTTTTGAGCAGTACAGGCGTGGTGCCCAAGAGCAGAACACAGATTGACCTCCGAGGTCCACAGAGAGGCCCTGAAGTTAGCGATTGAACGCAGGATTCCACCGCAAGCTCGCCCTCATCTCCGCCCCGGACGGCTTCGGCAAGACCACCCTGCGGCGCAACCTTTCGGTAGGCTCAAGATAGAATTGGTCACCTGACCAAGAAAAAGATTGGACACCTGTCCAATACAAAAATTCCCCAGATGCCCGTTGCGACTGGGGGATTTTTTGTGTGTATGCGCCAGCCAAATCAACAACGTTGCAAGGACGGACAAGGTGTGATGGAAAGGGTGACGCCCATGCGCCGAGCGGCGGCAATCCCTTTTCAGCGGGCTTGATGGATGTGAGAGATCGGAGAGCGATCCTCACCACCCTACCGCGCAGCCGTCCTTGCGAGGATCGCTGCCAGCAGTGAGGACACCGGTAGCTGGATCGCGCAGGATGATCTGGCCGCCGCCAAACACGCCGCGCCTGAAGCCGTCCACTGGGGACAGGCGATGACCGCGTCGGGCCAGCTCGGACAGGGTGGCAAAGCTCCAGCCCTCTTCCATCAGCACCAGGCTGCTACGCTCCGGTGTGCCCAGGCCTCCCCTTTGCACTGCTATCTGCCAACGCGGCATGTCCAGCGCCTGCTGAGGCGCCATTCCCAAATCCAACAGGTTGACCAGCATTTGGAAATGACCCTGCGGCTGCATATAGCCACCCATCACCCCGAAGCAGGTGTGCAGCTCGCCATCGAGCGACGTGATGGCGGGTATGATGGTGTGATAGGGGCGTTTGTTGGGAGCCAGGGCGTTGGGGTGCTCCGGATCCAGCACGAAGAGGGCGGCCCGGTTTTGCAGACTGACACCCGTCCCGGGCACGATCAAGCCGCTGCCAGTACCCATGTACAGGCTGTTGATGAAGCTGCAGGCGTTGCCCTGGCTGTCTACCACGCTGAGGTAGACCGTGTCGGAGCCAGGCTGGGCGGGCATCCGAAGGTCGCCGTATTGCACATCCTGGAGCGACTGCCCTGGGTCAATCTGCTGGCGGCGACGCTCGGCATACGCGAGGCCGCACAGCTCCGCCAGGGGGATGTCCATCATACTGGGCGGTGTTCTGAGCCTGTCGAAGGGGTCGCACACCCACCGCTGGGCATCGGCGAAGGCCAGGCGCATGCATTCGATCATGATGTGCACCCGGTCGGCCTCGCTCATCGCTGCCAGGTCGAAGCCGGCCGCCAGGTTGACGGCCAGGATCGCGGCCAGGCCCTGCCCGTTGGGCGGGCACTCGTAGAGCGTGACACCACGGTGGTCGGCAGTGATGGGCTCCTGCCAGGTGCTGGTGTGAGCGGCCATGTCGTCTGGCGTGATCCAGCCGCCGTAACGCTGCACGTGCTGGCTGAGCTGGCGGGCAAACTCGCCCTGGTAGATGTAGCTCTTGCCCTCGGAGGCGATGCCCCGCAGCGTTTCGGCCAGGGTAGGGATGCGCATCAGTTCGCCGGGGCGGGGCGCCCGGCCATCTATCAGCAACTCGTGGCCGCTGGGCTGCAGCGGGCCATTATCGAGGTCGCCGCTTTGCCAATCGGGTGCCCGCAGGAGCTTTTTCACCTGTGTCTGCCAGCCGCGGGCGATCAATTCGGTCACGGGATAGCCGTTTTCGGCTGTCCAGATAGCCGGCTGCAAGACGTCGGCCAGAGTCATGTGGCCGTGGCGTTCCAGCAGATCGCTCCAGCCAGCCACCGTTCCCGGCACACTGACGGCGTGGCCGGTGTAGGTGGGCATGCTCGTGTAGCCCAGGCTGCGCAGTTTGTCAATGGAAGCGGCTGCTGGCGCACGGCCTGAGCCGTTCAGCGCCGTGACTGATTTGGTGCGGGCATTCCAGTAGAGGGCGAAACAGTCGCCGCCGATGCCGGTGGAGGTGGGCTCCACCACGTTCAGCATCGCTGCCGTGGCGATGGCAGCGTCGGCGGCGTTGCCACCAGCCTTCAGGATGTCCAGGCCCGCCTGGGCTGCCAGGGGATGGCTGGTAGCCACCATGCCACGAGTGGCCAATACGTTGCTACGTCGCGAACGGTAAACAGCGTCGAGTTTCACAATAACCTCTCTTCCTACTTCAGCAAATAGAACGCCGCTGCCTGGGCCAGGATCGCCAGGCCAGTTACCAATACTTCCTCGTCGAAATCGAACCGGGGGTTGTGGTGGGCGGCAGTCAGGCCCTTCTCAGGGTTGGCTGCCCCCAGGAAGAAGTAGCAGCCCGGCGCCTCCTGCATGAAGAAGGCGGCGTCCTCGCTGCCCATCGTCCGCTCCCCGGAGGTAACACGCTCCGGCCCCAGAACTGCTTCCGCTGCCTGCCGGACCACCTCAGCGACCTGAGCGTCGTTGATGACAGGCGGGGTGAGGGGGATGATCTCCAGTTCAGCGTTAGCGCCACACGCGGCCGCCACTCCCTCGGTCACCTTCCGTATGCGTTGTAAGACCGCCTCTCGGGTGGATGGCTCGAAGGTGCGGATAGTGCCGGTCATTTCCACCTGGGGCGGGATGACGTTGAAGGCGTCGCCGCCGTGGATGGAGCCGACACTCACCACGGCCGTGTCCAACGGGCTGACGTTTCGGCTTACCACGGTCTGTAGGGCGGTCACTACCTGCGCCGCCGCCACGATGGGGTCCACTGCAAGTTGAGGAAGCGCCCCGTGGCCGCCCCGACCACGGATGGTGCAGATCCATTTCTCGGCTGCCGCCATCACCGGCCCGGCGGTCACATCCACTATCCCCACCGGCTTCTCCATCCAGATATGGGCGGCCAGAAAGACGTCGGGGCGGGGTTCCTTCAACGCCCCCTCTTTGATCATCTCCTGGGCCCCGCCGCCATTCTCCTCGGCGGGCTGGAAGACCAATTTCACGGTTCCGGTCATTTGGTCGCGGCGGGCGGCCAGGAGTTCAGCCAATCCCATACCCATCGCCACGTGACCATCGTGGCCGCAGGCGTGCATGCACCCTGGCGCCTGTGAGGCGTACTCGGCCCCGGTCTCCTCGGCGACGGGCAGCGCGTCCATGTCGAAGCGGAGCATCACCACTGGGCCAGGATGCGTTCCTTCGACCACGCTCAGGACAGGCCCTTCCAGCACGCCTATCACCCCGGTCTTTGCTACCCCCGTTCTTACCCGATAGCCCAAACGTTCCAGATGCTCGGCCACGATCCCGGCGGTGCGGTGCTCCTCGAAGGCCAGTTCCGGGTGCATGTGGAAATCTCGCCTCCAGGAAATCAATTGGGCCTGCATCTGCTCTGATTCAGCACGAAAGTCGGTCATTGTTCCTCCTCAATTAGGTGTCATTGCGAGCGAAGCGAAGCAATCTCCAATGCGCGAGTAGGGGATTGCGCCGTTTCCACTTCCAAGTTCGGCGGAAAAGCGCCGCCTCGCAATGACACAGCCTGAGCAGTTACCCTCCAGGTTGAGACGACGCACCTTATGGCCTTGCTTTTTCATAGAATGCATCAAGTCGCTCCCTATACTCTTGTTCTTCCCGGTATTCGGGGCTGTCGAGCAGCTCCAGGACGGCTTTCTCATCCCTGCGGCTCACGGGCCAAGCTTCTTCACTGGCCATTCGCAGGGCCAGGCGGGCAGCCAGAGTCGAGGCTTCGCGCAGACTGGCTAGGTGTACCTTGTCCACTGTGTCGTGCTGGGTGTGACCGTAGCCGCGCCCGGCCAGCGACCTTTCTGCCGACTGCATGCCACCGGTGGGTACGCCAGCCATGAAGAAGGGGAAATGGTCAGAATAGGCGGAGACCGACTGCCCGACCGCAAATCCGAGCGCCATCTCTTCCCTCCAGCCCTCGAAACAGGATTCCAAGTCGGGCCATTCATTCAACACGATGTCTCGATTGTTGGTCTTGGTTCCTGCGCTGTCCATGTTCAGGTAAAAGCGGATGTTGGATAGCTCGTCGGTGTGAGCCTTGACGTATTGCCTGGAGCCGTATAGGCCGATCTCTTCGATGCCCCACAAAGCAAAGCGAACGGTGCAGGGGAGAGGGGGGGCGTATTCGGCCAATGCGCGGGCTGCTTCCAGCACCGATACCGCGCCGGATGCAGGATCTCCTGCGCCTTGGGAAATGTCGTGGCCGTCATAGTGGCAGCCCAGCATCACCATCTGATCTGGATGTTGCTGACCGGGCAAGTCGCCAATGATGTTCCACGAGGTCGCGGGCTGGCAATGGTCGGTGCCGGTCAAGCGGATTCTCACTTCCCCCTTGCGTTTCATGAGCCGTTGGATGAAGGCGCCATCTTCTTTGCAAAGGGAGATGCCGGGGATGAGGCCTGGTCCATCGTAACCGATATCGCCAGTGGCCGGCCCGTAGCCGGGGTAGTGGTTGACGAAGATGAAGCCGGTTGCCCCAGCCATGAGGCTGCGTCCGTACTTCTCGCTCCGATGAATCCACCTTTTGGATCCTTTGGGATTGACGGCACTGGTGGTCATGACGATCTTGCCCTTGATTTCATCAGCCCGCCGGTCGAAGTCCTTGGGCGCGCCGTCCCCCATGTCAATGATCGCGCCTTCCAGATCAGCCGGCGGAGAATAGGGCAGGCTGATACAGGGGATGGCCTTCTGGATGGGGCTGGTGACTTCCAGCTTGGCTTCTCCTCTGGTCCAGCCGGTGTATTCGATCGGTTGCAGATGGACATTGCTCAGGCCATATTCTTCCATTTTCGCCTTGAAGAACTCCGCAGCCTGGCGCTCACCCTCGGTGCCACCGAACCTGGAGCCAAAATCATCGCACAGGACAATCAGGTTGTCCATGGCTTCCGTGCTGGTGTAGATATCACCGACGATTTGTTGGTCTGTGGATAGAAACGGGTTTTGGTGTGACATGATCTCTCCTTTCTAACTTTGATTGTGTTTGATGCGCACGCCTCTCGCCTTTTCCTGCTATTCTCTAAAAGCAGCCTTGTGGTTGGCACCATCGTGGTAGGACCGCCAGTTACCCAACAGCCCCTGCACAGATCCCAATGTGCAGTTTCACGCACGGCTCTGAATCGGCGGCGGGGCAGGCAACCGCCCCACCGACCGATAATCAGATATTGAGCACCTCGAAGATTCCTTGTCTCACGTCATCACGGTTCAGTACGTCTTCGATGGTAAGCCAGCAGTCAATGTCATTTCGGTGGGACTCCAAGTCTTGCTGGGCCTGTTCGGTCATTGCGACTCGATACATGATTAGCATAGTTACCGCTGTTGGGCTCTCGTTCTTGGCTCGACTCAAGCTTTTTATGGCTGCTCCTACTCACTCCAAGACCCCTGCTGTATCTATGCCGCCTTTGATTTCCACGGCAGCTAGAATCTCTTGACCTTCGTCATAAAAAGCTATGTCTGGTTCGGCGCCATACCTGACAGTTCGACCATCGGTCAGTGTCGCCGTAGCTCCATCATCGCTTTCGTTAGCCAATAGCCCTTTGCTACGGATTCTACGCTTTACGAATCCCTTCACAAGTTCCTCGGCCGCCTCGCCTTTCTTGTTCTGCCACGAACCCTGCGCGGTTGAACCCGCTGTCATTCCCCGCCACAGGTCGAACTCACGGGGATCAATCTGATCGTCTGCCTCAATCAAGCGACTGACCAATTCATTCAGACGATGGGCGACAGCCTGGGCTTTCTGCTCATCCAGTGGTCTCTTGTTTCTGCCTGTCTCAAACCTTTCAATGGATAGCTTGACGTTGTTCATAGATTTCAGGGAGACCATCGCCAGGCCTCGATAATAGCCGACAGATCGTGCTACGGTCTCCAAAATGTACGGGTGCGCAAAAACGCAGATTGGCTTGATCCCTTGGTGTATTACTCTGTTCCATGCCTTCTCAGATATGCCCAACTCTGCTAGATTCCAATCGAGGTTTTCACCTTGCACGCTTTCAAGGACGTAGGCGATTTCCAGGAGTCCATATTCATGCAGTTTTTGGTGGAAGAATTCACTCTTGGTAACTTGATCGAGCAGCCAGCTTTCAAGCCTGGTCTGTTCAGTGTCTGATGAGTCTGACGATGTCATTGTCTCCCGTCCTCTTGAACCAGGGGCTTTCTCCAAATCGTTATGCTCTTACGCATCGCAGCACGACCATACCTTTTCATTTGCTGGCTGCTGTTGCCTTTGCGCTGTGGCAAAACGTAGACCCTGACCGGCTCGAATCCAACTTGCTCGGCCAGGCTTGAACTCAGCATGTCAACGGGAATAACCTCGCCAGCGTAGCGCACGTTGTCATTGACAAAGGCCACTTGCGCACCACCGCGGCACGTCCGATGGAGCTCTGCGAACACAAAGGTCAGTTCCGTGAAATACTGGTCAATCATATTCAGCACGCCTGTGTTGTTAATCTCCCCCCGTTCGTTCCTGATCCGCAAAGCGGTATTGATTTCGGCGAGGGCTTCATTGCTTCTAACTGCATCCACAATGTCCGCATAGCGAGCATGCTGGCCGATAGACTGATAAAATTTCTCTAGCTTGTCCAGCTTGGCCCTATTCTCGACCGTACACGACAGTTGCCGTTGTCGCAAACTGAATATCTCTTCTCCCACGCCCAGGTAAGCTAACTCAAGAGCATACGTTCTGGTGTAATCATATCGGTTGGCGTAGGGCGGTGACGTAATGACACCGGCGAATTGATCAGCTTCCATTTCTGGAAGTACGTATAGCGTGTTACCTTCGATCAACTCTTGTTCACTTGGCGGCAGAGACTCTCTCTGCAATTTGGATACATCAATGATGACCTTACTCAACCCCTCAATAAAAGCCTCTCCAACACCTGGTAATTTCCCTTTGTGGATGCCCTTGATTGGTTTCTTACCTGTCGCAACCCGCTTTTTGTTACGCTCACGAATTTTCTGTGCTCGCCTATCCCAACGCAGGTACTGACCGTCTTTTCTGGTGTAGCTGATCTTCTCGAGGATGCTGGTCAACATCAGCCTGCACAGGATTTTTGCATCCTCGCTCACATCCAGCGTCTCGATCCAGTGTGTATAGGCCATTAAATCGCACACCGTCTTGTCGGGAAACGCGCTCCTGGTGATGGTCAGGTGTGGGAACTTTTCGAGTGTGGTTGGTGGCGTTGTTTCTTTTACCAACTTGCGGATGTAGCGTAATTCGGCCAAGTCGTAATCAAACGCCCGCGATTTGGCTTCCCACGCTAAGTGGCAGTGCGGCAGCAACTCGATACCCACGGCGTTAATACCGAGCATCTTGGCAACCAAAAGCGTCGTGCATGAACCAGCGAACGGATCGAAAATCGTATCGCCAGGGTCAAGGCCAAACTTCCCAACCAGTATCTCAACCAAATCGGATGAGAAGCCCTCCCTATACTTGAGCCAGCTATGCAGGACCTCAGTCTTGTTGGCCTGGAAACTGACAATCTGCCGGTCGAACTCGTCGGTCTCCTCTAGCAGATGACCGTAGCGCTCTTCCAGCGAGATGCGAGCATCTTCAGGACACACGCCGTTGTGCGAAAACGAGTCTCGTGTTGGCTCAGCTTCATCAATTTGCTTTTCAAACATCCGTAACTGCTTCAGGGTGTCCATTCTTTTTTGCACTCACTGGCCTACAAGTATGCTACCACTCGTCAGACTTGTCGCTGCGTTCCAAGCGTTATTATACTACGCCATCCCAGTTTCGTCAACACTGGAAACAAAAACTCCCCGCCGGAACCTGATAGGACCGGCGGGGAGACGCTCACCAAAGCATCCGTTATCGCGTGTGTTGAAGAAACCACTGGTAAAGCTCAGGGTTGTCGTAGGTCTGCGTCCAGGAGTCATGCCCAACGCCGGGGTAAACGGTGAACCGCGCGTCGCCGCCGCAGGCCTGCAAGGCGTCAACCATCCGTTGGCCCGCTTCCAGTTTGACAATTTCGTCTTCCGCACCGTGAAAGGCCCAGACGGGAACGTCCTTGAGCGCAGAGGCCAGGTCAGGGGAACCGCCGCCACAAATGGGCGCGATGGCTGCGAACAGCTCCGGGTATCTCGTCGCCATACTCCACGTGCCATATCCCCCCATGCTCAACCCTGTCAGGTAGATGCGGTGCGCGTCTACCGCGTAGTTTGCTACTACCTCGTCCAGCAGGGCCTTCAGTGTCAGGTGATGGTCCCGCCACGTAGTTTCGTCGGGGCATTGCGGAGATACAGCGACAAACGGGAAGTCGGGCTGCCGCTCGATGATTTTGGGTATCCCGTAGATCTTCACCAACTCCAGGTCATCGCCCCGTTCGCCCATCCCGTGAAGGAAGAGGATCAGGGGCCATTTCTCTTCTGGCCCTGTCCCGTAGCCTCGCGGTAGAAAACGCAGATACCGCAGACGCGCGGTCTGTTCGAACGTGCACTCGCGCTGTTTACCAGGTGATTCTTGATTGATCAACGTTGCCTCCTTCACATCGATTTTACTCTCAAGCTGCCCGCGCATATTCATACGACTGTATCAAAACTTCTGCCGGGATGCCAAGCCCTGCATGGAGTCGCCGTATCATCTCTATCGAAAGAGGGCGTCTTCGGTTCAATATTTCAGAAACACGACCCCGGCTACCAACGTAAGGCTCCAGGTCACGACGCGACAAGCCACGACTTTCCATGTAATACCTGATGGCTTCGATAGGGTCTGGCAGGGGGATGGCGTAATGCTTATCCTCGTAAGCTTCAACCAGGGTTGTCAATACTTCCAAGCAATCACCTTCGGGCGTATCGGGCGCGGCACCAAAAAGGCGTTCTATTTCTTCCAGGGCGGCTTGATAGTCCGCCTCGGTTTTGATGGGCCTGATGTCCATAGCAAAAACCTCCTCTCAAATCGTGGCAGGGTCTATCTTGTCATATTCCTGATGGGTACCAACAAAGCGGATGTAAACAATGCCGTGTTCGTAATTGATAGCCACCACTAAACGGTAACGATTGCCCTTGACATTGAACACAACACGGTTGTTAGCGATAATGCTGGCGTTACAGTAAACATCCTTGATGTCCGCCGGCGTTTCCCAGGTGGCCTGCTTTGTGTCTGCATACCAAGCCTGCAACGCCTGCTGTGCGTCTGGATGTCGTTCCCAAAACTCTCTTAGTGCTTTGCGAGAGATGATGCGCAT
>CAYWWC010000109.1:0-12575 GCA_964461615.1 uncultured Anaerolineae bacterium
ATTGTATCCTGCTTCGGCCTACCCTGAATAATGTTAAAAATGTCAGTCAATCAGCATCGGGGGTGTGGAAGTTATGCGATTGTGGTATCACCCCATTGACCTGGATCTCCGTGGCCTGCTGCCAGGTGTCGTCCGGCTCGTAGTCGTCAGGGCAAGAGGTGGGCGTGGGCGTGGCGGTCGGTATCGGCGTGTCGGTCGGTATCGAGGTGGGCTTGGTGGTCGAGGTGGGCTTGGTGGTCGAGGTGGGCTTGGGGGTCGCCGTGTTCGTTGGCGTCGGTGTTACCAGCGCACTGGTGACCTCAATGTCGTAGGTCACATCGCACCCCCCAATACCCGGGTCCAGGGGCGCTGCTTTGACAAAGTAAGTGCCCGGTTCGTGGCACTCCCAGACTATCTTTGAGGCCCGAGGGGCACCCGGATCTTCGTCGTTGTATGCCAGCTCTGTAGTGCCATCGTCATCGTAGAGGGTAAGGGTCGTATCGTTGTCCTCGCTCAGGTGTAGTGTTTTGATGGTATAGACGTTGCCAGGCTCTGCGCCAAATTTTACGTAGTCCTCGTCACCAGGGGGGTCGAAGTTGTGCGATTGTGCCGCCTCGTTGACCGTAATCGAGCTGGCCTGCTGCCAGGTGTCGTCAGGCTCGTACACATCAGCTGTCGGGGTTGGCGTAGGCGTGCTCGTTACTGTCGGGGTGGGGGTTGGCGTAGCCGTGCTCGTTGCTGTCGGGGTGGGGGTAGCCGTGCCCGTTGCTGTCGGCGTGGGGGTGGCCGTGCTGGTGGGCGTAGCGGTAGGCGTGGGGGTACTCGTTGACGTAGGCGTGCTGGTGGGGCAGAGAAAGTCGAAGCGATTCTCGGTGCAAGTCTGACCCACCACGCTGACATTCTGGAAATACAGACGATCATTGTACCAATTGTATCCCCACTGATTCGTGCCCCCGCAGCAGTCAGAGGTGGCGGCTACAGAGTCGCACCCAGACCCAGAGGGAGCGCTGATCACTCTGAGCTGCAAGTCCCATCTCCCCGTACCCGTTCCGTCGGAGCCCTCTGACCACCAATCCTCGGTCAGGTTCCATTCCACCCCGCCGTCCGTCCCAGTTTGCGCCTGGCCGTAGCGCATCCAGCTATTGCCCTGGAAGTACTGAAACTCAATCCCCGCCCACCTGAGCGGGCCTCCTGTGTTCAGATCCCAGGCCAGCGCCCCTATCTCCCAAGCCCCGGAAACATGGGTGGGCGTGTTTGTGGGTGTTGGGGTAGGCGTGGCACGACCCTTCCAAATAAGAGGTAGAAATACCCTGGCAGCGGGCATTGGCGGCTGCGTTGGTGTGGGCGTAGGCGTGCTGGTCGGAGTAGTCGTAGGCGGGGCGCCGGTTGGCGTGGGCGTGGCAGCGGTAGCCGTAGGCGTCTGCGTCGTTGGCGTGAGTGTTGACGTGTGCGTCGGCGTGGGCGAAACGGCTGCATCCGAAGTACGCAAGCGGATACCTGCGTCGAAGCTGTCTGTCGCCCCATCGTCCCACTCGCTGCCATCCGCGCTGGTATAAGTGCGCTCTGTCTCGTGAGGTCCCTCCAGGTCAACTACGATCGGATTCGGGTAATAAGCATTGGTGAACTTTACCACCGCGATGACGCCGTTTCCCTCATATGACGTCACGGCGTTTCCTTCATATGACGTCACGGCGTCGCCGCTGGTCACGGCCAGAGGCGGGTCCACCACCACTCCATGATAGCCAGCCTCGTCAAAGCTGTGGTCGTGGCTGCTCCAGCGCAGGTTGCTGAGCGTCGTGCCATCGAAGTCGTCGTAGATGTAGACGTCAACGTCGGTGGTGCGGTCCGAGGTCCAGAACTCCACGCGCGTGGCGTAAGTGTCGCTGGCAGGGATGAACTTGCACAGGCCCCAGGCGGTCGTGCTGCCGTAGCCGGCCTCGGTAATCCAGCCGCCCTCGTCGTAGTACATGATGCCGCCATCGGAATCATAGTCTTGCCAGCCATAGATATACGAGGAGTACATGCCGATGCTGGCCGAGTTGTAGGCGATGGTGAAGTAGCCACCGTCTCCCCAGCCCGTGCCCCAACTGTTCTTCACGATCCAGCCGCCCGTGCCTCCCGCATGGGGGAGGGTGTCGTCCCAGCCGACGATAAGCACATTGTGGTTCGGGATCTCCGTCCCCGAATGATAAAGCGTGTAGGAACCATCATAGTTCCCAAACTCCGTCTCCCAGGCATCGTCGTCGCCTGCGTACATGAACGTAAAGATCGGGCCATATAACTGGATGTAGGCCTTCAGAACATTCGTGTCTGGCACGCTGCCCGTTATGATCCTCCAGTCGAGCAGCGTCTTTATGTACGGACAGGTGTCATTACAGTTGACGTCGCTGTCCACGTACGGGTCGCACGATCCCAGCACTGTACCCCTTTGGGAGAACAAGTTGGCGAGCATGAAGTAGTTCCCCCCACCACAACTGGGATCGTTCCAGGCACATTCCTTGGCATTGTTCTCCGAGAAATCGTAGCTGCCGGCCCCGTCAATCAGCATCCTGGACTCGAAGTTGCCGAGGGCAGCGAAAGCGTAACACGAGCCACAGTTGCCCTGGTCCTTCACCGATGTAACCTTGCCTTGATCGCGCCAATCCCACTCGCTGAGTAGCAGAGCCGCAGCGCTAACCCCCTCAGGCATTCTGTCTCCCTTCAAATGGGACAGATCCACTGGCGGCAGAATGCCGCCGGTACGTGGGGGCGGCGGCTTAAGCGGCGGCCGAGTCGGCGCTAGCTGCCGGGCAGGCCCTTCGGCTGGGACTTCGGCGAGCGCGGGACGCCCTCCCGTCGAGCCGCTCAGGACAGGCCCCTGCGATGGAGGCAGTGATCCAACGGCGAGGACCCTTCCACCGGCGTTCAGCATCAGCCCTTCGGCTGGGCTCAGGACAAGCAGCAGAGACGCGCCGACCAAAGCCGCTGTCCCCAGAGCAAGCATCAGCTTGGGCCACGCCTTACGGCTTCTCATTCCTTTCCCTCATTTCCCTGGACTTCGGACAAGTCCGGGAGAGCGACCAGAAACCAGGTTTTTGGCATCTTTTGCCTTCCAAACGTGCTCAATTGCGGGTGTTTTTGGTACCCCAGGCAATACTCCTAATTGAAAAACCTGGTTTCTTTCACTATCCAAACTCCCTCCAAAGGTCATGGCGACCCCGTCTTCAACTCCAGCACGATCACGAATTTCACTGCCTCTGAGTCCTGCAGACGGTAGGGGGGAGCAGCCATAGCCAAGCCGGGGAACCCCAACGAGGCCATGCCAGGGGGCCTTGGCAGGAAGACTACTGGCGTATCGGTCGGCACCGGCGTATTGGTATTGGTCGGCACCGGCGTTGGTGTCGGGGCTATGACCCGCAGAATCACCGTGACCGTTTGCCGACAAGGCGCGGCGCAACACCGGGAGGAGTTTCCATCAATGAAAATCTGTCCTGTGTAAGTGCCTGCCGTCAGGGCGGTGATATCCACCGACACGCTCATGGCCAAGGGGGCGATACCCGAAGGGGGAGAGATGTTGAGCCAGGAAACGTATTCCTCAGTTGTCCAAGTCAGCACACCTCCGCCGACGTTGAAGATGTTCACATCCTGCGGCGAAGGGTTATCCCCGCCCTCTATGGCCGTGAAGGAGAGGCCCAGGGGACTGACGGCCAGTACCGGCGCCTCGTTGACAGCGATCTCGTAGATCTTGTCAATGTCATACTGCTGCAAATTGGTGATGAGCACCACTGCCGTGTCAGTTATGGGGGCCTGGAAGCAGACCTGCGAGTCGAAGTTGCCCGTGCCTGGGCTGCGGTCGTCGTTCTGCCATACATGAGGACCCAGTGTGACCTTGAGGGACGTGTCTACTCCCTCTGCCAGGTTGGAGGTGTAGACGGCATAGTGCCGCATCGCCTTGGCCAGAAACTTCACCAGATCCCGATCGCCATCAGGATAGAAATTGTGCTCCTGTACGCCCTCTACGGGGAGGGGCTTGGCAAAGGGATCGTCGGGCTCATAGTCATCAACCATGGTCGAAAGGAGGGTGAAGATCAAATCGTAGGTCTTGTCAGGGCCATATTGGCCGCTTTTAGCTACGCTGATAGTCGCTTCTGCCACGCCATCGGCCGGGGGTACGAAGCGCACTTCGGATTCGAGATAGCCCGGCCCGGTGTCATCGTTGTCGCAGTTCAGGCAGGGCTCCCCGTTTATCTCGACCACGATCTCGGTGTCCGTACCCATGCTCAGATTTGAGGTAGTGAGGGCGTAGAGGCGGCCCTCTTTGACCCCGAACGTTACTTTATCAACGTCGCCATCAGGGTAGAAATTGTGCCCAGGCTGCGTCTCTCCTATGGCAATAGGCAAGGGATTGGTATCATTGGGTTCATACACGTCGCGCAGGTCCGGAGTGGGCGTGGGGGTGTCGGGTGGAACGGGGGTGTCGGTCGGCGCCGGCGTATCGGTGGGCGGGGGGGCAACGGTTGGAGTGAACGTCTCGGTCGGGGCCGGCGTATCGGGTGGCACCGGTGTATCGGTCGGGATCGGCGTCGGCGTCGCCGGAATCTCCTCCACGGTGACCTGGTACCACATCTCCCCGCCAGATTGCCCCCGGTTACTTATCTTGACGGTAGCGTCCACGTCATAGCCAGTAGTGACTTGAAACACCAGGCAGGAACTCAGGTCGCCCGCGCCTGGATTGCAATCATCGTTGATGTGCTGGGTTCCGCCTATGTTTACTTCCAGGACAGTGTCCACCGCTGGCCGCAGGTCCGAGGTGAAGACCCTGTAGAGGCGTCCGTTCTTAGCCAGGAACTTGATTTTGTCCACATCGTAGACGGGATAGAAGTTGTGTAACTGCGCCTGGCCCAGGATGATATCCTTGGCCTGAAAGTCGTCTATTTCGTACCCATCGGGGCCGGCGGGTATAATAGTCACTGTGGGTGAAATAGGCGTTGTAGGCGCTGTCGGCTCCGTGGGCGCTATCGGCTCCGTGGGCACTATCGTCTCCTCGGGCGCAAGGGTTGGCTCTGGAGTACTCGTCGCTGTGACAAAGGGGGTCTCAACTTTGCTTATAGACTGCACCTCTACGCTGGAGAAGATATCGGACAATCTGAGAGAATCGGCGTAGGCAATCACAATGGAGCGGTCAATGGCGCGCCCATTAAGGGTGATTCGGTTATCGGCCTGAGTGAGGGCATCGAGAGCAAGCTCATCCGGATCGTAGTTGCCGATGGCGGCCATTATAGCCGGCCAATCGGTGCGGTCAGCCGTGATGGCGGAATACGCTTCATCGAGCTCTCCACCTGTCTCCTGTGCCTGACTCAGGGTGTCCATGAGCTCTAGCACCTCGGGCGCTGGAGTGCTCACCGTTGCCAGGGCATTTTGAACGGACTGATACTCGGTTTCTAAGCCACCAATATAGCCGCGGATACTGGCGGAGACGAGGTAAAGTGGAAAGATAAGGGTCGCCAAACTGATCGCTATCAGCGATATTATTATCACCCTTCGAGATAATTGGCGCGGCCGGTGTTGCTCTGGCAAGATGTTGATATCAATAAAATCGGGTAGCGCAGCTTCAGCCGCCATTTGAGCTAAACCTCCCCTTCATAAACAATCAGTTTGCAATGATTTTAGCACATTTTTGCAAATTTGTCACGTAATTGTCTTCGTCGTTCTGCAACACCAGCACGGGGCGCTCTTTCTTTGCACTCAGCTCACCAGCCTCGTGAGGAAACACGTAACTCGCTACAGGAGTTACGCGGTCAATAGCGAGCCCGTCGGTTGAGTAGCGGCGATGCTTGCATCGTGCGTATCGAAACCAGGGCGAGCGGCGATTGCAAGACCCGTTCTTGGCTTCGATACGTCGCCCTGCTCCTACTCAGCCGGCGAACTGCGTAACTCCTGTCGCCATATAGACCCCACCCCGCCTGAGCACTTTTATCATTCCGTTAACGTCCAGGTCACTCGCGGATGATCACTTCAATGCCGATCTCGGCCCAATCGTACAGTTGCTTGGCGGCCCCAGTATCCAGGACGACGCAGCCGTAGGATACCCGCTGGCCCAGGTATCCCGACCACAGGGTCTGGCCGCTGCTGAGAATGGGCAGGCCGTGAATGCCGTTTTCGCTGCCGCCGGCCCAATAGATGCCCATCCAATGGGGCATCCATATATCCCAGGTGCTGCCGTAGGCCTCAGGGATCTTGCTAATGATGCTGAATCTGCCGTACCGGGTGGGAGTTCCGGACTCTCCCGTGGAGGAGATAAAGTCGTAGACCAGCGTGTCGCCATCCCAGGCGGTAAGCCTCTGCTCTGAGATGTCAACCTCAATGCGTTTCAGGAGGACTGCCAATTCGTCTCGCCTGGTGCTGGCCTCTGTCCCATAAGGCTGGATGTCCAGGGCCCGTCGGTATTCGGCTAGGGCTTCGGTCAGTTGGCCGCTTTCTTGGAGGACCGCCCCTTGCCGCCAATGGGCCTCGTAAAGCAGAGACCCTACATCTTGATAGCCATAATCTCTCAGGTATACCTTCTCCAAATAGGCGATGGTCTCCACCCAGTTCCCTTGACCGTGGCTTTCCACTCCCTTCAGGTAGGTCAGAGCCAGCTCTCGCGCCTCCTGGGCCGGGAGATACTCAGGGCGAAGCAGAAGCACCTGATCGAAATGGGCGGCGGCCTCTTCCAGTTGGCCGTCTTTCACGAGCTGGGTGGCAAAGTTGAAGTGAGCGGCAAAGAACTTTTCTTCAGCATCGGCGTTGGCAGGGTCAATGTCCCTGATCTGATCCAACAGCTCGATGACGTAGCTCCAGGCCTGGTTATCCCAGGCGGGGTGCAATTTTGACCAGAGGGGGGCCATCAATTGCCCTTTGGTGGGTGTAGGCGTGGGAACCGGTGTGGCGGTGGGTGTCAGGGTGGGGGTAGGGGTAGCTATCCATTGGTCCCAGGCTGCCTGGCCCAGGCCAGGGGCCCAACTGCTCGTTGCCAGAGCCAGAGCCAGCAGAGCTAGCCCAATCCAGCCGAAGAAAACGCGGTTGCTGTTGAAGAAATCGGAGAGCCTGGCGAGGGCTTTTGAAAAGGAAGATTTGCGCTCGGCGGCTGCGGGGGCAGCAGGAGGAGGCGGTTTACCTTCTTCCGCCAACTTGGCTCTGGCTGCCGTGAACCCATCCCTGGCCCGCTGGTTTCGGGGATTTATGTCCAGCGTCTGCGAGAAATAGGCCAAAGCGGAGCGGGGGTCAGTAGTGATTCTGGCCAGCCAGAGCCATGCTTCTTCGTTAGAGGGATCCAGGGCCACAGCCTGCTGCAGGCAGCGGCGAGCTTCCCCACGCCGCCCCTCCCGCGCGGCTGCTATACCCCGCTGGAGCAACTCCTCTGCTGTTAGTGAAGCGCTAGAGCTATCCTCTGACGACATCGTTTTCACCACGTTTCAGTAAGTAAGCAACTCAATTGTAGCATAAAATCGCTCTGATAGCAAGAACGCAGTATCTACTCACCTTGTGCTCACAGCCATTGTGCAAGAAACGATTTCGCGATAGCCGAAGGTCTCGTTTGATGGCCGAAGGTCTCGTTTGATCGCCGAGGTCTCCGACCGAAGGCGGGAGGGCTCGGTCAGGAGACCCTGTACCTGTCCGGCACAGGACAGGCGCCTTCGCCCATCGGGGTTTGTTTCCTACAGTAGCGGAGCGAAGCAATCTCCAAAGCGTCTGGCGCGCCCCCCCAGCCCCCCAATACTGGGGGGAGTAGAAAGGTTTCCCCCCCAGTATTGGGGGGTTAGGGGGGGCGGCTGAGCAGTTACCCCAGGGAGCAGGTTCTCGGCGGCGTGGCCGCCGTCCATTGGCAAAGTGGTCACGGCTGTGGTTCCTCCGTCGCCTGCTGCAATTGTGCGATCAGGTCTTGAAGGGCGGGTTTCTCCTCCTCGGGAGCGAGTTGCCAGGCCATCTGGGCGTGGGAGAGCGCATCATCGGGCCGTCCCAGTTGGCTATAAAGGGTGGCCAGGGCCTGGTGGGCATCCCAGGCATCCTCTGCCTCCGGTGCCAATTCCAGCGCCTCCTGGCTGACGGCGATGGCCTCCTCGAGGCGGCCTAACTGAGCGTAGACGGAGCCCAGGGTGTGCCAGATCTCGTGGGAAAGGGGAAATATCCCCACCACCTGCTCGTACGCTTCGGCGGCCTCCTCCAACTGGCCGAGTTGCGAGTGGAAATTCCCCTTTGTGTTCCACAGGATGGCATCGTTGGGGCTCAACGTGGTGGCAATCTCATAACTGGCGTTGACCTGCCGGCCCAACCGCTCCTTCCGCGCCGGATCGGATGCCAGATCGTACCATTGGCGATACAAGTAGGCCAGGTCAATGCTGTGGGTGAGCTCGAGGGGGTTAATCTCCCGCGCCTGGATAAGACTCTGCTCGGCGAGCTGGAATAGTAATTCTTGCTGCGCAGGGTCGCTGATGCTGATCGCTTCTTCCTGGTAGCCGCTGCCCAGCGAGACATAGTACTGGTCCGCGCGGGGGGCCAGTTCGATCGCGTGCTTATAGTGAGCGATCATCACATCCCGCTTTTCCTCGTTATCGTAGAGGGCGGCCTGGTTGTAGATGATGTCGGCCTGGATGGGCATCAGGTTGTACCGCACGGAGACGTAGCCAGCCAACACTAGCAGCGGGACGAGCGCCACCGCCCCCCAAACTGTGGCCGGTGTCCTGGGTAACCTGCGCTCCCTCATCAGTGCCAGAAGGAAAACCAACCCTCCGGTCAGGAGCACAAAGGCGACAAAGCCATAGTAGAGGGTTATGTGAGACGCAATTCGGTCGGCGAACAGCAGCACGACCTGTATGGTCTGCGGGCCGGAGAGCGTGTCCAGCGACGCTGCCAGATGCCCGGCCAGCAAGAGGGCGAAGATCGAGCCCAAACCGAGCGAGACAGCCAGGTACAACAGGCAGATCCGCAGCCAATCAGAGACTCGCCTTTTGAACCCCTCGCACCCGGCCATCTTTGAGACAAGGATGACGCCCGCCATCAGCCAAGTCAGGATCACGATCATCAAAACCCCATACGAGGTGCGCCCTCCCTGCGTGGGCAGGATGGTGAGGGCGCGCCATAAGATGCGCCCCGCGTCGCTCAATCCCTCTGGATTGACGATGAAGCTGAAGACCAGCGTCCCCAGGATGAACCCTCCTACCACCGCGTTGCCTAACGTGGGCCACAGCCAGCCGGGGAGGGTTCTCTCCAGGGGAGGAAGTGATGGGGCGTCCCCTTTCTGCCGCCGTATCCTGCGCCGCCGTTTCGCTGACTGGGTTGCGGGCTGCATCCGAACCAGGTTCAGCCCCGCCACCACTAAGAGCCCGGCAAAGGCCCAGAAGGTGGTACGGGTAGCGGCGATGGCGATACCGAAGTTGATCTCAATGAAATGAGTCACGATGGCCGCCAGGAGGGAGATGATGAGGAAGTGGTGAGTATGCAGGGGGGGCAGAGTGGATTCCTCCTCTGATTCCTCCTCTGATTCTTCAGATGAGGCGAGCATCCGAATGGCGGAGACGAGGGCGACGGTGGTGAGGTAGATCGCCAGCCCGGCGACGATGCCCATCGTGAGGGCCACGCCGAAGAAGTGCGCTCCCACCTGCCACCAGGAGAAAGCGATGCCGACGACGGAGCAGCCGAGTACCAGGCCCAGCAACTGCCACCGCTGTCGTTTCGCTTTCAGCAACCCCAGCCATTTGAGCCCGTAGTAGAAGGCGCCCAGGAACAGGAACAGGTAAGCGATCAGGCCCAACAGGCCGGTGGTGGCGAGCGCATCGAAGGTTTCGTTGTGGGCACGGTCCAACACGCCCGGTTCGTAGCGCCAATGTATGGGAGGGCGGAAGCGATTGTAGGCCACATCAATGGATTCGGGGCCGTAGCCCACCAGCGGCCGCACGGGATTGAACAGGTCGCTGTGGCCGTCGGGGTACTGGAGAGGCTCGTGGGGCAGGATCAGATCCACCATGCCCTGCCAGTAAAGAATACGCGCGAAGGAGAATATCTCTCCCATCCGTCCCAGCCAGGGCGCGCTTTGAAGGGATTGCAGAGGGCTGCCTGGGACGTTGACCAGGACGATGAAGCCCACTACGAGAGTGGTGAGGGTGATAATCGTGATGACCGAGATCGCTCCCCATTTGCCCCGCCACGCCAGGGCCAGCAGCAAGAAGAAGAAATAGGAGCCGACGAGAAGCGCGAGCAAGGGGCCACGGCTTTGAGCGTACCAGATGGCCATCAGTTGTGCAGCGGCGATGAACATGTAGCCCCCCGCGCGCAGGACGTTGGCCCTGTTGGCCTGATCCCTGGTCAGAGCAGCTCTAAAGCCCTCCATCACGCGGCCGAGGGTGAGGGGAAAGACCATAACGAGATAGGCGGAGAGGAAAATGGGGTTGCCCATATTGGCCGCCACGCGCCCCGTCAGACCGCTGCTCCAGAGCACCGGGTCGAGGCCATTGCGCTGGACGACGCCGTAGAGGGCGATGGGCAGGCTGTTGACCACGATGACGACGACCAGCCGGTCCAGTTGGGCGCGAGTGCGCAGCCCTTGCAGGATCATCAGGAAGACGATGACGTAGGAAAAGGTGGTGAAGGTCCCCTGCCGCCGCGCGTAGGAGCCGACCAGACTGACCCAGGGTGTGACCGATAGAGCGGTGCTGATGAGATAGACCATCACCATGAGCAACGTGGGGAGCACCAGCGGTGTGCGCCAGGGGAAGCCTACGTCACCGTTGCCGCTAGCCCGCTCTTCGATGAACTTCACCATCCAGAGGGCGGCCATCACCAGCGCCACGGTGCGCAGGACGGTGAGCTTATTCGGCTCGAAGACACGATTGGCGTAGAGGTTGAAGAAAAGCGGGGTGACAATCACTGCCGCCAGCCAGCCGACCTCGATGACCTGGTCACAGAACGCGCTGAGTTTGGTTGAATTCATGTTCATGTCTCCCTCCACTGGAATTATAGCATAATTGGGGGAGAGAGGCAACCGGGGGGTGAGTAGGGATATCGAAGCAAAGGCGGTAGAAATAGGGGGCAATTGGGTCAGAAGCGGGGTTGATGGCGGCAGCGAGGGTTTGATAGGGGGCCTGGGTCGAAGCAAATCAGGGCATAGGCGGGGATGATGGGGTTTAGGCGTGCGCAGACGTGGATCTGAGAAGCCAGGGCAATGCGAATAAGAGGCATAACGGGCAAGGATACAGGCAGCAGGCAGGGGGAGATGGGCCACGTTGCAGAGCAGCGAGGCCTGAAGGCGAGAGTAAGGGAGGAAGTATGGTTTCAGGCTCTTGTAGCGGCGGTAGCCTCCCTCACCAAGCTGGCCGATTTTGACCAGTGGGACGTTATCGTCCAGTACGATTCAGATGGGGGTAACGTTGTAGAATGGCTTTCTTACAACCCCGGGGAAACATTGATGGGTGGCGAATGGGATAAAGACATCGGGGACGTTTTCGAGCCGGGTATCTTCAATCCAAGAGAAGTGATGACGATTACGCTAGTGGTTGCATCCTCAATTGGGCAACCTTCCACTAACCTGGCAACCATAGCCACCCCAAATGGCATCAGCGCCTCGGCGGTATTTACACGCTGAATCTATCGAGTGGACTTCAGTGGGCAGAGGCTTTCCAGGCTGGAGCCACAGATTTCTTGAGTAATGCAAAGCCTTGCATAAATCGACTAAGAAGGAGCAGGAAAGCCTTCCCCTGCTGCCGAGGGGCGTCCCCGCCCCGCATTGGACGATGAGGGACGCCTGGAACGGGGCGAGGATGCCCCTCTGTAGCAGACGGGATGCCGTTCCAGGAATTATGCAAGGGTCTCTAATGAGGTATAGACTACGATGGAAACAGCAATTGCTGCGCTCATTATCTTGGCTGTTGTATTGTACGGTGCAGTCACCTTCGTCCACGACTTCCTCTCTGCGCAGGACACTATCCTGGAATCCTGGCGGGAGATGGCGGAACGAACGGGAGAGAGGGCCAGGACCCGGATCAGCCAGGAGGATGATCAGATGACAGGGGCCCAGGGATCCGACGTGAGAGTAATTCTCAAGAACACGGGGCAGACACGCCTGGCCGATTTCTCCCACTGGGACGTCATCGTCCATTATTACGATGAAGATAACGACTATTACATCAAGCGGCTTCCCTTTACTGTGGGTGATCCAGGGGATGATGAGTGGACGGTGGAGGGAGTTTTTGAGGACGCTCAAACCAGCAAGGCGGAGGTCTTCGACCCGGGCATCCTCAACCCAGGGGAGGAGGCGTGGTTTCACATGAAGCTCACGAAGGTAGTGACGGGGACCAACAATTGGGTGGTGATGTCGACTCCCAACGGTGTAACCACCCAGATTGTCTTCGAAGTGTTGCCACCTACCCTGTATGTCGTGGATAGGGCAGATCTGAAGGTGTACAAGTATTGGGCCGATGGGACATTTATAGGCAGCGGGCCACTCGACGCTGATAACCAGGATGTCGGTGGCATAACGACCAACTATACCAACTTCTGGACAACGGACATAGAGGATGACAGTGCATACCTGTCGTCCATCAGGACATCGTAGAACGACTAACATGGTCGGCCATCAGGACATC
>CAYWWC010000110.1:0-12421 GCA_964461615.1 uncultured Anaerolineae bacterium
TGGTTATAGGAGATGAAAACGTCGTAAGTGAACTCTGTGACCTGTTCGACCACTGCTACCCTTCCTTACCCAAGCTCAATCGCATACAACACCGTCATCAACCGCTCGTAGTCGTGCTTGAGGAGAGCGGCGGTTTCCCGCGCGGCCCGCTCCAGCCACTCTCTGTGCTTACTTCAGCCCGCCTCTCGTCTGGCAGCATCTTTGATGGCCTCCCAAAGCCCAAGAACTTCCGCACCCAGTGTTCTGGCCTGACCGTCCACGTAGACTTCGTCAAAGGCGGCACTCTGCTCCGGATCGACGCCCAGATAGTGGAAGACCATCATCTCGTAGATGTCCGTCTCGTGCTTGCGCGACCGTCCCTCGGCCCAAGCCATCAGTTTGCCGACGATCACGTCCGCGGGGCGAGCACACCAAATCTCGAAGGGCTCGCTGCCCAGCACTTCGACCGTCTGCCGCACCCGGCGCTGGAACGCCCCACGATAGCGTGACGCCCTTGTCAGGGGCGACAGGTCGGCCTTCTCCCCCCGGCTGCCGTCAATGATATTGAACATGATGCCCAGGCGGATGGAGTCGCGCATCTGCACCGGATCGGCATAATAGCGTGGAGAGGGATAAGCGGCAGCCAGGGCCTCAATGTGCTCCTCGTCCAGGTCCACCACCATGTCTATGTCATAGGTAACGCGCGTGATGCCGTACACTGTGGCAGCGAAGGCGCCGATGACCATGTAGGGTGCGCCGATGGCTTCCAAGGTGTGCAAGATGTCCAGAAAAAGGCTAAGGTCTGGGGAACGTTCGTTGTTTGGCACGATCTACCTCCTCCAGCACTTTCAAATTGATGTCGCGGAGTGACCGGTGAGGATACTGCCGACGTAGGCGGCCACGAATCAACCCCACGGCCAGCTCTCGCGCGTCCAGCATCACCTGAATACGCTGCCCTGGTGTAAGCCTACCCAGCAAGCGCATCTGTTCCAGGTCTACGGGGTCAAAACGATAGGAACCGCTGAGTTCTTGGTCAGGCATTGTTCCAGACCTCGTCATTAATCGGGTTGTCCCAGAAGTCGAGGCTGCTCTGGGCTGCCAAAAGCAAGTCGCTAAAGTCATCTTTGGGATCTTCCACAACAAATACGGCCACCCATTTACCCTTGGACAGGGGAACGTTCAGTTCCACTTTGCCGCCTTCTTGCACTTCCAGTTCATACTTGAATGCTGTTTGTGGCATCACTCTCCCCCCTTCCTTTTCAGGCAGCAATAATGCTGAGTTTACTCAGCCTCAATCGCATACAACACCGTCATCAACCGCTCATAGTCGTGCTTGAGGAGGGCGGCGATTTCTCGCGCGGCCCGCTCCAGCCACTCCCTGTCCTGGCCCCGCTGGCGATATGCCTGGCGGACGTGGGCAGCGAGGAACTGCTCGGATGGCACCTCGCCAGGAGCGGAAAGGAGCAGGCGCAGGTAGTAGAGCCGCTCGCTGAAGGCCCGCACCTCCTCCTCGTCACATTGATGCACCGAGTAGTGGAGGGGCGGAGGTTGGGCGGGCAGGTGTTGGCGAATGACTCCATCCTCCACACAGCCCACCAGGAGGACGCTGAACTCGGTGCGCAGGGTGTGCCTCAGCTCCGGGTGCTCGTCGTAGATGGCCTCGTCGTAGACCTGCTCGCTGCTGCGCCGCACGGCGCGGCGGCCAGGGTCCAAGCCAGCCGTGGCGCCGTGGCTGACCACGCCGTAAACGCAGACCCCCTCGCCTACCTCGACCTTCACCAGGCTGCCCAGGGCCGGTGGCCGGTTCAGCTCCAGGCTCTCGGCCACAAAGCCCGTAGTCCCCGTTTCGATGATCTCACCTATTCTCATCGTCCTCTTCATGAGCCGCTCCTTGGTCTCGATACACTGGTTTCGATACGCCTTCAGCTACTCAACCCAAGCCGCTACTCGACCGGCGTCGCTGGACTAAACCGTATTGGATTTATACTCCCCGCCTGCGCTTGCTGCGATCTTTGGCCGAGCGGGTGTAGGTGATGCCCCGCTGCGCCAGGGCCCTCTCCACCAGCTCCTCCACCAGCCACCTCTCCGCCGTGGTGATGACGGCCTGCTCGTGGGCCTCTTGCAGGGCCGGGGGATAGGGCGGATAGTCCGGGCTGCGCTGACACTGGTCGTAGACCAGGGCGTGCACCAGATGCAGCATCCTCCCATCCCGCATCACCCACTGGGGGGCCTCGATGCGGACCACCTCGGAAGTGGAAACGGCCTCGGAAGTGGGAACGGCCTCGCCACCCACGTTCAGGTAGAAGAACTGGACGCGATGGCTTTCATACTCATCCAGAATGGCCGAGGTGCTCTCGAAGACGTCGGAGCGCGAGCCCTCCTGAAGAAGGCCGTCGAACAACTGCCGATCCAGGGCCATGCCCAAGAAATTGCAGAGCGCGCGCCGCTCCCCGTCCAGGGAACAGTGTTCGCACTCCGATGGATCGTCCTGGCAGAGGGAGACCCGCAAGGCGTTGGCCACGTCGCGGCTGCCGGTGTAACTGATGTAGCCAACCACCGGTACGCTGGCCGCTCGAAATCTATTCAGACACTTCAGAAATTGGCCCAGAAATTCCTTCTTGACCTCTTCCCCCTCGCTCTGCAACGGCCAGAGGATCAGGGAGCCGTCGCTCAGCACCACCATCGGGTCAGTTGCCAATTGGATAGCCTTTAGCGCCGCCTGTAATTCAGCGACTTGCATCTTCACCCCCAGGCGCGCCCCTTCGATGGGAATGTTCTTTTGCCCAGGCGATAGGTAGAGGTCGTCGTCCTCGAAATAGAGCCGCCCGTCCGAATCTAGATCAGCGCTGGGATGGCGGCCGTAGGTGAGGACGGCGTGGCCGGTGTTGATGACGTAGTAACGCAGCGAGCTGTGGCGGTCGGGCGGAATCGAGGAGCCGTCGGAAGCGATCACGCTGAAGTCGGCGGGAGGCAGCGGCGGCAAGAAGGTCTGGCTGAGGCTCTGGACTGGGATGGCCACCAGCCAGGGGTATTTTCCGCGGCGATCGCGCACTTTGGCCCGCAGCTCCTCGGCATCCACAGCGCGCAGAAGCTCTCGCGCCTGCCGCAGCAGATCGCGGTGTTTATCGGCCACAAATGAGGCGGCCATTCTATCCACTTGCTGGCTGATGGGGCCTAATTCCAGGGGCAATCCTATCTCCTCCTTGCCTCGTTACTCGTTGCCTCATTAACTCACTACCCCGCTACTCCCAACCAATTATACCCCATAGTGCCCTCCTTGACAAGAACGGATGTAGTGGGCAGATAGGTTTGTCCGCTATGCACCGGGCACACAGGTTTGTCCCCCTCTATGGCCAACTACCATATGTTGAGGTTCTAGCTCGGTGACGCCCAACACCTAGCATAATCCTCAAGAGGGGCGGACGAACGTCTGTACCCTACATAGCGGTGGAACGTATCATCCCACCACAAACAGACTTGCAACATCAGCCAGATTGTAGTAGAATAGGCTGTAGGGATGAAGTTCAAAGTTCAAAGCTCAAAGGAGGACAAAGGCCAGTGGAAGCACTGAAGGAGAGGGTCAAGAGGGAGGGGCAAAATCTAGGGCGAGGCATTATCAAGGTTGACGGTTTCATCAACCATCAGGTGGATCCGGAGCTGATGGTGGCAGTCGGACGGGAACTGGCCGGGCGGTTTGGCGGCGCTGGGGCGACCAAGGTGCTGACGGCGGAGATCTCGGGGATAGCCCCTGCTCTCACCACGGCCCTGGCCCTGGGGATTCCAGTGGTCTACGCCCGCAAGAGCAAGCCTATCACCATGCCCGAGCGAGTCTATCGCCAGACCGCTCCTTCCCACACCAAAGGGCGCCACGTGGAGTTGATGGCCTCGCCTGAGTTCTTGCTCCCCTCGGACAGGATCCTCATCGTGGACGACTTCCTGGCCACTGGCCTGACCATCTCAGCCCTGGTCAGGCTGGTGGAGGAGGCCGGAGCGGAGTTGGTAGGCATCGGCACCCTCATTGAGAAAGAGTTCGAAGAAGGACGGACCCTGTTGGAGGGGTTGGGCATCCCCATCGAATCACTGGTGGTCATCGCCGACATGTCCGATGGCCGCATCGTCTTCGCGGAGTGACCAATGACCACTGAAGCCATCGCCATTTTGGACTTCGGCTCCCAATACGCGCAGCTTATCGTCCGCAGAGTGCGGGAGGCCCGCGCCTATTGCGAACTCGTTCCCTGGGACGCGCCCCACGAGCAGGTCGAGCGCCTCAATCCGCGCGGCTTCATCCTCTCCGGCGGGCCGGCCAGCGTCTACGACGAGGGAGCACCCACCCTGCCCGATTACGTGCTCGCTAGCGGCCTGCCCGTGCTGGGCATCTGCTACGGGATGCAGCTTCTGACCCACGCGCTGGGAGGGCAGGTCGCCCCAGCGGGGGAACGGGAGTACGGCCCCGCCGAACTTGATGTCCTACGCCCCGCGAGCCTCCTCTTCGCCGGGCTACCATCCTCCATCACAAGGGGGATGAAGGTGTGGATGAGCCACGGCGACCGCGTGGAGGAGCTTCCCCCCGGATTCACCGCCCTGGCCTCCACCACTAACTCGCCCATCGCCGCTATGGGCGACCAGGCGCGCCAGCTCTACGGCCTCCAGTTCCATCCTGAGGTTGTTCACACCCCCCACGGCGGGGAGATCATCCGCAACTTTCTTCACCACGTCTGCGGGCTGACGGGGACGTGGACGCCGGCTTCCTTCGTCGAAGAGGCCGTGGCCAGAATTGGGGAACAGGTGGGCCAGGGCCGGGTCATCTGCGCTCTCTCCGGCGGGGTGGACTCCATGGTGACGGCCACCCTGGTAGGGCAGGCGGTGGACGACAGGCTGACCTGCATCTTCGTTGACCATGGGCTCCTCCGCCTCGACGAAGCGGAGCGCAACCTGGAGCGCTTCCGCCGCCTGGGGCTCAACGTGGTCTTCGTTGACGCCAGCAAGCGCTTCCTAGGGAGGCTAAAAGGCGTGATTGACCCTGAGGAGAAGCGGCGCATCATCGGCGAGGAATTCGTGCGGGTGTTCGAGGAGGAGGCGGCCAAGGCCGCTTGTGCTACCGAGCTGGGCCATTTCGCTTTCCTGGCTCAGGGCACCCTCTACCCCGACGTCATCGAGAGCGCGGCCACGGCCAGCGGTGCGGCGCGCATCAAGACCCACCACAACGTGGGCGGCCTTCCAACGGACATGCAGTTCAAGCTCGTCGAGCCGCTGCGCTATCTTTTCAAAGACGAGGCGCGCGAGGTGGGGCTGGAGTTGGGGCTGCCGGAGGAGGTGGTCTACCGCCAGCCATTCCCCGGGCCCGCGCTGGCCATCCGCATCGTCGGCGAGGTGACGGAGGAGAAGCTGGAGATGCTGCGGGCCGCCGACGCCATCGTGACCGGGGAGATCGAGCAGGTCGGGCTGGAGCGGTCGGAGCTATCGCGCGAGGTCTGGCAGTACTTCGCCGTGCTCACGCCCGCCATGAGCGTGGGGGTGATGGGCGACGAGCGCACCTACGAGACGACCATCGCCGTACGGGCGGTGACCAGCCAGGACGGCATGACGGCCGACTGGGCGCGGCTGCCCCACGACCTGCTGGCCCGCATCGGGGGCCGCATCGTCAACGAGGTGCCAGGCGTCAACCGCGTGGTCTACGACATCACCTCCAAGCCGCCGGCGACGATAGAGTGGGAGTGACAAATGATCAAGCTGCTGCACTTCGCTGACCTCCACCTGGGAATGGAAAACTACGGGCGGATTGACCCGGCCACGGGGCTCAGCACCCGCCTGATGGATTTCCTGCACGTCTACGACCAGGTGGTGGATTATGCTCTGGAAAACGATATCAGCCTGGTGGTCTTCGCTGGCGATGCCTACAAGACCCGCGATCCCAGCCCCACTTATCAACGGGAGTTCGCCAGGCGCATCCAGCGCCTCTCAGCGGCGGGCATCCCCACCGTGCTGGTGGCGGGCAACCACGACACCCCCAGCGCGGTAGGCCGGGCCATCACGGTGGAGATCTTCGCCACGCTGGAGGTGGAGAACGTCTATGTAGCCAAGAAGCCGGAGGTCATCAACATTGAGACCAAAGACGGCCCCGTGCAAGTCGTGGCCCTGCCCTGGGTCACGCGCAGCGCACTGCTGGCCCGCGACGAGTACAAGAACAAAAACCTGGAAGAAATCAACCAACTCATCCTGGATAAAGTGGTCAACATCTTCGAGGGGGACGATGGCTTGCTCGGTCAACTGGATTCGGCCGTAAGCGGAGCGCCGCCCACGATTTTGGCCGCCCACGCCACGGTCCAGGGAGCGGTCTACGGCTCGGAGCGGAGCGTCATGCTGGGCCAAGAGGTGATCCTGTCGCCCAGCCTGGCCAGGAACCCGGCCTTCGACTACGTAGCCCTGGGCCACATCCACAAACACCAGGTGTTGTACGAAGAGCCGCCCGTGATCTACAGCGGCAGCATCGAGCGCATTGACTTCGGCGAGGAGCGGGAGGACAAGGGCTTCATAGTAGCCGAGGTGGAGCGAGGGCGAGCCAGTTGGCAGTTCGTGAAAACCGACGCCCGCTCCTTCGTCACCATCGAGGTGGATGTCCAGAGCGACGATCCCACCGCCGAGATACTGAGGGCCATAGCAACCCGCAATATCGAAAACGCCGTGGTGCGGATCATCATCCACATGACCGCCGAAAAGGAGCCTCTCATCAACGATGGCGAGATCCGCCGCGCCCTGGCAGGGGCCTTTCACATCGCGGCCATTGTCAAGGACGTAGAGCGCAAGGTGCGGCTGCGCCTGGGCGATCAGCCCATCGAAGAGATGACGCCCCGCCAAATGCTGGAACGATACTTTCAGGTGAAGCAGACACCTCCCGAACGTACCGAATTGCTGTTGGAGCATGCCGAGAACATATTTCGGGAGCTAGAGGAGAGAAGTTGATGGAGGCCCAACTATGAGTCCAAAAGTGGGAACCGTCATAGGCAAGCTCAGTCTCGTCGCTGGGGCCAGGCAGGAACAGGCCACGAACATGGCTGCCGTTAAGCCGGCTTATGGTATACTCCGGAAACACAAACAGGAGAGCCTGCACACCATACTTGAGCTGACAGGCGATCCCTCGGGGCGGGAAAAGATTTATCGCGAGCTGATCAGGATCATCGGCAAAGAGTACTTCCAAGCCCAGGGCAGCGTCACAGCGAAACTGCGCCAGGCCATAGGAGCCGCTAACTCTTTTCTATTGCGGGAGAATCTAAGAGCGCTTCCCCATGAACACCGCGCCGGGGGCGTCACTTGCGTTGTGCTCAGGGAGGGAAACGTCTACATTGCCCAGGCAGGGCCGACCGCGGCGTACGTGTCCTATCAAGGCAAGTTGACGAGCTTTCCCAAAAGCCCCGCAACCGAGTTTACCGCTGAGGAGGCAACGCCCTTGGGCTTTAAGCGGGGGATGCCAATCCGCTTTTACCGTAGTAAGGTGGGAGTGGGAGACGTCATCCTCCTGGCGAGTGGCTCCCTGGCTCAACAAGCCAGCCCGGAACAGCTCGCCCAGGCCATCGTTGGGAAAGACATGGGGCCGGCTCTGGCTAATCTGGAAGAGCTAACTGGCGAGGAAGACGCCTCTGCCATGCTCATCCGAACTGCCCCCGTGGAGGAAAAGCCCAGAGTCAAACGCCAAGTTGCTGTGCGGCGGCCAGTTAGGCCCAAGGGCCAAGAGGGGCCAGAGGAGCAGCCAACCAGGCCCAGGGACCGAGAGGCGCCACGAGAGCGGCCACCCCGCCCCGATGGGGATAGCCTGGAGCGCAGAGTGTCGTCACTGCTCGAGAACGCCTTGAAAGGAGCAAGCGACTTCCTGAGAAGGCTCCTGCCTGAGCGTACACTGAGCGACTCGACTAAGCCCGCCGAAGTCCCAGCCAAAGCGAAGGAGGCTCCAGCTCCAAGCGAGCGCGTCGCGCGGCCGCGCCGGCCAGCCAAAGGGCGAAAAAAACTAGCCGATGGGCGCAAAAAACTAGCCGATGAGCGCGAAAAACTAGCCGAAGGGCGCAGAAACCTCTGGATGGGACTCGCCATCGCCATTCCCGTCATCGTCTTCATCCTGGTGATCGTCGTCTTTTGGCAACAGGGGCTGATCAGGCAAGCTCGCTTCAACGAGCTTGTGGCCCAGGCCCAGCAGCAGATGGAGCTGGTCGGGCAACTAGATGAAGGCGGAAGACCTCGCTACAACGAAGCCACAGCGAGGGGCCATTTGCTGGAAGCCCTCGACTCCTTAGCCGAAGCCGAAGAGCTAGAGCCTGGCAATCCCCAAGCGAGTGACCTGCGAGAGCAGGCAGAGTACACACTGAACAAGATAGACAGAGTCACCAAACTCAATTGGATAGTCCCCCTATGGGAGTACGGAGAGCCAGGCAGTGACCCCGGCCGGGTGATAGTCGTCAACGGCATTAACGTCTATGTCCTGGACAAGAGTCTCGATCGGGTCTACAAGCACCTCCTCGACGACACCATGCAGGCACTGCAAGAGCTACAGGGACCGGAAGCCAATCCGGTGCTCATGCGCAAAGGTGACCAGCGGGACCTCATCGTGGTGGGTGAATTGGTGGACATGGTCTGGGCGGATGCCGAGGGCGGGCGGCTGGGGAGCAACCTCCTCGTGTTGGAGAGTGGTGGCTCGCTGCTGGAATATGACCCGCTTAAGGGTATAAGTGTGCTGCCCGTCGGCGGACGCGACAGGTGGATTCAGCCACAGATAGTGGGAAGCTACGACGGCGACATCTATCTGCTGGATTCGAGCTTGAACCAGATCCTTCGCTACGAACCCGATTACGGCGGTTTGCCTGTGTTTTACTTCCCCACCCCTGGGGGGGTGAACCTGGCGGGGGTAGTGGACATGACCCTGGACGGCCAAATCTACGTCCTCTACGCCGATGGCCACATCCTGAAGTACCTCGACGGCCAACCAATACCCCTCGAGATGCCGGGGCTCTACGAGCCGTTGCAGAATCCCACCGCCCTTTTCGCCAGCGAAGAGGCGGAGTTCCTCTACCTAGCCGACGCAGGCAACAAGCGTATTGTGCAGCTCACGAAAGAGGGGAGCTTCCTGCGGCAATTCCAGGCTGGCCAAGGCGAGGCATTCGATCAATTGAAGGGCCTGTTTGCACTCGAAAAGTATAACCTACTCTACTTTGTCAGCGGTAACAAACTTTATGTCACCAATATCCCTTCGGAGTAGGACAGCACGGGGCAAGCTCTCACGCAAAGACGGTCAATGCAATTGGCCTGCTGCCCCACGATGATGAACCGCTTTGCCCACTTTTTGCCCTGGCAGGGGAAATATGCTATAATAGACACCAAGTTTTGACAGTGCTTTTGCTTCACCTGGAGGCAACACATGAGCCGTACGTCAAGAAACCGCCCTTCTTCTGGGTCTAGGCTGTTGCGTGGTGTGCTCGCCGTGGTCCTCTTAATAGTCGGGTTACCCCTACTCTTGGCCACTATCTCCGCCGCCCGTGGCTTTTATGTCGCCGTAAGAGAGTCGGTAGCGCATTCCCAGCTTCCCTCTCTGCCCAATGTAAACTTGCCCCCCATCACTGGCCAACAAGAGAGAAAAAGCAGCATCAGCACCGGTGGTGAGCCCCTGCCCGACTGGCAGAAGAAAGAGCGAGTGAACATTCTCCTCCTGGGCATTGACGAGAGAGAGGATCAGTATGGCCCCTGGCGCACCGACACCATGATCGTGCTGACCCTTGATCCAGAGAATATCACGGCGGGCATGCTTTCCATCCCCCGTGACTTGTGGGTGCCCATCCCTGGCTATAGCGAGAATCGCATCAACACTGCCCATTATACTGGCGACCTGAAGAAACATCCAGGCGGCGGCCCCGCCCTGGCTATCAAAACGGTGCAATATAACCTGGGCATTCCCATCCACTACTACGTCCGCGTCAACTTCGGCGGCTTCGTGGAGGCCATAGACACCATAGGCGGGGTAGAAATCCACGTGGAAGAAGAGATTGACGATCCCCTGTATCCGGATGGCGCTTTTGGCTACGACCCCCTCCATATTCCAGCAGGCCTGCAACACATGGATGGCGAGCTCGCCCTCAAATACGCTCGCACCCGTCACGGCGGCAGCGATTTCGACCGGCTGCGGCGCCAGCAACAGGTCATCATGGCCGTGCGCGACAAGGTTCTGCGCCTTGAGATGCTGCCCCAGTTGTTGCTCAACTTGCCCGAACTACTGAAAACCGTGGGCGACTCGGTGCAGACAGACCTCCAATTCGACGAGATGCACAGCCTGGTTCAATTGGCCAGCCAAATAGGTGACGAACACATCAAGGCCGCCACTATTGATAGCTCGATGACCGAGCCTACTACCAGGCACAACGGGGCCCAGGTTCTGATCCCCATCCGGGATGAGATTCGCGCCGTAGTGGACGAGATTTTCGGTGACCCTGCGCAGGAAGCCGAGCAAGATGCCGAGAAGGACGAGAGAGAGGACAAAGACAAGTTAACTGAGGAAGGGGCGAGAATTGTTGTTCACAACGGCTCCACTGTTGGCAATCTGGCTGCCCAAACGGGTGCTTTCCTGAAGGAACGAGGCTTCCAGATAGTGGAGTTTGGCAACGCGGAACGCTTCGACTATCAAACCACCACTATTGTAGACTTCACGGGCAAAGCATACACCATCCAATATCTAGCCCAGGTGCTCAATATCTCGGAGGACAACATCCAGCCGTTCACCGGCTCGCATAGCGAGATTGACATCCGCCTCATCATCGGGGCCGACTTACAACTGCCGACCGCACCCTAGCGAGAACTTCGGCCGAGCTCGGTCGAAACCCTCCTGATCATCGGGAATTTCAAGGTTAGAGGTAAACTGTAGATTTGACAAATATCGAGATTTGTGATATAATAGCAATAATTGAATAGTAACTAGCTAAATCAAAGAAGTGTCCGCCGATAAAGGCTAACCTCTCGAAAGGGAGGAAGGCGCAAAGCCACGGGTCTAAGGCTCAGATTTGAGCTAAGACTGCCGGGTTGCCGAAGCGGGCAAGCTTATCGCTTATTTGGGTGATAGGTCGGAAGAATGCCTGCGGCTTCCCGGTTGAACTGGGGGCGCAGGTTTTTTTATTTGGAGCTAGAGATAGCAAATGACGAAAGCTGAATTCGAGGAAAGAATACAGCCCCAACCTCGCACCGGAGGCAAAAGATCATCTGTAGCGCTGCGTGCCAACGGCTGGACTTTGGATCTGAAAAGCAAGCAAGTTGTCACAGGTAATGGGGCGCAAAAACTGACTCCCATGCTCTGCCGATTGCTAGAAGTGTTCATGCGCAACCCTGGGAGGGTTCTGGACCGTGGGTTTCTGATGAGGGAAGTTTGGGAAACGAATTACCTCGGAGATACCAGGACATTAGAAGTCCACGTCTGCTGGCTGAGGAAGAAAATAGAGGAAGATCCCTGTCGTCCCCGCTACCTGAGAACGGTGCGAGGAGTGGGGTATCACTTCAGTATGCCGTAGTAGCAAGGAGAACAAATGTACCAAAGAACCGTTCTCAATAACGGCTTGCGTATCTTGACCTCTACGATGCCGCACACCCACTCGGCGAGCATCACCTTCTTCATCGGCGCGGGCTCCCGCTACGAATCGGATGAACAGAGCGGGGCATCCCACTTCATCGAACACATGCTCTTCAAAGGCACAGCGAAACGACCTACGACCAAGGAAATCGCCATCGCCATCGAACGAATCGGGGGCATCTTCAATGCCAGCACAGGGCAGGAGGAGAGCACCTACTGGGCCAAGGTCCCCTATCCCCACCTGGGCATCGCCATTGATGTGCTGGCGGACATGCTCCGTCACGCCAGGTTCGAGCCAGCAGAGATTGATAAGGAGCGAGACATAATCGCCAAAGAAATCAACCTCACCCTGGACACGCCAGATGATTTGGTCTACATCCTGAGCAATCAGTTGGTCTGGCTCAATCACCCCCTGGGGCGCGATGTAGCCGGCAGCGAAGAGAGCATCACCAACCTAAACCGCGACAGTCTGCTGGCTTACATGAACAACCACTACCTGCCGAACAACACCGTGGTTAGCGTAGCCGGCAATGTCGAGCACGAAGCAGTGGTAAACCAGATAGATGCCTGTCTGGGTGACTGGGTCAGGGGAGAGGTATCGTCGTATCAGCCAGCCAAAGATGGCCAAAGCGAACCGCGGGTGCGGGTTCACGATAAGGATACCAGGCAGGCTTATCTGTGCCTGAGCGTACCAGGCCTTTCTCGCGATCACCCCGATCGCTTGGCCCTGCGCCTGCTCAACGCCGTGTTGGGAGAGGGCATGAGCTCCCGGCTTTTCAACACCATCAGGGAAAAGCGAAATCTGGCCTATAGCGTTCACTCCTACATCAGCGCGCTGTATGACACTGGAGT
>CAYWWC010000111.1:0-12339 GCA_964461615.1 uncultured Anaerolineae bacterium
GTATAAGTTGGCAGAGATCAGAAACAGCACGCCGCCAAAGCCAACAGCACCGATAAATGCCAGACATTTCTTTTTGCTGATATTCAGTTTCATTGGTATTTGCTCTGATTGAAGCGGCCTAACAATTGCTGGGCGGCAGCTTCCCTCAATCAATACGGCGGCTCCGCTGGCCCACAGTATCCACACATCCCCACCCTGGGTGAGTTCACCACCAGCATCGGCTCCCCGTAGCGCTCATGCAGATGATCTTCAACGTGCTCATCACACAGCGTCCCCGGCTCGTTCAGTTCGCACATGCACTCCACACACAACCACGTGGCTGGTCGCTCGCACTCCATACAATAGACTTCTGGCGGGTCGTTGCGGGCCAGCAGCGCAATGGGATGACGAGTCAACGGGTTCCCCTTCCGCACCCCCACCGCTTTGACCAACGTTTCTGACGAGGTCCCGAAATCATAGATGTGCGTCAACTCCGTCCCCAGCCCAAAGACCTCCTCCACCCGTCTCGTCTTCCCAATCTTCCTGCCACCCCAGCCCCCTATGGAAAACTGGCTCAGATGTCCACAGCACTCCAGCCAAATGGCCCGCAAGTATCGATCCAGATCTCGCAACGTTGCAGAGCCTTTCATCTCCAAATGGAGCCAGTGATCACCTTGCCAGGCGTCCTGCACCTGCAAATGATACAACCTCTGCTCTTGGCCAGGCTTTTGGTTGGCAGCGCTAATGGCTTCTTGGCGTTGCGAACATGTTCGCAAGTGTCTGGTCAAACCGCCTTTTGTCATTTCCCGCGCACAAAAGGCGCACTTCCCCCGCGATTGTTTCCTTCGTCCCATGTGGACTCCTCCTCCATGTTTGAAATGTTGCCGCCCAGCGGTCTGCATGAGCCGCCGGCCGGGTTTACCACGAGGTCTTGGCTAGAAGGCACCGCACATACTAATGCTCGAGCGAGCGAATCGCAGAATGAGCTGTTAGAGGCGGGCTACTCCTGGCGAGACCTGAAAGCTACCCTCACCTGTGGTTGGTCGTTTACTTCGAGATGAAACACGTCGGGACGAGAGTAGTGACCACTGGTGTCTAGAACGAGATGGCCCTCCGTGATACGCCCCAACTCAAGCTCAGCATAGATGGTGCAGGGCTCATCGAAAACCGGCCCAGCGAGATAGTTCCCATCAGGGCCGATGATGGCGCTTCCGCCGTTTAGGATCAGATCATCGTCGTCGCCGGGAATCGCTTCCGGAATCTCGATGGCCTCGTCATTGGAAAGCCCCAGGGAGCGATAGCCATCGAGGATCTCTCCGCGACTTAGGATGCACCCTGCGGCGAGCACAAAGCACTGACCCTCAAAAGCATAGTGTCTGCTGGCAAGCTGGTGCAATTCTTTCACCGCAGGCCATTGCGCTACGTGAATGGCTTCGTACTGAGCGTGCATGGCGGCCCTGGCCAAAGGCATCCAGTGCTCCCAGCAGATCAGGCCCCCAAGATTCCCGTACTCGGTGCTTAGAACCCGCAGTGTGCTCCCGTCTCCCCGACCCCAGATCATCCGCTCGGTATAGGTGGGAATGAGCTTGCGATGTATTTGGTATCCCTGGCCGGCTCGATCAACGTAGATCATCGTGTTGTAGAGCGTGCCCCCCAGACACTCGTGCGCTCCCATCACAAGATAGGTGCCGGTCTTTCTTGCCATAAGAAGCAGGGTCTCGAAATGTCTGTCGCCCAGGCAAATGGAGTTCTTGACCAGCAGCCGGTACAGGGCTTTCGCTGGAGGGTAGTCCCAAAGAGCGGCTTTCGGTGAGAAATCCAACCACACAGGGTAACCAGGCAGCCAGGTCTCGGGAAAGACAATAACCTCTGCCCCTTGGTTGGCTGCTTCCTCAATGAGATCACGCGCTTTGAGAAGACTCTGCTCGATGTTCAAGAACACCGGCGCTTGCTGGATCACAGCCACCTTCACTGTGCTGATTGGGTCGGGTAGATTCATACTCTCTCTCCATATCACATCACCTATTCCACAAGAGTAGCTATCTCCTCAAACGACTTCTTCCCAATCTCAGGTACCATCGCCCCTTCAGCCGGATACCCAACCACCACTACCAGGAACGGGCGCTCGTTCTCCGGCCGCCCAAGTATACGGCTTAGAAAGCCCATCCGGCTCGGCGTGTACGGCAGAGCAACTAACCCCGCATTGTGAATAGCCGCAATCAACATCCCTGCGGCTATTCCTACTGATTTGCTCACGTAGTAGTGTTTTACCTTCCGACCATCCGCCAGCACACCATACTTCTGGGCAAATAGCACAATCAAGTATGGAGCCACCTCCAGAAATGGCTTCTGATAGCCTGTCCCCAGAGGTAACAAGGCATCCAACCATTCCTGTCCAGCCTGCCCGTGGTAGAACTCGTACTCCTCCTTCTCCGCAGCCTCCCGAATCTGTCGTTTCGTCGCTGGATCGCTCACAACCACAAAGTGCCACGGCTGCATATTGGCGCCGCTCGGCGCCGAAGCGGCGGTCAGTAGACAGTTTTCAATCACCTCACGCGGCGCCGGCCGGCCTGAGAAACTACGCACGCTGCGCCTTCGCTGCATGTCCGCGCGGAAAGAAGCTGCGCGTTGCTTCATTTCTTCCGGAGGGCACTCACTGTAGCCAGCAAGTGCGACAAGTTTAGCTGTTGTCATTCTGACTCTCCGTATCTCCGTTCTTCTGCACATCGCCCAACCGCCAGCCGCCGCTCTCACTAGTACCTTACCAGTGAATTTCTTGCATACTTGGCAAGAAATTTACCACGAAGGCACAAAGGCACGAAGCTCTTTTTGTCTTAACTTTGGGTTCTGGTGTCTTTGTGGTGAGTTGTTGTTCCTTTTTGGTTCCGGATCGTCCGGGCTAGTAGCTTACCAGTGAAATTTTTGCACACGTGGCAAGAAATTTACCACGAAGGCACAAGAGCACGAAGCTCTTCTTGTCTTAACTTTGTGTCTTGGTGTCTTTGTGGTGAGTTGTTGAACCTTTTTGGTTCCGGCTCGTCCGGGTCAGGGATAGAGTAAGGTGCACCCCCTTAATACTACAACCGCACTTTGTCATTCTGAGGAACGAAGGAAGCGAAGCGGCTGAAGCGACGAAGAATCTCGTTTTCTCGCCTTGAAACGACAGCGCAACAACGAGATTCTTCGCTCCCTTTGGTCGCTCAGAATGACAGTTCAAGCAACGGCGGTTGTAGTATTAAGGAGAGCCGGGGGAAGCCGCTACCCGAAAGCCGAAGTAGCTAGTTCGAACCTCCGGAACACCTCCGTAGCGATCAACGCAGCGAGCATCCCCCTGATAGCCGGACCACGAGCCTCCCCGCAGCACCCGCTTCTCCCCGGAATCGGGTCCTTGAGGATTTCGATCGGGTGCTTCACTGTAATACTCGGCGTCATACCAATCGGCCACCCACTCCCAAACGTTGCCAGCCATGTCATAGGCTCCGTGGGGACTCTTTCCAGCCTCGTAATGCCCAACGGGCGCCGTATCAGTGTATCCATCGTCTACGCTCGAATCCTTCCAAGCAAGCTCACAGTTCACGTCACAGTAGTTCAGTTTGCTCCCGTCCGGCGCACTGTTCCCCCAGGGATACTCCCTCCCATCGGCGCCCCGTGCCGCCTTCTCCCACTCTGCTTCCGTAGGAAGGCGCACGTCCGCCCACTGGCAATAGGCGTCGGCGTCGTTCCAACTGACCTGAACGACGGGATGATCCATCTTGCCCTCAATGCTACTGCCCGGTCCCTGTGGATGACGCCAGTCGGCCCCTTCCACTTCTTCCCAATCCTCGCCAGCCCACGCCCATCCCCATCCCGCCGTTTCAGCGTCGGTGGTGTAACCGGTGGCATCAACAAACTGCGAGAATTGCTCGTTGGTCATCTCGTATTTACTGATGTAAAAAGCATCTAGGTACACGGTGCGCTGGGGATGCTCGTTGTCAAGGCCCTCACCCGCTGGACTGCCCATGATGAACTCCCCGGCGCGGACGAAGACCATGTCTTCTGAAGCACCTGCAACTGTTGGGGTCGCTTGCGCGCTGGGTGTGATGGCCGTCGTCGGCGTTATCGTCCCACCCTGGGGGATTACTAACTCCTGGCCTATTTGCAACCGCTTGGGATCTGAGATGTCGTTGACCTCCTGGAGAGCCTCGACCGTAACCCCGTACTGCTTGGCGATCTCGCTCAGAGTATCTCCTTCCTGAACCACGTGGACCACTTGAGCGATGGTTGTTGAGACAGAGGTTGATGTGACTGTGGCCTCTACCTGCCTCTGGGGAATGACGAGCTCCTGGTCTATCTGCAAACTTGTGGGGTCGGAGATAGCGTTGACTTCCTGGAGGGCTTCCACGGTAACTCCGAACTCCTTGGCGATCGCGCCCAAAGTATCTCCTGCCTGGACTACGTAGATCACCGGCGTAGGCGTAGGCGGGACAGGCGTCGGAGTGGGCGGTATGGCCGTTGCCGTTGGCGTATGGGGACTAGGCGTCGCTGTTGGCAAGACAGGCGTTGACGTAGGGGGCCTGGGAGTCGCCGTTGGAGGGACAGGAGTCCTGGTGGGCGGCCTCGGCGTGGTAGCGGTAGCCGTCGGCAGGACAGGAGTTGAAGTCGCCTGCACAGGTTCTGATGTTGGCGTAGCTGGTGCAGGTGCAGGAGTTCGCGTACAGGCTGTTGCGGCCAGGATGATCCCCATCGCTACCAGCAAGAGCCCTAACTTGTTTCCTCTCATCGTAAAACCTCCATATTTTATGTGGCGGGCAAGTTGGGAAAGGCCGCCCCCTGCCCAGAAAGCGGCTTTGCACTATCACATCCCCAAGCCTGTCTCCTGGGCCATTCAGGAGTAGGTGTTGGGATTACCAGAGCCACGACCCCGCAATCCCTTTTGTATTTGGCTGCTAAACAAGTATACCACATCTCAGCTTGTTTGGCAACACCCAAAAGCCACCTGGCGGTTGACGCAGGTGCCTTGACGAACCCCCGCCGCAAACACGCCTCCGCTCCACAATATCACGAAATTCGTAAATCTACCCCATCCCAGGATGATAATTCGTCATGAAGCTTGACCTTTTTGCGAAATTCGGATATAATATCACAGGATAGTCACTGACGCTAGACGGAGGACGAGGGGATGGCACACTTAGACGAAACCGACCGGGCTATCATCGCCCACCTTCAGTACGACGGGCGGATGCCGCTCACCGACATCGCTGCCGAGTTGGACATCTCCGAAGGGACAGTGCGCCGCCGCGTCAAGAATCTGACCGAGAGCGGGGTGCTGCAAGTTGTCGCCGTCGTGGAGCCACAGCTCCTGGGGTGGGATGCGGCGGGGATGATCGGGATCACTGTCCAGGCAGGACAGATTGATGCCGTGGCTGATCAGCTCGTCCAGCTCCCCGAAGTCAGCTACCTCTTCATGGCCTCCGGTGAATTCGACCTGTTCGTAGAGGTCTTCTGCAAAGACACGGAGCATTTCGTCTCCTTCCTCAATCAAAAACTGCACCAGGTTGCAGGCGTGCAGCGCACCCAGACCTTCATGATCCTCAAAATGTACAAACTGTCGTACCGCTGGGGCAAGGCGGAGCCGTCTCGAGCGGGGCATAGTCTCCCCATTCACCTGGAGGGATAGGCAGGTGCGATGTTAGCTAGCCGTATGCCTGATTCTACCGCTGAACTGGTGCACGAGAAATCGGTCGTGATTCTGAACAAGGTGGGCTTTTGCGTGCCGGAGCGGGACGCCCTGGCCCGCCTCGAAGCGGCCGGCTTCCCAGTGGACTGGGAGTCGCAAATGGTTCGGGTGACGCCCGAACTGCTAGAGACGGCCCTGGCCCGTTTACCCCGCGACATGAAGCTCTACGATCGGGCTGGGGAGACACCAGCGCCCTTCGAGCGCCACTCATGCTTCATGGGCGCGGGCACGCCGGTGAATGTGTTTGACCTGCACACCGGCGCGCGGCGGCCAGCCACCCGCCAGGACGTGCGCGACCTGGTGACGCTGCAGGATGCGCTGCCGCAGGTGGACATCGTCCGCCCCACCGTCACCGCCACCGACCAGGGCGAGTGTTCAGACCTGGTGGAGATCGCCGAGTCGTTGCGTTGCACCGGCAAGCCGGTGGTCCACCGCACCTTGGCTTCGGAGCGGGTGGACGCGGCGGTGGAGATGCTGGCAGCAGTAGCCGGCGGGGTGGATGCCTTCCGTGCCCATCCCAACTTCGCTACGCTGTACTGTCCCATCAGCCCAGGCTACTTCACGCCGGAAAACGTGCGTTGTATGTTGCGCTGGGCCGAGCACGGCGTCCCCATCACCCTGCTCAGCATGGCCATGGGCGGCGCTTCGGCGCCAGCCACGCTGCTGGGCGAACTGGTGGTGATCAACACCGACATCCTGGCCTGGATCGTGGCCCTGCAGATCCTCTACCCAGGCACGCCCTTGCTGTATGGCAGCGTGTCGGCGGTGCTGGACATGCGTACCGGCCTGCTGCCCCTGGGCGCGCCGGAGCGGGGGATGATCAATAGCGGGGCCGCGCTGATGGCGCGCCACTACGGCATCCCGTCCATGTGCGGCGGGCTTTCCTCAGACGCCAAAGAGGTAGACGCTCAGGCCGGTTACGAGAAGGCGGTCACTGCCGTTCCCCTGCTGCTGGAGGGCGCGGACATCATCTATGGCGTCGGCGCCAACGACGCGGGCTCGTCCATTTCATACACCCAGATGGTGCTGGACGACGAGCTCATCGCCGGGCTGCGGCGCATGATGCAGGGCATCACCGTGCACGATCTCGAAGAGGAGGTGGCGCTGATCAAGGCCAACACGCCGCGCGGCAACTTCCTCAAGGCCAAACATACCCGCCGCACCTTCCGCGAACACTGGCTGCCTGGCATCCTCAGCCGCGACACCTACGAGACGTGGCAAGCCCAGGGCGAGACCATCGAGCAGGTCTGCCGCCGCAAGGCTCAGGACATCCTGGCCCAGCACCAGCCGCCGCCCTTGCCCGCCGGAGTCGAAGCTGAACTGGAGCGCATCGTGCGCCGCTATATGGGGCCAAACTTTCACATGGTAGATTCGTAAACTCGTTGGCTCGTAGACGAATCTACGAACTTACAGATTTACGGATCTACGAGAGTAAGGACAACATGCCCAACATCCAACCCATCCAACCCAGATTCCACCTGGAAGTACTGAACGCCGAGCAGCGCCAGGCCATCAAGTCGGCCACGCTGCACATCTTGGAGGATGTTGGGGTGCGATTCCCCTCCCAGCGAGCCCTGCGTGTCTTCGCCGAGCACGGGGCCCAGGTTGACTGGCAGAGCCAAATCGTGCGTCTGTCGCCGGAGTTGGTGATAGAAGCCATGAGCCACGCGCCGCGCTCCTACACCCTGTCCGGCCGGGCCACGGGAACGGATTTGCTCCTCGACGGCACCAGCAGCCATTTCGGAACCGACGGGTGCGGGACGCTGACCATTGATTTCGAGACCGGGGAGCAGCGCCCCTCCCGCAAAGAAGACGTGACCAAAATGGCGTGGGTGGCGGACTATCTATCTTCGGTCGCCTTCTACTGGCCGATGGTCAGCGCGCAGGACTACGGGCGACTGGCTCCCCTGCACGAGCTCGACGCCAGCTTCAACAACACCGCCAAGCACGTGCAGACCGAGACCGTCATGGGGGAAAAGCCAGCCCAGTACGCAGTTCGCATGGCGGAGGTCATCGCTGGCGACAGGGAGAAGATGCGGGCGCGTCCTCCTCTCTCTGTCTTGATCTGCACGATTGCTCCCTTGGGGCAGGACCCGGAGGGCATTGAGGCGGGGATGGTGTATGCCGAGGCGGGCATCCCGGTGGGCTTCATGGCCATGCCGAACATGGGTTCCAGCGCACCGGCGGCTCCGGGCGGGGCCTTGGCGTTGGCCAATGCCGAGGTAGCCAGCGCCATGGTGCTGATGCAACTGGTCGCCCCCGGCGCGCCGGTCTTCCACTCGATCCTGGCTTCGGTGATGGACCCTCGCACCGCTGAATACATCGTCGCTATACCAGAGAAGTACCTGTGCAATGCTGCGGCTGTGCAACTGGCTCACGACTGGGGCGTCCCCGCGCTGGGTGGTGCGTTTGGCATGGATAGCCCCGACCCCGCCACCTGGCAACTGGGCAGGGATAGCGTCTACACTACGCTGATGGTTCCCCTGGCCGGCGCAGAGATACTCACGGGTGGGGGCATGCTGAAGGCATCGACCCTGCTGCTGCCAGAGCAGATCATCTTCGACGACGAGATCTACCACACCCATCGCCTTCTTGTGGAAGGCATAGACGTTAGCGCCGACAGCCTGGCGCTGGACGTGATCGGCGAGGTGGGGCCGGGCGGGCATTTCCTGGCCCAAGAGCACACCCGCCAGCACCTGCGGGAGATATGGATACCAGGGCTGACCCGGCCGCGGCCGCCGCTGGATGGCGAGCCTCTGCCCGACATCCGCCAGCGAGCCAGGGCAGAGTTCGACCGCATCCTGGCGGAGCACGAGCCCGAGCCGCTGGAAGAAGCGGCCCAGGCTGAGTTACGGACCATTATGGATGCCGCAGCGCGGGAGTTTGGTGCCTGATTTGGACGCTGGGGCAAAATGGTGTAAAATTACCCCAGAAAATACTTTTTTAGGAGGATGAAATGTCACAAGAACTGTTGGACAGATTGACCCAGGCGGTAGTAGATGGTGAGCCAGAGGACGCGGAAGAACTGGCCAAGCAAGCTTTGGAGCAGGGCCTCGATCCAATGGCCTGCATCAACGAAGGACTCACTCCGGGAATGGACCGGGTTGGCGAATTGTTTGCCAGCGGTGAGTACTTCTTGCCCGACCTGATCATCGGCGGCGAAGCGATGAAGATGGCCCTGGCCGTCCTGGAGCCAGCCCTGACCGGAGGTCAGGAGCGGACAGTGCTGGGCCAGGTGGTGCTCGGCACGGTAGAGGGCGACCTGCACGAGATCGGCAAGACGCTGGTGGGGACCATGCTCACGGCCAATGGCTTTCGGGTCACCGACATCGGCGTTGACAAGTCTGTAGCCGATTTCGTCGCTGCGGTCAGGGAGACCAACGCCACACTGGTCGGCGCTTCCGCGCTGCTGACGACCACCATGCTGCAGCAGCAAAGGCTCATCGAGGCTCTGGAAGAGGCCGGCCTCCGCGATCAAGTGAAGGTGATGGTCGGCGGCGCTCCCGTCACCCAGAGCTGGACCGACAAGATCGGCGCTGACGGCTACGCCGAGGACGCCATCTCCGCGGTGGCGGTGGCTAAGAAGCTCGTTGGCGCCGCGGCATAGGCTGCTCAGAAAGGGCGCATGTACAAGTTGGGAGAGCTTTGGGGAAAGAGCATGTCCAGCGCCGGCCGAGTAGGAGCCCTTCGACAGGCTCAGGATAAACTTCGCGACGCACCCTGTACTGACCGTCTAGGACAGTGTCAAGGCCAAGCGGCTTATTTGTAGAGCCGCTCACTTGGTTTCGATTCGCGCGATGCAAGCATCGCCGCTACTCAACCGGCGTTTGCTTCTCCTGGATGACCGTCGCCCGCCTGGTGCGAGCGGCTTTTATGACCATCCGAGAGATGGAGTTCATCACCTCCGCCCACTGTGTGGGAGCATCGAGTTCGCGCATTATTATTCGCCACATCCTGCCCAACGCCATCGGTCCCATCATCGTCGAGGCTACTCTGGAGATGGGGTATGCCATCATAGAAGAAGCAGGGCTGTCCTTCCTGGGATTTGGCATCCAGCCGCCCACGCCGAGTTGGGGCAATCTGCTAGGCAATGCCATGGAGCACCTGACCAAGCATCCCTGGCTGGCCATCATCTCTATCAACTACATCGGCGATGGGCTACGAGATGCTTTTGATCCCCATAAAGTGCTGAAAAAGATTGGGGAGGTGTAGGGGTATGTCCGTCGAACGACTGCCTATCGAGCCGATTCGAACCACGTACAAACTCCGGCTCCTCAGTGACGAGCAACTGGACCAACTACAGGACGCCACGCTCCAAATTCTGGAAGACGTTGGCGTTAAGTTTCCATCGGAGAAGGCGCTGGCGATCCTTGCCGATCACGGCGCCAACGTGGACCACGATACCCAAATCGTCAAGATTCCCAGGGACCTGGTGCGCAAGGCGATGGCCACCGTTCCCCGCTACTTCCAGGTGGGCGCGCGCGATTCGTCGTGCGATTTTCACCTTGAGGACGGGGCCACCTACTTCACGACCGACGGGTGCGGCGTGGAGACCATTGAGCCCGTAGAGAACACGGGTGCGCCAAACTCCGTTTTGCCTGAGACCCGCCAGCGGCGGCCCTCGTGCAAAGCTGACGTGGGGCGCATGGCCCACATCGCCGACTATCTTTCTTCCATCGCCTTCTACTGGCCCATGGTCAGCGCGCAGGACTACGGCAAGACGGCGCCGCTGCACGAACTGGATGCTTCCTGGAACAACACCGTCAAGCACGTCCAGAGCGAAACCCTCATGGGCGAGACGCCAGCCCGCTACGCCCTTGAGATGGGGACCGTGATCGCCGGAAGCCGGGATGAGCTGCGCCGCCGTCCGATGTTGTCGCTGGTGCTGTGCACCATCGCCCCGCTGGTGCAGGACAAAGAGGGCATCGAAGGCGGGCTGGTTCTGGCCGAGGCGGGCATTCCGGTTGGCTTCCTGGCCATGCCGTCTTTCGGCACCACCGCCCCCGCTACCCTGGCCGGAGCCTTCGCCGTGGCCGATGCCGAGATCATCAGCGGCACAGTTCTGCTGCAACTGGCCAGCCCTGGGGTGCCAGTGTTTCACTCCATTATGCAGGCCTGGGCCGATCCCCGCTCCGGCGAGTACGTGCCCTACCCGCTCAACGCCAGGTGTCGCTACGCGCCGGTAGAGATGGCGCATCACTGGGGGATGCCATCATTCGCCGGTGCGTTCGGCACCGAGAGCGCAACGCCCGGCACCTGGCAAGCAGCCGCCGATGTGGCTCTGGATCCTCTGCTGGTGGGATTGGCCGGGGCCGAGTGGGTGACGGGCATGGGCCTGAACAGAAACTTCACCCTGCTATATCCCGAGGCCATCATCCTGGACGACGACCTGTATCACCGGGCGCGGTACGCGCTGATGAACATGGACGTAAGCCCGGAGACGCTGGCCCTGGACGTGATCGGCAAGGTGGGGCCGGGCGGACACTTTCTGGCTCAGAAGCACACCCGCAAGCACATGCGCACGGCGATGAAGCCCGCTATTACCCAGCAGATCGGCCCGGACGGCAAATACCGCGATCCGCTGGAGGTCGCCCGCGAAAAGGCGGCCTGGATCCTCGACAACTACCAGCCGGAACCGCTGGAGGGAGCGAAGAAGACAGAGTTGACCCGCATCCTCCAAGCCGCCGCCCGAGAGCTGGGGTAACCCAATACCCAATCTCTAATCTCTAATATCCAATCCTGAGAATGCCATGTCCTTATCATTAATGCCCGCCCTGCCCCGCCACGATGTCGAGCGCATCCATGAGCACAGCCTCGACCTGCTGGAGCGGGTGGGTATTGACTACAAGACGCCGCGAGCGTTGGAGATACTGGAGAAGGCGGGCTGCCCGGTTGATTACGATCGCGCGTGGGCCAGCCTGCCGCGTGAACTGGTCGCGTGGGCGCTGCAACAGGCGCCGAGGGTGGTGCGACTGTGCGCCCGCGATCCGGACCGCGACGTGATTCTTGATGGACGCCGCCCGCATCACACCACCGACAGTCAGGGCACTCAGGCCGTTGACCTGGAGACCGGCGAGCGCCGCCCTTCCACAGCAGATGACCTCAAGCGGGGATTGCTCTTTGCCGATGCTCTGGACATGGTCGAGATCGTCAACGTCATGGTCGCCGCCAACGACGTGCCATCCCACCTTCGCACCATCCGCCACTTTGCTATGGCCTTTACCCACACCAGCAAGCATGTGCGCACAGGCGTGCTCCACGCCGAGCAGGTTCCTTTCATCGTCGAGATGGCCAAAGCCGCTACCGGGAGCGACGAGTTCCGGCCCATTTTTTCGGCGGTGGATTGCACCATCTCACCGCTGATGCACGACGGCCCCATGACCGAGGCGTGTATCGAGCTGGCCAAACTGCGCGTGCCGATTATGGTCTACCCCATGCCGCTGGCTGGTGGCACCTCGCCCGTCACCCTGGGCGGCACCATCCTGCTCCACAACGTCGAGTTCCTCAGCGGGCTGGTGCTGTTCCAGGTGGTCAGCCCCGGCACGCCGATCATTTGTGGCACCGGGGCCTCACAACTGGACATGCACACCGGGAGCTACGGCGGCAGCGCAGATGGACAGGGCTTGCAGCTTGGACTGCGTGAC
>CAYWWC010000112.1:0-12288 GCA_964461615.1 uncultured Anaerolineae bacterium
GCAAAGAATTGGTCACTTGGCAAAGCAACCATGCAAACTACCAGAGAGCCAAAACTGTCTGGTAGTGAAATGGGGGAATGGTGATGTCCGGAACGCAAAAGCTCAGGAGGTCTCCTCCTGAGCTTTTTACATCTGCATAGAGCGCTGGTGCCCCGGGCGGGACTCGAACCCGCATGCCCAGAAGGGCACAGGTCCTCAACCTGCCGCGTATGCCTAATTCCGCCACCGGGGCATTGTACCAAGATTATACTCACTATTCCCCCACTTGTCAACTTCCGCAAAGTAGCGTACAATATATGGAGTCCAGGTATGCTAGATGATCGTTGTCTCGGACGCCACGCTCTTGATCAGCCTGCCTATTATGAACTTGGAGGGGCGTCTGTCAGGATAGCGCAGGGCTGAACCCCTGCGCTGAGAGAGCAAAGCTCCTGCGGGGCTGGATTTCAGCCCGATGGCTTTGACCTCGGGCTTGGGATGAATAAGGAGGTTACGTCATCATAAAAATTGTGCTGGATGCCATGGGCGGTGACCACGCCCCGCCAGTGGCTGTGGAGGGGGGAGTTTGGGCAGCGCGGGAATATGGGGTTGAGGTAGTCTTGGTTGGCCGCGAGGAAGGTGTGCGACGAGAGTTGGCCAGGCATGATACGTCTGGCCTCAGTTTGCCCATCGTCCACGCCAGTCAGGTCATCGAGATGGAGGAGCACCCAGCGGCGGCGGCTAAGGCGAAGAAGGACTCCTCGATGGTGGTCGGTATTGATATGGTGAAGCGGGGCGAGGCGGAGGCCTTCGTCACTATGGGCAACTCCGGCGGCGCGCTGGCCGCGGCTCTCTTCCGCCTGGGCCGCATCCGAGGCATCCGTCGCCCAGCTCTCTCCACCGTCTACCCTACCACGACCGGCTTCTGTTTCATGCTGGACGTGGGAGCCACCACTGACTGCAAGCCTCAATATCTGCTTCAGTTTGGGATGATGGGCGCTGTCTACGCCGAGCGGGTGCTGGGCGTAGACAACCCGCGTGTGGGCATCGTCTCCAACGGCGAGGAGGAGGGGAAGGGGAGTATACTGGTGCAGGAGGCCTATCAACTGCTCAAGGCCAGCCCCCTCAACTTTGTAGGGAACCTGGAGGGAAAGGACATCGCCCCTGGCTTGGCCGACGTAGTAGTAACCGACGGCTTCACCGGCAATGTGATCGTCAAGCTCTCCGAGGGGCTGGCGTCATCGCTCCTGGGCATCATCAAGGCCGAGGTTAAGAAGAGCCCCATCGCCACGATTGGCGCGCTGCTCTCCAAGCCCGCCTTCGAGCAAGTCAAAAAGCGTCTCGACTATGCTGAATATGGCGGCGCGCCGCTGCTGGGGGTGGACGGCGTGGTGATCGTCGGCCATGGGCGCTCCAATGCCAGAGCCGTCAAGAACGCAGTGCGGGTGGCCAAACGGACGGTGGAAGGCGGGATGCTTGCTGCCATCAAAGAGAGTTCGCAAAATCTATGACATAAGCTCCAAGACCCGTCCCCGGGCCGTCAAGGCCGCGCTTGATGACGGGCGCTAGAGCTTCATACTTCTGTAGGAGGATTTGATATGCCAAGAGAACGCAGTGTCAAAGAGAGAGTCGTCATCACCGGACTGGGGGCCATCACCCCCCTGGGATTGAATGTCGAGGAGACCTGGCAGGGGCTCTTAGCCGGTCGAAGTGGGATAGATCTCGTTACGCACTTGGATCTCAGTGACTATCCCACCCAGGTCCTTGGGGTGGTTAAGGGGTTCAAAGCGCGAGACTTCATGGACCGCAAAGCGGCGCGGCGCATGGCGCTCTTCAGCCAGTTCGCCGTGGCCGCGACCAAGATGGCCCTGGAGGATGCGGGTCTTGTTATTGACGAAGAGAACGCCGAGGATGTAGGCGTGCTTTTGGGCAACGCGGTAGGCGCTCTTGATGAGACAGAGAAAGCCTGTCGGGTGATGTTGGAGCGTGGGGGTATGCGCATCTCACCTTTTTCCATAGTGATGATACCCCCCAACTTGGCCGCCTTTCAGGTGGCTTATACCTACGGCATCAAGGGTTACAGCTCCACCATCGCTACTGCCTGCGCGGCCGGCACACAGGCCATCGGCGAGGCCGCAGACGTCATCCGCCGGGGGAAGGCCCAGGTCATGGTGGCCGGTGGGGCAGAGGGTGGCATCTGTGAGCTGGCCATAGCAGTCTTCTGTGTGGGTAGAGCCTATTCCACCCGCAACGATGAGCCGGAGCGAGCCAGTCGCCCCTTCGACAAGGATCGCGACGGCTTCGTCGGGGGCGAGGGGAGCGGCATCATGATCCTGGAGAGCCTGGAGCACGCTCTGGAGCGGGGGGCGCGCATCTACGCCGAGGTGCTGGGCACAGGCTCCTCCAACGATGCCTACCATCTCATCGCGCCCAACCCCGAAGGGACAGGGGCCGCGCGGGCTATGCGCTGGGCGCTGAAAGACGCGGGCGTGGAGCCCAGCGAAGTGGATTACATCAACGCCCATGGCACCGGCACTCCTCTGGGCGACGTTTCGGAGACCCTGGCCATCAAGAAAGTCTTCGGCGACCACGCCTACCACGTGCCCATCAGCTCCTCCAAGTCCATGATCGGCCACCTGTGGGGCGCCGCGGGAGCCGTGGAGTCCATCGTCTGCATTCTCACCATCCGCGATAACCTCATCCATCCCACCATCAACCTTGAGACCCCCGACCCCGATTGCGACCTGGACTATGTCCCCAACGTGGCACGGAAGGCCCAGGTAGACATCGCAACCTGCAACTCCTTCGGCCTGGGCGGGCAAAATGCATGCACGGTGTATGGCAGGTACACGGGATAGAGGACGCTTTTCCTGGCGGGGCTAAGAAACCAGGTTTTTGATCAAGGGCTTGACTCTTATGCATCGCAGAGAGCCCCTAAAGTGAAGAGCGGTTTATTCAGACAAGAAAAACCTGGTTTCTCCATCAAAAGGGAAGAAAGGAAGAAAATGCAAGTTATAACCAACGAGAGATTGATTAGAAACAAAGCCAGATTGGGGCGTGGGGCCAGCTTTGCTGGGTTGGCCATATTGATCTTGGGGCTAGTGGCGTCTCTTTCCCCTGAGTGGCTGCTCGTATCGTTTGCCTGTCTCTTTGTGGGCTTTGTGCTCTCTCAGGTCGGCCTTTACCATGCTAACCACTGGGTCAAGGAGCCGCGAGCCGACCAGACACTGGCCAAGATGTTGAAGGGCTTCGATGACCGCTATCACCTCTACAACTACGTCCTCAAGGCTCCTCACGTTCTGCTGACCCCATTTGGCCTCTGTGTTGTCACTCCTAAAAATCAAGGGGGAAAGGTTAGCTGCGAGGGCGAGAAGTGGCGCAGTGAGGCTGGTTGGAAGCGGATGATATTCCGCTTCTTGGGGCAGGAAGGGCTGGGCAACCCGGCAAAGGAAGTGCAAGCCGAGGTCGAAAAGCTCCGTCGCTTCCTGGCTGAGCGGCTTCCTAATAGTGATGAAGAAGTGCCCATTGAGGGGATAGTAGTGTTCACCAATCCCCAGGTGGATCTCGAGATAGAGGCCCCCGCTGTTCTAGTTTTAGGTGGTAAGCAATTCAAGGTTTTCCTGCGGGCCCTGAGCAAGGAAAAGCCCATATCCGGCAGCCAGCGGAGGCAGTTGGCCGAAATCTTGGCTGGAGAGGCGCCTGGCTAGGGGGTGACTGGGGAAATATACGTTGGCTTGAGGGGTGATGGCGTGCTTGCCGGGGCCACATGGCCATGAAGTGGCTGCGCTATAAAGCTGCCGCTCGATTCATCGGGCGCTAGAGCTCCGTTTACGGGGTGGTAGCTTCGTAGCCGTGGCGCTTCATGGCATAGCTCGCCGGCTTCACCGCTGCGGGACTGTCCTGAGCGGCTCGACCGAGTTCGCCGAAGTCCTGTCGAAGGGCGGCAGTCGTTAAGGCTGATCTATCCGCTTTTCCAACCGGGGGCGACAGCCCAATGCCAGAATTCAACTTTACCCCCTAGCGAAATCTCTTCAAAGCTCCCCACATGGGAATCTCATCCTCGGTGATCTCGTACTCCCACGGGTATTTCCGGGTGGGAAGCTTGAACTGCCAGAGCAGCAACCCATCAAGCCCCTCGTCAAGGCGTTTTTCCGCAAACTCCAGGACCCAATCGCGGCGCTTTTCGACGTTGGAAGTTCGGTCAAACCAGACTTCGGTGAGCACAATCGGATAATCAATCTCGTTGGCCAGGTCGATCTCCTTCTCGCCATCCTGTTTGTGGACATGCGCCGTTACGAGATCAGCCTCCGTGCTCGTGTGGATCTCTTTGAACCACTTATCGGGCTTTACGTTGCTTCCTATCTTGTCCACGCTGATCAGGCCGATGGAGATGGGGTGACAGGGGTCTATGGCACGTATCTCTGCTGCTACGTCTTTGATCCACCGCTCGAAGATTTTGATGCCCGAGCCTTTCCACCCCCAGGGCCATCCCCAGGGGTTCGGCTCATTCATCAGTTGCCAAAAGGCAATCTGCGGCGAGCCCTTGAAGCGGCTGACCGTCTCATTGACGAAGGGCAGATAGGTCTGTTTATATCCCTTGTCGAACCACGTCTGGCCGAACCGCGCATATTCAGGAAGCTCCTGGAACGTTTCGAATGTTATGCCAAACATGAGGTCATACTTGGCCCCAAGGTCGAGTAATCTCTCAAGTTTATCCAGATCCGCACCTGGGAGCACCCAGACGCGGATGCAGTTTACGTACTTAGAGAGGAAGCTCAGCACTTCATCCTGTTTCTCCTCGGGGAAGTCGCTGCCTCGGGTGAGCCAGGTGGCGTTTACCCCGATGAGTCGGATCTCCTCCCCGTTGCGCACCAGTTTGTTCTCTTCTCTGTGGACTTTGTTGGCACATTGGTCACTTTTGGATACGATGGGGAAGTGGATCTCCTTCCTGTTGCGCACCAGTCTACTCTCCTCTCCGTGGACTTTGTTGGCACATTGAGCACACTTGGATACGATAGGGAGGTGGATGGTGTAGGCATCAACGCCGAAGATAAACACTGCGTCTCGCCGGATATATTCAGGAGCGTTTGCAGGGGCATTTCGAACCCAATAATCATTGTACCAGTAGATTGCAATAGGAGTCTTAGGCGGAATTCCTCGGTTTTCCCACCCGTGCTCTCCCCAAACCCAAACTGTTGCTGTAGTTTGAGTTTCGCCCTGTTGGATCGGATCTTTAGTCTGTGCCGATGGAGTGGCTATCGCGTGTGACTCCAGTAGAGCCAGCTCTGCGCGGCCTGGATCCCTTCGGCTACGCTCAGAGCTTGCCCTGAGCTCGTCGAAGGGACCAGCACCAGATTCAGGCCCAGAGTGGGGATTTGGCGATTCCCTTGGAGCAATCCTGTATCCACTGACCATCAGTAGTAACAACGTAACCAACATTGCACATGCTATTCTTTTCATCAGTTTAGAGTGCACGGGATACCTCCACGTCATCGATGCCTCCGACTTTTCCCTCGAAATCAGCGCGGGAACCCTCCACCTCTTTAGCGAGACTTTCCGCCCACCATCAGGTGGGTGAGCATCAGATGATCCGCGGGAAGCTGAGCGGCGGGCTGCCCTTGCTTGAACCCAACGGCGTCGTCCAGCACAGGCAGACGCTCCCCGGTGGCTGGATCGTACAGACCGATTTCGATGGTGTAGCGACCAGTGGGTGCCTGCTGCTCCAGAAGAATTGCATAACTATCCACGATGACTTCGCCAGTGCGCCACGTCGAAGTAGGCCGTGTGCCGTTTACCGGTTCGTTGTCCTGCTGACCCCACAAAAAGTTGCTGCTTCTGGCGTTGAAAACCTCGCCCAAGAGATGGGTGAAGACTTTGTAGCGATGCTCCACCGGCTGCTGGGCCTGCCAGTAGAGCGTCAGATAGACGGTGCCGCTGGGCTGCAGTCCCTCCGCTTCCAGATTGTAGCCCAGCAGGCGCACGCCATCGCCGAAATCGGTCTCCAAGGGGGACGCAATGGCCACGTCGGCGGTGGTGAGTAGCATCAGATGCCGCAGTGAGACTCGCCCAAAACGAAGCGCCTCACCACCGGACGAGGGTCGAACAGCGCGGGAGAGCCTCCACGCATACCTGCCGCTGGGTGCGTCCGGCGGGACGACCAGGTCCACTTGTTGGCGGAAAAGCTCAATTGTTGATTCCAACGCTGGCAGGGAAACCTCTGTGCGTTTCCAGGCCTGTCCTGAGCTTAGCCGAAGGGCCTGTCCTTGTCTGTCTACCAAGCTCACGTCAAAGCTGGATACTGGTGTTAGTTTTACGGCGTCGTCTCCTCCCACTTCCCAGTACAGAAACAGGTGGATGGTATCGCCGCTCCGGTACTCCCTCACCGGCTGCTCGTAGCCAGCTGGCCGGAAATCAAGCCCCCAATCGGCCTCCAGAGGCTCGGGCGGACGGACGCCGGGCGCCAGTTCGTCGATGCTGCCCGCTCGCCCTTCTGTGCGGGCGTAGAAACGCAGCATCTTGTCGGCGAAGCGATGCTCCACAACGCCGGATGCCCGCGCCGCCAGCCAAGCCGGTATCTCGCCCTGGGGGTCGTTGACGCCGGCGTAGGGCGTGACGACTAACCAGATTCCCTGGTGCTCTTCCCATATCGGTGACAGGTAGGCTGTGGCGGCCGCGGGCGTGATCGGCTGGGCGTGGGGCACACCCCACCAGTGCCCTGAATGGTGATAGGCAAAGACCGGCCAATCTTTGTCGGTGTAAAGCACCACGGCGTCACCGAGTTGCTGATAGGCGCGCAATGTCATTTCCAGGGCCTTGTAGTCGTCCACCAGGATGCGGTCAGGGTAATACTGCCACAGACCGTAGCCGGCGGCGCCAACGACGACAGATGTCAAAATCGCACCTATGGGCCAAAGACGGTAGCCATGTCTTCGGCCCTCTCCCAGGCGGGTCAACCCCCAGGCTAGCAGGACATAGAAGGCTGGGGCAAAGATGAGCAGATAGCGCGGCACCAGTTGCGGTGAGTAGAAAAACATCTCCCGGGGCAAGGAGACGACGTAAACCGCACCGGCCGGCAGCAGCAGGCTTATCAGCAGCAGCGCCACATTGCGACCTACTTGCGCGGGAGAGCCTCCACCGCGTTGACCTGTCCAGAGAAGTGTGGCCAGCCCGACCAAGAAGATCACCAAGACCGGCACGGTGAGCCACCAGTAGCTCTCTACGCTCACCGGAATACCAGTGGTCAGTACGGTCCAGTAAATCCGCAGAAATACGTCCAGTGTCACCGGTGAAGCAGACGACCAGGTGGGGATGCGGCCCAGTGCGTAGGCCAGCCAGGGCGCAAAAAGGGCCAGCACAACCATCTGGGCAGCTCCCCAACGGAACAGTGTGCGCCTGCGACTTTCGCTGCACCACAAGACCCACAGCCAGACTAAGTTGGCCACGACCATCACCGAGACTGACAGATAGAGCGTGTATAGTCCAGCGGTGGTGAATATCACATAGAGCGCTAGATCGAGGGGGCGATCTCGATCCCAGAAGCGAATGGCGGCCCACAGTGAGAGCGCAGCCAACAGTGCGGCCAGAGCGTACATCCGTATCTCTTGAGACCACAAGATGTCAAAGCGAGAAATGCCCACCTGCAACGCAGCCAGCAGACCGACCCTCGACCCGCCTACGACTCGGCCCAGGAGAAAGGCTGCCACCACCGTCAGCACGCCGATGACTGTCGAAAGCAGCCTCAAGCCGAACTCACTGTCGCCGCTGCCCAGCCGCCAAAAGTGCAGCATCCAGAAATAGAGGGGGGGGTGCACGTCGGTAGCCGTCCACCGGGCGATTGCGGTGAGTGATTGGCGGGCCGACCAGACAGCCAGGCCCTCGTCCCACCATACACTCTTGTCGCCCAGGCGATAGACACGCAACCCAAAGCTCGCCAGTAGCAGGACGACCAGCAGCAGGGTTGTTGTTTGTGTTCGTCGGGTCTGCCACCGTGCTTGAGGGGACGGTGATTTCATATCAGATTGTCGAACAGCAGAATCGTCGAGCATTAGAGGTTCCATGAGATGAAAGTCAAGGTATTATAGCATAGCTGCGGAGAAGGGGCAACTTTTGCCTGTAGTGGGATGATAGGGACGTCGGCGGAGGCGTATCTCGTCCTCTGATCCGCTAATCCTGCCGCTTGTCCCGAGCTTGTCGAAGGGATCCGCTGTTCTCTCACCAACCGTTCATCAAACTCCCAAAAAGCAAAGGGCTTCCAAAGGCGCACATCATCTCTGGAAGCCCTTTTGGTTTGTGTTTTGGCCGAGGCATCCGCAGGGCTCGGTCGGGAGGCCTCAGCCCATCAGAAGTGGGCTATCTTCACTACGCCATCTTCGTGCTGTAGTTGGGGCAGAACTGGAAGCCATCGGGCACGTCAGCCTTGCAGTTGGGGCAGATCATCTCGCCACCGATCTTGGCCCTGCAGTGACTGCAGAACTCTGACCTGGCAGGGATCTACGCCGAACAACTCATGGTTCTCCATCTCACTGGGCCTGCTTCGCCACGAAAAAGAAGTTGCGCATCACTTCAGCAGGTGTGGTACGGTCCTGTTTCGCGGTCAGCATTGCGACATGGTGCAAGGACACCATCCCCTCCTTGATAGCCTGGGCCTTGATCTCGTCAGCGGTGGCGCCCTTTATCAGCAAGCTCTTGATCTCATCGCTCATCACCAATACCTCGAAAACGCCAGTCCGGCCCAGGTAGCCAGTATGGCCACAGAAGTTACAACCTGCCCCGACATAGAACTGGGATCGCGCTTCCCCCAGTTCCTGTTCGTAGGCCAATTGTTCCTCGTCGGACACCTCGCGGAGACTGATGCAGTGGGGGCAAACCCGCCGCACCAGGCGCTGGGCAACGACGCCCACCACCGCCGCAGTGATGAGGAAGCGCTCGACCCCCAGGTCTACCAGCCGAAAGAGAGCCCCTACGGCGTCGTTGGCATGCACCGAGGTTAGAACCAGGTGCCCCGTTAAAGATGCCTGGGTGGCTATCCTGGCTGTCTCCACATCGTGAATCTCACCCACCAGAATGACGTCTGGATCCAAGCGCATGATGGCCCGCAGGCCGCTGGCGAGGGTGAGCTCAACCTGGGGGTCTACCTGGATTTGCTTCATGTTGGGAAAATGGTACTCAATGGGGTCTTCCATGGTGATGATACTGCGCTCTTCAGCATTCAGTTGGCTGATGGTGGCATAGAGAGTCGTCGTCTTGCCCGAGCCCGTTGGCCCGCTGACCAGAATCATGCCGAGGGGGGCTTTGATTAGCTGTTGGTATACCTCCAGGGATTCGGGAAGGAAGCCCAGTTGCGTGAGATCCATGATGGACACACCTTTGTCCAAAACGCGCAAGACGGCAACCTCCCCCCACGGCGTGGGGGCCGTGGCGACGCGGATGTCTATCTCCCGGTCATCTACCTCGATGCTGAACTGGCCGTCCTGGGGCCGTCTCCGTTCAGCAATGTCCATTTTGGCCAACACCTTCACTCTGGAGACCAGCCGTCTATGGACGCTAAGGGGCAAGGTGAGGGCATCATGCAAGATGCCGTCAATGCGGTAGCGGATGCGCGAGAGGTCCTGCTGTGGTTCGATGTGGATATCCGAGGCCCGATCCCTTGCCGCCTGGGTGACCATGAGGTCTACGGTGCGCACAACAGCAGCCTGGGCGACGTGATCAGAGGTTATCCTCTCCTCCGGCTTCACTTCGTCCAATACAGTGGGGATACGACCGATCTCCCGCTCAATCTCACTGACGGCCCGGTACTGGAGGTTGATGGCGCCGCGAATGTCCATAAGAGCAGCGCGCAAGACCTTGATCTCCATCCTGGAGAGGGCCCGGATGTCCTCAATGGCATATAGATTACCAGGATCAGCCATAGCCACCACCAGGGTATCGTCCTCAATGCGGAGGGGCATGAGGTCACACCTCCGGGCGGTAGCCTCGGGGATCAGGCGCAAGGCTCGGGCTTCGACTCGATATTTCTTGAGATCAATGAGGGCAGGGCCAGCACGAATCTCGGACTTGGTCTCGATCATCCGCACGATGGTATCTATCTCAAAGGGTTTGTACAGGACGCCATCAACCCCGGCCTTCAGGGCATCAGATACCATTCCCTCCAGGGCGCTGTGTCCGGTCATGATCATGGTGGTGACCTCAGAGTCGGCTTTCTTGATTTCCCGCAGTGTCTCGATCCCGTTCATGCCAGGCATCATGATGTCTATCAGGGCCAGGTCGAAGTGCTGGGCTTCCACCTCTGTCACGGCTTGGGAGCCGTCCCCGGCAACGACCACGCCATATCCCTTATCCTCCAGGATGTCCAATAGCGTCTCACGCATGTCGGCATCGTCGTCAACTATCAAGATGTTCGCCTTTTCTCTCATTTATTTCTCTCCTTCCAAACTACTGGAGTTTGGACAAAGTTAGAGGAACCAGGTTTTTCGCTCAAAAGTGCTTCTCAGGTACTCACAACGGCAATCTCACCACGAAAACCGCCCCGTCCCCGGCCAGGCGTTTGGCGCCAATAGTGCCTCCGTGGCCCTCCACCAGCATCTTGCTCACAGCCATTCCCAGGCTGGTTCCACCCGCCGATGCAGCGGGGGCAACAGCCCCTGACAAGTTCTCCTGGGGGATGTTGAGACCAGCGGCTCCGAACCCTAGTTCCACAAAGCCATCCTGCTCCCTGGCGGTGATCTGGAGCTTACTACCTTCCGGTGTTACTTCGACAATTCTCAGGATTATGTTTGTGAAGGCCCTCTGCAATTGGAAGTTGTCGGCCATCAGAGCCGGTAGGCCGTCATTCAGGCTGATGGTTGCTTCCCAACCATCTGGCAGGGAGGCCTGGGATAGCGCCTCCGCAACGATTGCTTTGACGTCGCTCTGTCGGCGCAGAGGCTCCTTCGACAGGGCAAAGTCCATCAGGTCGACGATCATCCTGTTTGCGTTAGCGATTTCCTTTCCCATGATCCGAAGGTGCTTTTGCACCTTTGCATCGCCGTGGCCCAGCTTCATGTTGAGGTAGTAGATGGAGTTCTTCATCACCCCCAACTTGTTTCTGATGTCGTGCCCCACGATTCTTATCAACTTTCCCATGGTGGGCGACACCTCATCAGACGAAGTCGGCTGAGTGGCTTGCATCTCGTTCTCCTTCCTGGCGCTTTCTGCGGGAGATTCCGTCAACAAGCTCAATCACCTCCTCTATTTCAAAAGGCTTATGGAGGTAAGTATGAACATCCCCCCCTAAAGGCTTCTCTAACAAATCGTCTACCTCCTGGGAGTGGGCGGCCATCATCACAGCGACCGCCTGGGGACTGACTTCCTTGATGGCCAGATACGTCTCCAAGCCATTCATATTCGGGAGCTTTGTGTCTATGAAGATCATGTCATAGCTATTATCCCGCGCCATCTCGATCGCTTCCTCACCACTCCAGGCGATGCTGACTTGGTAACCTCTGGCCTCTAGTATATCTCGGAAAGTCTCGCAGTTATTGCGATCATCGTCAACTACCAGTACGAGTCCTGCTTTCTTCACGCTATCAATGAGGCCGATCATCTTATCCATGTCGAAGGGCTTATAGAGCACGCTGTACGCCCCCTCATGCAGGGCCTCCGTGATTAGGTCCTCGACAGCGTAGGCCGTCATCATCACCACGGCTGCGTTGGGTTGGATACTCTTGATTTGTTTGAAGGTCTCCACCCCGTTCATCCCTGGCATCCTGATGTCCATGAGGATGATATCAAAGTTTATCTCGTTGACCTTCTCAATGGCCGCATAACCACCCAAGGCGGCAAAAACTCTAAAGCCTTTGTCCTCCATGATATCGTACAGGGTCTCGCACATGCCTGCGTCGTCGTCCACTATTAGGATACTAACTTTGTCGTCCATGGTCCTCCTCATTCAGGTTTGGCAGTTATGAAAGCAGTGATACAGGATGCATACGCTTTAGGCGCTAACCATCAGCGTCGTCTCTTCAAGAGGCCGGCTTTGCTCTGCCAACGATGTCGCTGCTGGGGGATGCCGTCGGCTTCCCTCCAAGTACTCATCCAACATCGTCAAGCTATAGCGGCGGTGGCCGCCAGGCGTCCGGAAAGGCACCAGCTGCTGCTCCTTGCCCATTCTATTAAGGGTGGCAACACTAATGCCCAGATAATCAGCGGCCTCCCTGGCCGTGAGTAGACGTTTTGCTCGCTTTTGCATTTGGTTTGATTCTCCTGTTGTAGTGGCGTTAAGGGGATTCCAGAATTTAAAACCTCCCGGAAACGTGGTATAGTATAGTCATCCGC
>CAYWWC010000113.1:0-12199 GCA_964461615.1 uncultured Anaerolineae bacterium
ATCACGAAATCCCCAAAGTTGTTCTAATGCAGAACCACGGCCTCATCGCCCTGGGCCGCACCGTGCGGCAAGTGGAAGACATCACGGCGATGGCGGTCAAAGCGGCGCGCGTGCTGATCGGCGCCTACGCCCTGGGCGGCCCACGCTTCATGACGGTCGAGAACGTAGACCGCATTCACACCCGCCCCGATGAAGCGTATCGCCGCAAGTTAGAAGTTAGAAACTAGAAAGGTAGAAGATGTCCAATGTCCAATCTCCAATATCCAATCTCCAACCTCCAACCTCCAATCCACCAACCTACCGACACAATGCGTGCGTCGCGACTGCACGGCATTCGCGACCTGAGGCTGGAAGACCTGCCGCGGCCCACGCCCGGCCCCGGCGAGGTGCTTCTGAAAGTGGTCTCTGTGGGCATCTGCGGCTCCGACGTACACTATTACTTGGAAGGCCGTATCGGCGACCAGGTGGTCACGGCGCCCATCATCATGGGGCATGAGTTCTCGGCCTGGGTCGCTGAGTTAGGCGCGGGGGTCGAGGGCCTGGAAATCAGGCAACTGGTCGCCGTCGAGCCGGCGATCTCCTGCGGGGAGTGCGAATCCTGCCGGCACGGACACCCCAATCTGTGCCCGGACGTTCGCTTTTGCGGTACGCCGCCGATCAACGGCGTTTTCGCGGAGTACACCGTCATGCCCGCCGAGAACTGCTTTCCCTTGCCGCCGGGATTCGGGCCTGTGGAGGGCGCGATGCTTGAACCCCTGGGCACCGCCATCCACGCTGTTGGCTTGGCGCACCTGAAACCAGGGCAGACCGTCGCCGTGCTGGGAGCCGGCCCCATTGGGCTGTTGACGGCAGCGGTGGCCAGGGCGTCTGGCGCCAGCGCGATATACATGACCGAGCCACTGGCCTACCGGCGACAATTCGCCCTGGGCCACGTGGCCGACGCAGCATTGAACCCCTATGACGCTGAGATGGACGCCGTCGCTGAGATCATGCGCCTGACGGGTGGGCGTGGTGTGGACGTCGCTTTCGAGGCTGCCGGTGGGTTGGAAACCCCGGATCAAGCCGCCGCTTTGGTACGCCCTGGCGGCAAGGTTGTCGTGGTTGGTATCCCCGCAGACGACACGATGACGTTCACGGCATCCACCACCCGCCGAAAGGGCTTGACCATCAAGCTGGTACGGCGTATGAAGCACGCCTATCCCCGCGCCATCCGCATGGTACAGATGGGTATGGTGGATGTTAAACCTCTGGCTACCCACATATTCCCCCTGGAACGTATCGCCGAGGCATTTGAGATGGTCGCTGCTTACGACGACGGTGTGCTGCGGGCGATCATTCAGGTTTCCAGCGAATAAGAAACCAGGCTTTTCCAAAAAACCTGGTTTCTCGAAATGAGGAGGGGACCAATCAACCAGCGAATTACTAACCTGGAAACGAGCCTCAATGATTTCGCCCCCGCTGTCCGCGCCGATGCCCTGGCCGAGTTGGTCTCATTGGCTCAACGCGGCGGTGTTCCCCTGGAGCCAGAGGTAGAGGTAGCCAATATGCACTGCCATACGTTCTTCTCCTTCAATGCCCACGGCCACTCGCCCACCTCGCTGGCCTGGTTGGCCAAGCGGCGCGGCTTCAGGCTGATGGGCATCGTGGACTTCGACGTGCTGGATGGCGTGGACGAGTTTCTTGATGCCTGCGAACTGGTCGGGGTGCGTGGCAGCGCAGGGATCGAAACCCGCGTGTTTCTCGCCGAGTTTGCTGCGCGCGAAATCAACTCGCCGGGCGAGCCGGGCGTCTACTATCACATGGGTATCGGGTTCACCTCCAGCCAGGTGCCTGAAACAGCCGCCAGCGTCCTGGACGATTTGTGCCAGCGGGCAGCCCGGCGCAACAGGGCTGTAGCAGACCGTGTCAACGCCTACCTGACCCCGGTCACGATTGACTACGAACGAGACGTGCTGCCCCTCACCCCAGGGGGAACCGCCACCGAACGCCATATAGTCGTAGCCTACATGCGAGCCGCAGAGCGCATCGTCACGAGCCAGGTCGAATTCTGGGCCGACAAACTGAACGTCGAGCCTGGTCAGGTGGCGACGCTCATGGACGATACTCCCAAGCTTCAGAATCTGATTCGGGCTAAATTGATGAAGCGTGGTGGGGTGGGATATGTTCAGCCCAGCCCGGACACCTTCCCCACGGTGGAGGAGTTTCACGAACTGATTATGACGTGCGGCGCGCTGCCCTGTGCCGCCTGGTTGGATGGCACCTCTGCTGGCGAACAGGCCATCGGAGAGTTGCTGAATTTGCTGATCGGTAAGGGTGTGGTCGCCCTGAACATCATACCTGACCGCAACTGGAACGTCGCCGACTCTGAGACCCGCCGCGTCAAGGTGCAGAATCTGTACGATGTCGTCCGGCTTGCCCAAAAGCTAGCCCTGCCGCTGAACGTCGGGACGGAGATGAACAGCTTCGGGCAAAAGGTGGTGGATGATCTCGACGCCCCGGAACTAGCTCCAGTGCGCCAAGCGTTTATTGACGGCGCCCATTTCATCTACGGGCACACCGTTATGCACCGTGCGCTGGGGCTGGGTTACCAGAGCGAGTGGGCAAAGGCCCTCCTACCGTCCCGCCGACAGCGGAACGATTTCTACACCAGGGTCGGGTACCACGTGCCTCCAGGGAAGGCCAGTATGGCCCAGGTCAGACAACTAGATCCCACAGTATCGCCTGCTGACATCTTGTCGAGATTGAATAGGTACGACTGACCCAGGAGGTTAACCAATGAATACACTTGATCTGCTGAATCTAGGAAGTCTGCCGCTGCTTTCCAACGCCGAGACCCGCTCCATCTCCGCCGAGAACCCCACGGGGGAAAAGGGCGGCGGCGCGAAGACCCCTGTGCCCGACGAGGAGACCATGGCCGCTCTGATGGAGAGCATGGCCTCTACGCTGCCACCGGGCTTCAAGGGGCACCCGTTCTCCATGCTGGGGACAGGCTGGAAAGTACAGCCGTGCATCGTCGTGTTGCCGCCCGGCACCACGACGCTGGCGAATATCGAAGGGCCAGGCGTCATCCAGCATATCTGGATCACGGTTAGCCCCGAAGCTTACCGGGATACGGTGATTCGCTTCTACTGGGATGAGGAGGAGACGCCCTCTGTTGAAGTTCCGCTGGGTGATTTCTTCTGCAACGGGCACGGGCTGCGCTGCAACGTGAACTCCCTGCCGGTCGCAGTGAACCCTGTGGGTGGTTTCAACTGCTATTGGCCCATGCCCTTCCGCAAGCGAGCGCGTATCACCATCGAGAATCAGCACGGGGAACCGATCTTTGCCTTCTTCTACCAGATCACCTACGCCTTGACGGACGTTCCAGAGAATGCCGCCTACTTCCACGCTCAGTGGCGACGTTCCATGACAACGCGAGAATACCCTGAGCACGTCATCCTGGAGGGAGTGCGGGGGCAGGGGCATTACGTGGGCACTTACCTGGCCTGGACGCAGTTCTCCAACGGCTGGTGGGGCGAGGGCGAGATCAAGTTCTACATGGACGGTGACGTGGACTATCCTACCATCTGCGGCACCGGCACGGAGGACTACTTCGGGGGAGCGTGGTGCTTCGGTGGTGACGAAGACCCAACTGCCGCCGAAACCTACTCTACGCCCTTCTTGGGCTATCCCCTCTACCGCAACGAGCCGGATGAGGTTCCCAGGCACGGTCTCTACCGCTGGCACGTGTTGGACCCCATTCGCTTCAAGCGTGATCTGAAGGTGACCATCCAGGCCCTGGGCTGGTGGCCCAACGGGAAGTTCGAGCCTCTCACCGACGACATCGCCTCCGTTGGCTACTGGTACCAGGCAGACCCGCACGCGCCGTTCCCTGAGTTGCCGCCGGTTCACGAGCGCTGGTCTCGCTAGCTGGAACGGAATGACCGGCCTCAACCTGACCAAAGGAAAAGGACACCATGTCCGATAAACTCACCGCTTACCGACGCGCTGACGCGCCGCTGCCCGACCGCAACCGCCTCTGGCCCCTGTACGGCGCGGGCTTTGAGAACCTGGGGCGAGGCGGGCAACCCATCGAGGTGCCGATGCCGCAGCATGGCTCCAACGAACTACTGGTACGCCACGACGCCTGTGGCCTTTGCTTTTCCGACGTCAAGGTCATCCGGGCGGGCGAGAAACACCCCCGCATCTACCGCGACATGCAGGCCAACCCGGTGGTGCTGGGCCACGAGGTAGCCCTCACCGTCGTCGGCGTGGGCGATAGCTTGCGCGATCAATATCGCATCGGCAACTGCTTCATCGTCCAGGCCGACATCTACGCCGGCGGCGTGAACCTGGCCTACGGCTACGAGATCCAAGGCGGACAGTCGCAGTACAGTGTGATTGACCAGCGGGTGCTCAACGGGGACCACGGTAACTACCTTATCCCCCTCAAACCCGATATCGGCTACGCCGAGAGCGCCCTCATCGAGCCATGGGCCTGCGTCATCGCTGCCTACCGCTTGAAGTACCGCACCGGGCTGAAACAGGGTGGCACGACCTGGATCATCGGAGCATACCCCTCCCCTGCTGGCGGGGGAGAGGGCTACACCATCAGCGCGGGCTTCGACGACTCCTCGCACCCCGACCGTCTGCTGCTGACGGACGTCCCCGCCGAATTCGCCGACTGGCTGAGGACGCGGGCCGAGGCGCTGGGCGTGGAGGTGACCGAAGTGGACGACGTCACTGCCCCACCCGTGGAGCAGGTGGACGACATCGTCCTGCTGGGTGCTGACCCTGACCTTGTCGAGACGGTCAACCCGCGTCTGGGCAGCTTTGGCGTAATGGCTCTCGTCGCCGACACGCCGCTCCCGCGTAAGGTTGAGATTGACGTCGGGCGCGTGCACTACAACCGCTGGGCCTACGTGGGCGGCCCTGGCCCCGACATTGCCCGCGCCTACAGCGACGTGCCGGTTCGTTCTGCGCTCAAGCCGGGCGGGCGGGCCTGGTTCGTAGGCGCTGGCGGGCCGATGGGGCGCATGCACGTCCAGCGTGCCATCCAGGTCACCGATGGGCCTTCCACCATCATCTGCACCGACGTCAGCGACCTGCGCCTGGACGACCTGTACGCCACCTTCGCCGCCGAGGCGGAGGCCAAAGGTATAGAATTCATCTGCCTCAACCCAATGGACAGAGAAGAATATGCGACAGGTATGGCCCCTTTCAAAGAGCGGGGCTTTGACGACATCGTCGTGCTGGCGCCTGTCCCTGCCGTCATTTCCAATGCCGCGACCTGTCTGGTCTCCCAGGGTGTGATGAACGTGTTTGCTGGCGTGGCCCGTGGCACGATGGCCTGGCTCGATTTAGGCGACGTCTACCTGAAAGACACACGAGTTATCGGCCACTCGGCCTCGACCATCGAAGACCTACGCCTGATGGTGCACCAGGTGGAATCCGGCGCACTATCGCCCAACCGGTCGGTGGCGGCAATTGGCTCGCTCAGCACTGCTAGAGACGGCTTGCAGGCGGTGAAGGATGCGGCGTTCCCTGGCAAAATCGTCATCTACCCGCACATCAAAGAGATGCCCCTCACTCCGCTGCCAGAATTGAAAGACAAATTGCCCAGCGTCTACGCCAGGCTCAAAGAGGGGCGCGAGTGGACGGTAGAGGCCGAGGAAGAATTTCTGCGATTGATGCTGGCGTAGGGTGATAGCATGGATAGGATATTGCAAGATCAAATTGCCATCGTCACTGGCGGCGCCCAGGGGCTTGGCGAAGCCATCTGCCGCCGACTGGCCCGCGAGGGGGCCCACGTCGTCGTCGCTGATTTGAACCTGGAGGGCGCGGAGCGCGTTGTGGCCGACATCATGGCCCAGACCGACCGGCGTGTGGTCGCTGTCGAGGCGGACGTGACCGACGAGGACCAGGTAGCGGCGATGGTGAATCGCACCGTCCAGGAGTTTGGGCGGCTCGACATCCTCGTGTCCAACGCCGGCATCCTCATCGCCGAGGCGGTGGATGAGTTCCCGGTCGACAAATGGCGGGCCGTGATCAACGTCAACCTATTCGGCTACTTCCTGTGCGCCAAACATGCCGCCCGCGTGATGAAAATGCAGCGCAGCGGCGTCATCATCCAGATCAACTCCAAGTCGGGCAAGAAGGGGAGCTACAAGAACTCAGCCTACGCCGCCTCCAAGTTCGGCAGCCTCGGCCTGACCCAGAGCATCGCCCTCGAGTTAGCAGAGTATGGCGTGCGCGTCAACGCCGTCTGTCCTGGCAACCTGCTCGACTCGCCGTTGTGGGTCAATTCACTCTACAAACAATATGCCAAGAAGTGGGGCATCACCGAAGAGGAGGTGCGCCAGAAGTACATTGACCAGGCACCGATGAAGCGGGGCTGCACCTACGACGACGTGTGCAACGTCGTCATCTTTCTGGCATCAGACCAGGCCAGCTACATGACCGGGCAGGCCATCAACGTCACCGGCGGCCAGGAGATGCGCTGATGGTCTGGAAGTTAGAAATTAGAAAGTAGAAAGGTAGAAGGTAGAAAATGTCCAACATCCAATCTCCAATCTCTAAAGAACAGGCCCTTGATCTCCTGCGGCAGATGTGGGAGATCCGCATGTTCGAGGACAAGGTCTACGACCTGCTGGGGCGAGACCTGATCAAGGGCGCGTCGCACCTTTACGCTGGCGAGGAAGCGGTGGCCGTGGGAGCTATCTCCGCCCTGCGGGACGATGCCGCTTCATCATACGTACGTAGCGACCTGATTACCAGCACCCATCGCGGCCATGGCCATTGTCACGCCATGGGTGCGTCACTGGCAAGAACAGAGGAAGCCAGGCAGGAGCATTACAACAAGATGATGGCCGAGTTGTGCGGTCGTGCCACCGGCTATTGCCTGGGCCGGGGCGGCTCCATGCACATCGCTGATGTGGAGAAGGGCAACCTGGGGGCCACCGGCATCGTCGGCGGCAACATCCCGGTGGCCACAGGCGCGGGGCTGGCCCAACAGATACAAGACACGGATCGAGTAGTCCTCTGCTTCTTTGGCGACGGCGCGTCCCAGACCGGCAACTTCCACGAATCACTGAACATGGCCGGACTGTGGAACCTGCCCGTAGTGTTCATCGTCGAGAACAATCTGTACGGCATGTCAGTGCCTATCCAGAATGCAGCAGCCAAGCTGAGTATCGCCGACCGGGCCTGCGCCTACGACATGCCCGGTGAGGTGGTGGATGGCATGGACGTGTTGGCCGTCCGCCAGGCGGTGAGCAAGGCCGTCGAGCGTGCCCGCCGTGGCGAGGGTCCCTCGCTCATCGAGTGCCAGGCCTACCGCTGGTACGGCCACTCCCGCTCCGACCCGCGCAAATACCGCACGAAAGAGGAAGAGGCCGCCTGGAAGGAACGCGATCCCATCCCCACCTTTGCCGCCCGGCTAGTGAAGGCAGGTATCGCTACCGAGGAAGAGATTGACGCTCTGGAGGAAAAGGTGGAGCAGGAGATCGAAGAGGCGACGGAGTTCGCCCTGAATTCGCCAACGCCGCCGGTGGAGGAGCTGGAACTGCACGTCTACGCATCGTTCAAGTGGACGGAGGCGGACGTCGCCCGCGAGCAGGAGCTACGGGAACTGTGCAGGAATGGCGGGCCAGGCACGCACAAGATCCAGTTTCGAGAGGCTATACAGGAGGCGTTGCGCGAGGAGATGATCCGTGATCCCAAAGTGTTTGTGATGGGAGAAGACATCGGGCTGTACGGCGGGGCCTACGGCGCTACACGGGGGCTCTTTGAAGAGTTCGGGCCGGATCGGGTGCGCGATACGCCTATCTCTGAGGCGACCATCGGTGGGGCGGCGGTGGGCGCGGCTATGTGTGGCCTGCGGCCCGTGGCCGAGATCATGTACGTGGACTTTACGCCGCTGGCCATGGACCAGATCGCCAACCAGGGAGCTAAGAACCGCTACATGTTCGGCGGCAAGACGACTGTGCCCATGGTTATTCGCACGGAGGGAGGTAGTGGGCGATCCATCGCTGCCCACCATTCGCAATCGCTGGAGGCGCTGTGGGTGCACTTCCCCGGCATCTACGTCGTCATGCCCAGCACTCCCTACGACGCCAAGGGGTTGCTCAAGGCGGCCATCCGCGACGATAACCCGGTCATGTTCATCGAGCACAAGATGCTCTACGGCGTCGAGGGCCACGTGCCCGATGGTGAGGATGCGGACTACGTCATCCCCTTCGGTGTGGCCGACGTCAAGCGCGAAGGCTCCGACGTGACGGTGATCACCTACTCGCGCATGGTGCAGCGGGCGTTGGAGGCCGCCGAGCAGTTGTCGGAGGAGGGGATCAGCGTGGAGGTGATTGACCTGCGCACGCTCAAGCCGCTGGACATGGATACGGTGGCTGCGTCGGTGAAGAAGACGGGGCGCGCGGTGGGTGTCACCGAGGCCTGCAAGATGGGGTCATTCGTCAGCGAACTGGCCGCGCGCATCCAGGAGGAGCTGTTCGACTGGCTGGATGCGCCGGTGGTGCGGGTCTGTGCCGCGGACGTGCCTGTCCCCATGAGCGAGCCGCTAGAAGACGCGGCCATTCCCAATGTGAAGGCCATCATCGCCGGCATCCGCCAAGTGTTGCGGTAGAGAGACTGGATATTGGATATTAGAGATTGGATAATGGAGGAGCGAGGCCAATGGTGACGGAAGTCATTCTGCCCAAGTTGGGGCAGACAATGGAAGAGGGCACTATCGTCGAGTGGCTGAAGCAGGAGGGAGAGCCAGTCCAACGCGGCGAGGTGCTGTTCATGGTGGAGACGGACAAGGCCACGCTGGAGGTGGAGGCGTCGGCGAGGGGCTTCCTGCGCAAGATCCTGACACCAGTGGGCCAGACGGTGTCGGTGCTCACCGTGGTGGCGCTGATTACCCGCAAGGCCGACGAGGACATCGCGGCCTATGAGCTACGGTTTCAGGCTGATGAAGCTGCGCAACCTGAAACCGTGAAACGTGAAGCCGTGAAACCCGAAACCCGCATCTTCGCTTCGCCGCGAGCCCGGAGGCTGGCGCGGGAGAAGGGGGTAGATCTGGCGCTAGTGGCCGGCTCCGACCCCAGCGGACGCATCGTCGAGCGGGACGTGCTGGCCTATCTGGACTCGCAGCCTCGTCCTGAGCCCTTCGACCATGCTCAGGACAGGCCTGTCGAAGGGCCCAAGGCGACGCCCACAGCGGTCAAAGCAGCGGCGGCCCTGGGCGTGGATTTGGCGGCGGTCAGCGGCACCGGCGTCAGCGGTCGGGTCATGAAGGCAGACGTGACAGTAGCGGCCCAACCTATCCTGCCAGCAGAGAAATTGGCTGTCGAAAGCGTGCCCCTCACCGGGCTGCGCCGCATCATCGCCGAGCGCATGGCGACCAGCGCGCGTGAGACAGCCCGCGTTACCCTGGTCACCGAGGCCGACGCCACCGCTTTCGTCGAGGCGCGGGAGCAGCTCAAGGCAGACGTGGCCGATGAGTGGGACTTTGCGCCGGGCTATAACGACCTGCTGGGCCTCATCGTCGCCCGCGCGTTGCGCGAGTTTCCCTACATGAACGCCCGCCTTCAGCCCTCCCAAGAGGATGGGCAGGCCATCGAGCGGCTGTCGGCGGTCAACCTGGGCATGGCGGTGGATACCGAGCGGGGTCTGCTGGTGCCGGTGATTCGGGATGCCCATCAGAAGGGCTTGCGCGCCTTTGGGGCCGAACTGCGCGAGTTGGTGGAGCGGGCGCGGGCCGGCAAATCGCTGCCCGACGACCTGACCGGCGGGACGTTCACCATCACCAACCTGGGCATGTATGAAGTGGACGCCTTCACGCCCATCATCAACCTGCCGGAAGCAGCCATACTGGGCGTGGGGCGCATCCAACCCAAGCCGGTAGTCCGGGATGGCGAAATCGTAGTGCGGCAGATGTGGACGCTGAGCCTAGCCTTCGACCACCGGGTGGTGGACGGTGCGCCAGCGGCCCGTTTTCTACAACGGATCAAGCAGTTAGTCGAAAACCCTTATCTACTGTTGGGGTAGGTGAACGGGAGGTGTCCCGCATGATTCAGACCGACATCGCTATCCTGGGCGGTGGGCCGGGCGGCTACGTGGCGGCCCTGCGAGCGGCCCAGCTTGGCGCACAGGTGGTACTCATTGAAGAGAAGACAATCGGCGGCGTCTGCCTCAACGTGGGCTGCATTCCCACCAAGGCGTTGCTGCGCAGCGCGGAAGTCTACCGCGCGTTTCGCCAGGCCGAGACGTTCGGCCTGCGTCTGGAAGGGAACGTGATGCCGGACTGGCCGGCGATACAGGCGCGCAAGGAGACCATCGTCCAGCAACTGGTGCAAGGCGTGGAGAAGCTCCTACACAAGGCTGGCGTGCAGGTGCTCCGGGGAAGAGGGCGCTTCATTGCATCCCGGGTGCTGGAGGCGACGACCGCTGACGGCGTGCAGCGAGTAGAGGCAAAGCACGTCGTCATTGCCACTGGTTCGCAGCCAGTGCGCTTGCCGCTGCCAGGCATGGACTTGCCCGGCGTGATAGATTCCACCGGCGTGCTGGTGCTGGAGGCACTGCCCGAGCGGCTGCTCGTCATCGGCGGCGGCGCCATCGGCGTCGAATTCGCTGACATATTCAACGCTTTTGGTACAGAGGTGACAGTTGTCGAAATGCTGGACCGGCTGCTGCCGCAGATGGACGCCGACCTGGGGCCGGCACTGGCCTGGACGCTGGGCCAGCGCGGGGTGCAGTTCTACTTGAAAAGCCGCGTGACCCGTGTGGACAACGTGGAGGGCGATCTGCGGGCCACGATCGCTACTCCCGACGGCGAGGTGGGCATAGAGGCCGATCGGATACTGGTCGCTGTCGGGCGTCGGCCCAACGTCGAAGACCTGGGCCTGAAAGCAGCCGGCGTGCGATTTGACAAGGCCGGCATTTCGGTAGACCCGCAGATGCAGACGAACGTGCCTGGCATCGCTGCCGTTGGGGACGTGACAGGCGGCCCGCTGCTGGCCCACGTCGCCATGCGAGGCGGTGAAGTGGTGGCAGAGAACGCCTTGGGACACACGGCCACGTTGGATCTCAAGACCGTCCCCGGGTGCGTCTACACCGATCCAGAGGTTGCCAGCGTGGGGTTGACCGAGGCGCAGGCGCGCGAGGCGGGCTACGACGTGCGGGTGGGGCGCTTTCCGCTGAACGCCAGCGGCAAGGCGCTGACCTACGGCGAAACCGATGGCTTCGTCAAAGTCGTCAGCGAAGCTCGCTTCGGTGAGGTGCTGGGCCTGCATGTTGTTGCGCCTCACGCCAGCGACCTGATCCACGAGGGCGGGCTGGCATTGGCGCTGGAGGCTACCCTGGACGAATTGGTCACGACCGTTCACGGCCATCCCACACTGAGTGAGGCCGTCCGCGAGGCGGCGTTAGAGGTCCGTGGTGAGGCGCTTCATTTGCCTCACTAGAAACCTTCGCCAGAGTCGGCCTTACCCAGGTGCAGCGCACTTTTTGAAGTGCGTTGCACCTTAAGAACGACGATCTCATTCCCCCTCCTCATCCGGCAGCCCTTTGCCACCCGGCAGCAGATGCCGTCCGTCGACAGGAGCGGGGGACTCTGGAAGCTGTAGGTGTGGGCCAAGTGAGGCGGCTTGCCGATCTGCACCACCTCCAGAACGGCCTCTCCGGCCTGCAGGCGTGCGCCGATGGGCAACGAGAGGAAGTCAATTGCTCCCTCTCAATGATCAGCCGCTACCGGAAGTTCATCTCTGGGCCACTTCTTGACCGCATTGACGTGCCAACGAGGTTGGCCTGCATCGAGGCGCCGCGGGTGGAATACGACAAGCTGACCGACGATAGGTTGGGAGAGAAATCAGAGGACATCAGGGCCAGATGGAGAACATTGAGACGCAGATCAGGGAGCGAGGAAGGCGAACACAGCCCACTGACTATCCTCCGTTGCACTGTCTGACGGAAAGCTTTCTGCCGAGTCCGCTGCTGTCTTGGCCCAAAAGAAAAGAGGCTCTCCCCCAAAAGAAGCGCCTCTAACTACTTCGACAATGTCACATTTCGTTCGTAGTCAGCGACGAAGCGTTAGCGGAGTGGCGTTCCGCACTGCATTTGACGGCACTCCACTTCGTTTCGTACCTGACTACGAACATCAAGTCATTGTTTTGGGCAAATGTGACATTGGGGTCTACACCCCGTACTCAAGGGAAATGGTGTA
>CAYWWC010000114.1:0-9544 GCA_964461615.1 uncultured Anaerolineae bacterium
GTGAATGAAGCTGTAGCACAGGGCAATGATCTCAATCCCCAATGGCCCAGCGTGTCTTTGTGGTCAGACCAGCGTGAAGGGGGCCGGGCAGAAGAATACGTGGTCACTTTCAGGGCCGATGATAAGACAGATACTTACACGTACGACGTGGACTCGGCCAGCGAGTTCTCGAGATTTGACGTGGGCAGTTATTGGACGCTCAAGGTCAATGCGTTTGGGAGTGTAACTGACGCTGAACTCGCCAAATAGCGGTCGCTGTGATCTGCCGAGCCGGGCTTGAGCTACTATTCAAAGGCTGCCTCTAGGGGCGGCCTTTTGTGTTCATATAGGTAGTGTGCGCCTCCATTGCCCGCTACCCCCACTCCACAAGGTGTTGTTTCCTACCCGGGATGAATGTTGTCAGTTGCCCTGCTTGACAGGGTCAGTGGCGTGGACGATCTCAGCCGGTATCCGGTCGAGCGGCAGCGAGATGTCCACCCCACCCAGTTCCACCGCTCGGCGGGGCATGCCGTAGATCACCGAAGTGGCTTCGTCCTGCGCCACGGTCTACCCCCCCCCCTCTCATAAAGGGCGCGCATACCCAGTGCGCCATCCTCGCCCATCCCCGTGAGGATCACGGCACAGGTCTCAGCCGCGCAAGAGTCAGCAATGGAGTGAAAGAGCACATCCGCCGAGGGCCGATGCAGAGTGTCAGCCGGCTCAGGGTGCAATCTGGTCACCAAACTGCCGAACGGGTCGTATTTCAGAAAGTGGTAGTGCTCCCCCAGCGTCTCCAGCAGCGCACCGACTGTCCCCAGATCACCGAGGTCGCCTAGGGCGTGGGCAGCGCCGTAGCGCACCCAGAGGTTGTCATCATGCAGTGCGCCTAGCAGGCCCGGCACGGCTCGATCGTCTCGCAGCAGCCCCAGGGCTTCGGCGGCTAGCTTGCGCACCTGCCAATCCTCGTCTATCAGGGCCCCCACCAGCCCCAACCGCGCCCGCGGCACGTGCCGACGGCCCTACACGCTGGCGGCGAATCGGCGGACGACTGGGTCGGGGTTTCTCAAGGCCTCAAGCAATAACGGAGCCCGAAAAGCGGAATCGACTTTTGGGAGACGGTTAGCCCTGCAGGGGGCTTCTAAACATTCCCTGTAATAGACAAAGGGAAGACAACCACCATTCTGCTGTGCGAACACACCTGTAGTGGGATGATAGGTTTGTCCGCTATGCACCGGGCACACAGGTTTGTCCCCTTCTATGGCCAACTACCATATGTTGAGGTTCTAGCTCGGTGACGTCCAACACCTAGCATAATCCTCAAGAGGGGCGGACGAACGTCTGTACCCTACATAGTGGTGGAACGTATCATCCCACCACACACACCTTGTTGCCAGGGTATTGGAACTGTGCTATAATGTCCCCTGGGAGAACAGGGGGAATGATGCAATGACAAAGCGATTGCCTGTGCCCCTTCAGGTGGTAGTGCAGGCGCTATCCGATTGGTGGGACGATTGGGTCAACATGGCCTTGATCAGCCTGATCTGGCTGCTGTCTTGGATAACCATTGTGCTCGGTCCGCCCGCTACCTTTGGCCTCTATTACGTCACCAACCAGTTAGCCCGCGGACGGAGCCTGGGCCTGGGAGGATTCCTGGAAGGCGGACGACTCTATCTCCGCAAGAGCTGGCTGTGGATGCTAATCAACCTGGTGGTAGCGGTGGTGTCACTGGTCAACATCTGGTTCTATGGACAGTTAGATGCAGACTGGGCGGGAATTGTGCAGGTGTTTCCCCTGTTTCTGGGTTTGATCTGGCTGGTCGTCCAGTTCTACGCTTTGCCCTACTTGATGGAGCAGGAAGAAGAATCGTTGAAGCTGGCGATGCGCAACGGACTGTTCACCCTGCTGGCCGCCCCCGGCTACACGGCAGTGGTGGCTGGCCTGGCTGCCCTGATAGTTATGCTCAGTATTTGGCTAGTCGCGCCTGTGTTCCTGGGCGCCCCGTGCCTGATCGCTGCCCTGGGCAACCGCGCCGTGCGGGAGCGGCTGGAGACTTACCGCGCGCGGGAGCGGAAAGATTAGGAGGCGGAGAACTGTCATGCTATTGGGAATACGATGGGGAAGCCTGCGTACCAAGATCATCACCTGGTCCTTCATCCCCACTGCGCTCATCATGCTCGCAGTGGCCTGGGTCACCTTCACCGCCTACCAGCAGGTGACAGAAGACCTGGTCATCGAACGGGACCGAGAGCTAACCCGTCTCTCGGCTGGTGAGTTCACAGCAGGGTTAACAGAATACACAGGTCTTCTCGCAGAATACACAGGTGTTTTCGCCAGCTTAGCGCGCACTGATATCCTCGAGAATGACCCAACTGCTCGAAGTGACACTCTCAGGAGTGCCAGAAGCCGCTTCAAGGTCTTTGACGGTGGCGTACTGCTCCTCAATAACCACGGAACGGTGGTGGCCACCGAACCAGAGCGGGCGGATGCCTTGGGGCAAGAGTGGTCCAATCGCTCTTACTTTCGCCACCTGTTGCGCTATCCGGGGCCGGTCTTCTCGGACATCACAACCGACGGGCCGGGAGGAGCAGAAGTCATCGTCGTTGCCATGCCAATCACCGGCCACCAGGGCCAGTTCCTGGGAATAATGGCCGGCCTGTTTCGTCTGGGTGCAACTGCCATCAGCCCCTTTTACAGCGACATTTCAGAGCTTCGCTCCACCGAAAGCGGCAGCGCCTATTTGGTGGATGGCAATGGTCAGGCGATCTACCATTCTGATCCCGATCACATTGGAGACGATTTTTCCGACCAGCCGGTGGTGCAGCAGGTATTGAGCAGAGAGGTAGGCGCGGTACGTACCCGCGCCCTCAATGGCCAGGAGATAGTCGCCAGCTTTGCCCCGGTGTCGGGTACACCCTGGGGCCTCGTCACCGAGGAAAGCTGGGCCACGTTGATCAGCCCCATTCAAGGCTACCAGCGATCTCTGCTCTTGCTGCTGGCACTGGGCGTAATCGTAACGACCGTGATTGTCACTGTTGGCGTCAAGCGGATCACGCAACCCATCACAGACCTCATCGACGCCGCCCAGAAGGTGGCCAGGGGTGACTTTGGTCAGACCATCACCGCTCGAACAGGGGATGAAATAGAGGAGCTGGCCGAGCAATTCAACCTCATGTCGGCCCAACTCCAGGAATCGTACGCCCACCTGGAACAGCGGGTGGCCGAGCGGACCAAAGAGTTGGCAGCCCTCAATGCCATCGCCGCCACGGTGAGCCAATCCCTGGAACTGAAGGCCATGCTGACTGCTGCCCTGGGTAAGGTGTTGGAGGTATTGGCGCTGGAGTCAGGGGCGATATATCTGAAGAACCCCAAAACGGACGGACTCCTTATGGCTTGTCATTGCAGGCTCTCCGAGGCGTTCCGACGTGTAGTGGCCAAGGGAATCATCTCTGCCAGGGTCGCAGAGTCTGGCAACCCTATCATCGTAGATGACCTCTCCCAAGAACCCGACGCGCCTAGAGAGGTGGTAGAAGAAGGATACCGCTCAATAGCGAGCATACCCCTCCTCTCCAAAGGGCTGGTACAGGGTGTGCTGACCGCCGCTAGTTGCCAGTTGCGTCGTTTCCGCCAGCGGGATGTTGATTTGCTGCTTTCAATCGGCCACCAGATCGGGGTAGCGATAGAAAACGCGCGACTGTTCAACGCAGTGCAGCGGCGGGCAGAGCAATTCAAGGTGATCAGCAAAGTGGGCCGCCATATCACTTCCATATTGGCGGTAGATGAGTTGCTGGATCAGTTGGTCGTACTGTTACAAAAAACCCTCAACTATGATACGGTCGAGATTGGCTTGATTGAGGGGGATGACCTGGTCTTCAAGGCCAGGGCGAAACGAAATTCAGCCGCTCTGTTCGAGAGCTTTCGCCTCAAAGTGGGAGAACAGGGCATCACGGGGTGTGTGGCCGCAACGGGTGAGCCGCTCCTCGTGCCCGACGTGAGCCAAGACCTGCGCTACATCCAGATGGCAGAATCCTCATCTCGTTCGGAGCTCGCTGTCCCCATCAAAACCAAAGAGAAGGTCATTGGCGTGCTCAACGTTCAAAGCGAGCAACTCGACGCTTTCGACGAGAGCGACTTGACAGTTCTCCAGTCCCTTGCCGACCAGGCGGCCATTGCCATAGACAACGCCCGCCTCTTCGAAACCGAGGAGCGGCGGGCGGAGCAATTCCGCGTCATCAGCGAAGTGGGGAGCCATATAACCTCCATCCTAGATGTTGATGAGTTGCTGGTGCAAATGGCCAGGCTGATCCAAGAGGCTTTCGATTATTACCACGTCGGCATCGGCCTGATCGAAGGAGATGAGGTGATCTACAAAGCCGGCTACGGTCTCCTGTGGGATACTTCCCAGTTTGAATTCCAACTCGCACGCCTCAAAGTAGGACAGGAGGGGATGACGGGCTGGGTGGCTGCCACAGGTGAGCCTCTCCTGGCGCCCGACGTGAGCCAGGAGCCGCACTACGTTAGGATGCTGGGCAGCAAAACTCGCTCGGAGCTGACTGTACCCATCAAGGCCAAAGGGGAAGTCATCGGCGTGCTCGATGTTCAGAGCGACCGCCTTGATTCCTTTGACGAAAGCGACCTGGTGGTGCTCCAGTCCCTGGCCTACCAGGCAGCCATTGCCATCGAAAACGCTCGATTGTTCCGCGATACTGTCCGCCAGGTGCGGGAGCTACGCGCCTTGACCGAAGCCAGTCGCATCATCTCCTCCGTGCTGGATCAGGACCAGCTATTGCAGTCGCTCTACGAGCAGATCACCCGTGTTGCGCCGACTGATTTTTACCTGATTGCACTGTACGACGAAGCGACCAACGTTGTCAGCATTGAGATCAATGTGGACGAAGGCGTGCATTACCCCAAGCAGCAATACGTGCTGGACAAAGGCTTGCTCAAGCTGGTCATTGACAACAAACAGCCGCTGCGCTTTGATAGCTTGGTTGATGAAAGACACAAACTGGACGTCGAGGTCATGGCGGTTGGCTCGCCCAAATCCAATCACGGCTGGCTCGGCGTGCCAATGCTTTACGGTGACAAAGTGGTGGGCGCCCTCGTCGTGGGCAGCTACCAGCGGGGGGCTTTCGACGAAGGCCATCAGCAGACCCTTACCAGTGTCGCCAACCAGGCTGCCGTGGCTCTTGAGAACGCCCGGCTATTCACTGAGCGCGAGCGGCGCATTGATGAGATGGCCGTCCTCAATGAGGTCGGCCGGGCGATCAGTTCCACCCTCCAACTGGATGAGCTTCTGGACTTGATTCACCACCAGGTGGGCCGGGTGATGGATGCCACCAATCTGTACATTGCTTTCTACGATGGGGATGAGGATTGGGTTTCATTCCCACTCTACGTCGAAAGGGGGCAGGTCAGACGGCACTCCCGGGGGCGGAAGGCTGGCCAGGGCTTGACAGAGCACATCATCAGGAGTCGCCAACCCTTGCTGCTGTCCGACAACATGGATGGCCGTATGCAAGAGTTGGGCATTGACGTCATGGGCACACCGGGCAAGTCGTGGCTGGGCGTGCCCATGATCGCCGGCGACGAGGTGATGGGCATCATTGCCGTGCAGAGCTACACCACCGAGAATGTCTACGACGAAGAGCACCTCAACCTGCTGCCCACGATCGCTGCCCAGGCAGCCATCGCCATCGAGAACGCCCGCCTCTACGAGCAGGCCCGGCAGTTGGCCGTGATGGAAGAACGCCAACGCCTGGCGCGGGATCTGCACGACGCCGTCACCCAGACCCTGTTTTCAGCCAGCCTCATCGCCGAAGCATTACCTACTATCTGGGAGAGCGATCAAGATGAGGGGCGACAACTCTTGCAGGACCTGCGGCAGTTGAGCCGGGGCGCATTGGCCGAGATGCGCAGCTTGTTGATGGAACTGCGACCGGCGGCCCTGGTCGAGGCAAACCTGTGCGACCTGCTGCGCCAACTCAGCGAAGCCATCACCGGACGGACGGGCATACCCGTCACAGTAACAGTGGGAGACCAGTATGAGCTATCCCCCGACGTTCACGTGGCCCTATACCGCATTGCTCAAGAAGCGTTGAACAACGTGGTCAAGCACGCCCAGGCCAGCCAGGTGGTGATAAGTTTGCGCTCTCTCCCCCCTCCCTCTCACACGGGGGAGAGAGAGGAGAGGGTGGAACTGCGCGTCAGCGACGACGGACGTGGCTTCAATGTAAGTCGCATCCCGTCGGATCACATGGGACTGGGACTGGGCATCATTCGTGAACGAGCCCAAGCCATTGGGGCCTCACTCGAGCTCGAAAGTCAACCGGGACGCGGCACGCAAGTAATAGTTGTGTGGAAAGGATAAGGACCGATGACGGATCCAAACCCTATTCGAGTCATGATTGTTGACGATCACGACATGGTCCGCCGAGGACTGGCAGCCTTCCTGAAAGTTCAGGCTGATCTGGAATTGGTCGGAGAGGCGAACGGCGGTGAAGAGGCCGTTCGCCTGTGCGGGCAGCTTCACCCCGACGTGGTACTGATGGACCTGGTAATGCCAAGGATGGACGGCGCGGAAGCCACTCGCGCCATCAGGGAACGCTGCCCAGAGATCCAGGTCATCGCCCTGACCAGCTTTAAGGAGAAGGAGCTGGTGGAGGGAGCATTGCAGGCCGGGGCCATCGGCTACTTGCTCAAGAACATCTCGTCTGATGAGCTGGCCGACGCCATCCGAGCGGCCCATGCTGGTCGCCCCACCCTGGCCCCGGAGGCAGCCCAGGTTCTAATCCAGGCCAAAAAACTGGAGCGACTGGCACACACGCTCATCAATGCTCCCCCCGACGCTTCCAATTTGCCCGAACTGCTGAGCGAGCATGTCCCAGCTATGTTCCCGCATTGTCGAGTAGAAATACGGATCTTTCCTGACCAAACCGTCTTACACCACCGCCCCCCTGCCCCCCAAGAGTTAGGAGGAGCGGGGGCAGCGGCGCCCGATCCCATCTGGGAATGGCTGCGCACTACGTCTGAGGCACACTGCTTTGTGCCAGAGGCAATGCTGCCGTGGGGGGGGAGCCAGCCAGCCAGCGACGCTCTGGTGACAGCACCCATCATTGGCATCGAAAGCCCGGAGCCAGTAGGTGCTATCTACGTATCACGACGCCAAGACCCTGACACTGCAGCCGATTTGCTACCAGTAGCCAAGTCACTGGCAGCACAGATTTCCTCGACGCTGCACAGTGCCCAGGTGTATGCCCAAACGTTGGCTCACGAGACAGTCGCGCGGGAATTGGCTATGGCCGGCCAGATACAGGCCAGCTTCCTGCCCAGCGACCTGCCGGACGTGGCTGACTGGCAACTGGCAGCCACGCTGAAACCAGCCAGAGAGACCTCCGGAGACTTTTACGATTTCATACCCCTGCCCAACGGACGCCTGGGGATCGTGATCGCTGACGTGGCCGACAAAGGGATGGGAGCAGCCTTGTATATGGCCTTGAGTCAGACGCTCTTCCGCACTTACGCTGCCGAATACCACACACGACCTGAACTAGTACTCAGCATCGCCAATCGCCGCATTCTGTCAGACGCCCGGGCCGGCCTGTTCGTCACCGCCTTTTATGGCATCCTGGATCCAGCGGCCGGAACGCTGACCTATTGCAACGCCGGACACAACCCGCCGTATCTCCTAAACGCCCAAGATAGAGACACGGTTCAAACGTTATCCAAAACGGGTATGGTACTAGGGGTGGTCGAAGATGCGACCTGGAAACAGGAAACTGTTCGCCTTGCTCCCGGCGACGTGTTGGTGCTCTATACGGATGGCGTCACCGATGCGGAGAACGAGCAAGGATCTTTCTTCGGCCAGGAGAGACTGTTAGAGATCGCGCAAGCCAACCTGGGGTGTTCGGCTCAGGACATACAGGATACCCTGATCGCAGAGGTGCATGAATTCATGGGCGATACGCCCCAGTTTGATGACATTACGCTGGTGGTTGCGGTTTGGGACTCTTACCACGAATTGCACGAATTAACACTAAAGAACAAAAATCAGTGAAAACCTGTCCTGAGCTCAGTCGAAGGATTCGGTCATTCGTGGCAAAGATCTGATTGCAGAAATGGAGGCGCTATGAACAAGTTAACTCCCATTCGAGTAATGGTCGTTGACGACCACGACATGGTTCGCAGAGGACTGGCGACCTTTCTGAAAGTCCAGGCGGACCTGGAACTGGTCGGGGAGGCAGGCGGCGGCGAAGAGGCCCTGCGCCTGTGCGAGCAGCTTCAGCCCGATGTGATCCTGATGGATCTGGTGATGCCAGAGGTGAACGGGCCGACCGCCACCCGGGCCATCCGCGAACGATGGCCCCAGATACAGGTCATCGCCTTGACCAGTTTTGGCGAGAAGGAGTTGGTGCAAGAGGCGCTCCAGGCTGGGGCCATCAGTTACCTGCTCAAGAACGTCTCGGCCGACGACCTGGCCAAGGCGATTCGAGCAGCCCACTCCGGACGGCCCACCCTGGCTCCGGAGGCAACCCAGGCGCTGATCCAGGCCGCCACCCAAGAGCCTACGTCAGGCCACAATCTGACCCCCCGTGAGCACGAGGTGCTGATCCTGATGGTCGAGGGGTTGAGTAACCCAGAGATCGCCGAGCGGCTGACCATTAGTCGCTCGACGGCCAGAGCTCACGTCAGTAACGTCTTGTCTAAACTGGACGTCTCCAATCGCGCGGAGGCCATAACCCTGGCGCTACGGCGCAAATTGGTCACCTGACCAATAAAAATATTAGACACCTGTCCAATATAAAAATCCCCCAGATGCCCGATGCGTCTGGAGGATTTTTTTGGTATAATAAGTGCAAATAGAGAGATGGGAACGAGGTAAATGTGAATGCAAATACTACTGGCTGATAATCAACCAAAGGTGCGATTTGGACTGCGCGTGTTGCTGGAACGACAACCAGGGTTGAAGGTAGTGGGCGAGGCCGCCGATGCCGAGGGCCTGTTGGCCCAGACGGAGACGCTTTGCCCTGATCTGGTGTTGCTTGGCTGGGGCTTGCCGGGCTTGGCGAAAGCTGACCCTTCGGCAAGCCGTCGTGGTGAGCCTGTCGCTTGTACTGAGCCCAGTCGAAGTGAACCATCAGGGCAGAGCTTGCTGTCCGCCTTGCGTAGGATTTGCCCTGATGTATACGTGATCGCCCTCAGTGGGCGGCCAGAGGCGCGTCGAGCCGCGCTGGCCGCCGGTGCCGACGCCTTTGTCAGCAAGTGCGATCCGCCGGAGAGATTACTGGCGGCTATTGAGGATTGTGTACCGTAGAAAGCCCAGATGATGATGGGAGAGCGGGTGAAGGATTTGCTGCGCAAGGCCGAACAGGAACAGATGATCCGAACAGTCAGGGGTCCCAGGAAGCTGCGACTGGCGTTGATCCTCAAAAACCTGTTGGCTATCTTCACAAACCGCAGAGTTGATGAACCACGCCGCCAGTATCCGTCAACTGCAGCGAGCCCGACCTGGAGGAGGAGCTAGGGCAGTTGATCTGAGAAACTGATTTACCTGGTCGCCTGTCCAATA
>CAYWWC010000114.1:9644-12153 GCA_964461615.1 uncultured Anaerolineae bacterium
CCTGTCCAATACAAAAATAGGACACCTGTCCAATGCGTCTGGGGGATTCTTGGTGTATAATGGGTTCAGGGTAACACTTCTTGTTGGTAGGGGTAGGGGCAGTCCTCCGCTGCCCCTACCCCATTGAGGAATGTCGCACAGATGGTCTAAATAGAGAAGGGGAGCGACGTGACCCTCCCTCCCTTGGCCTTGGCGGGATCGGGGCGGGAGAGTCGAACTGGTGAACCAGCGAGCACTTGTGTACTCGCTGGTTGTCGCTCCTCTTGTTTACATTATACGCATCCTGCATCCTTTGCCAAGTGGGGTAGGAGATTTGGAGGAGGTGATGAAACGGGACGATAGAGATAGGGGCAGAGGAATCCTCCGCCCGCAGGTTGATTTACACCTTGCAACACAAACAAACCAGTCAAAAGGAGAAGAAAATGTTTAGTAGCAAGAAATGGATGACCTTGATCGCCTTGATGGCAATAGCCGCCATGATACTCCCGGCCTGCGCTCCACCGGCTGCTATAGTGGTCGAGAAGGAAGTGCCGGTCGAGGTAGAGGTGATCAAGCAAGTAGAGGTGATCAAGGAAGTGCCCGTAGAGGTCGAGAAGGAAGTAGTAGTCGAGAAAGATGTCGTTAGGACCGTGGAGGTGATCAAGGAAGTAGAGGTAGAGAAAGAGGTGATCAAGGAAGTGGAGAAGGAAGTGGAAGTGGTAGTCACCGCCACTCCTGAGCCGGTCACGGTCTCCAAGGGCGGCACGATCATTGAGGGCACCTTTGCCGACGCCATGTACCTGAACCCCATTATGCACACTGACAACGCATCGAGCAAAGTCAACAGCATGTTGTACGACGGCCTGACGGAGATTAACCCCGAAGACCTCACCTCCCTACCGGAACTGGCCGAGCGGTGGGAAGTCTCCGACGACAGCCTGACCTTCACATTCTACCTGCGGGATGATGTCACATTTCACGACGGCGAGCCGTTCACAGCGGACGATGTCAAGTTCACCTACGAAGCGATTCTAAACGAAGACATCAACTCCATCCGCCGCTCCGATATCGCCGACATCCTGACCCCGGAGCAGATCGTGGTGCTGGACGACTATACCATCCAGTTCCAGCTCAGCCAGGTGGATGCCGCCTTCTTGTGCTGCAAGACCACCTACGGGACCCTCCCCGAGCACATTCTGGGCGAGCTCACCCCAGATGAGTTCAACGCGTCCGAGTTCAACACCCTGGCGCCGGTCGGCACCGGGCCCTACATGTTCCGCGAGTGGGTCAAGGACGACCACGTGGCCCTGGTCAAGAACCCGAACTATTTCCAGGGCGAGCCGAATTTTGACTTCTGGTACCTCAAGGTCGTTGAGGACGCCATCGTCGAGTTTGCTCAACTCCAGACAGGCGAGGTGGACATTAGCGAAAACGTGGACTCTTCGCTGTGGGAAGAGGCGGTGCAGCAAGAGCACCTGGAATGCATACCCCACGCTCGGTTTGGCTTTACGATGTACACCTACCAACTGGATCCAGAAAAGACGCCGCTCTTCCTGGACGTGCGCACGCGCCAGGCGCTGCTCTACGCATTGGACCGTCAGGCGCTGGTGGACAGCCTCGTCTTTGGCTTGGGTCGGGTAGCTCACTCTACCATGCCGGAACTGTCCTGGGCCTTCAACCCGGACAATGAGCCCCGGTACGAATTCGACCCCGAAAAGGCCAAGGAACTGCTGGATGAGGCCGGCTGGAAGGATGAGGACGGCGACGGCGTCCGCGAGGCCCACGGCGTGACGGGCGTCGAGGACGGCACTCCCTTTTCCTTTGTGCTGAACACCAACGCCGGCAACACCGAGCGGGAGGGAGTCATCGTGGCCGCGCAGCAGTACTGGGCTGAGATAGGCGTAGACGCCCAGCCGACGCCCATCGAATGGAACGCGCTCCTGGCCATGCTGACCGAGACCTATGAGTATGAGATGATCGTCGTTGGTTTTGGCTGGGACACAGACCCCGATCAGAAGACGATGTGGCACACCGACTCTTACGGCGGCGGCTTTAACATGAACACGTACTCCAACCCGCGCGTGGACGAGGTCATAGATGCTGCCCTGCTGACGGTAGACCTGGAGGAGCGCAAAGAGTACTACTATGAGATGCAGCAGATCCTGGCCGAAGAGGTTCCCGCGGCCATCCTCTACTTCAAGGACGGCACGGGTTGCTACAACAAGCGGGTGCACGAGGTCAACATCAACGACTTCAACATCTACTACAACGCGCACGAAATGTGGGTGGAAAGATAGATAGACGATTGAGTTAAGGAGCGGTGTTTGAGCCGCTAGACCGCAAGACACTGCTACCTTGATGCTCATACGGGGGCTGGGGCACGGCCAATGCCCCAGCCCCTTTGCGTTTTCTCTGGGTATCGCTTATAATACCTTTTAAGAGTTGACAGAGTACCGGATAGAAAGCGAGGTGGCAGGCTATGCTCGGGTTTCTTCTTCGTCGTATCCTACAATCCATTCCAGTCTTCATC
>CAYWWC010000115.1:0-8843 GCA_964461615.1 uncultured Anaerolineae bacterium
CCCTTTCTTTGCCTCCTCTTTGTTTTGTGCTATAATAACCCCTGCTAGTTGCGGCTTGTATTTCAGTTTCAATTCTGATGAAGGGGGAAAGATGTTCGCAGGGCGTAGTTTACTGGAAACCGTTGCTTTTCTGCTCTCTCTGCTCATTGCCATTGATGTCCACGAGTTCGCTCATGCCTGGGTGGCCAACGAGTTGGGCGATCCCACGGCCCGATACCAGGGGCGACTGTCTCTGAATCCGTTGGTTCACCTGGATCCCCTGGGCACGATGATGATGCTGTTCAGCGTTTTCTCCGGATTCGGCATCGGCTGGGGGAAGCCCGTGCCGGTTGATCCGCGGTATCTACGCAAAGGGCCGCGAGTGGGCATGGGTATGGTAGCAGCAGCGGGGCCCATGTCTAATCTGATCCTGGCCGCCATAGCAGCCGTTCCCATCAGGCTGGGCCTGTCGTTGCCGTGGTCGCTTCTGAACTTGCTCCTCATCCTGATAAGTGTCAACATCAGCATAGCTCTCTTTAATTTGCTGCCGATTCCACCGCTGGACGGCGCCAGCATTTTGCGAGGGATCCTCAGCACCATCCGAGCCAGATGGGCTTACCAGGTTTCAGATGCTTTGGACAGGATGCAAGTTCAAGGCCCCATGATCTTTCTCTTACTGATCGTAGCTGATCAAGTCTTGCCCATCAGTATCCTGGGGCTGGTTCTTGGGACGCCGTATCGTCTGCTGTATCGTTTGATCTTAGGTCTCTAGGTGTATCGGGTCAGCCAGTTCTTCCGGGCTCTGGCGGCTTCGGCGCCAAAACGGGAGCTCGGCCTGCTAAGCGAATACCTGACTCCACCCCAGGCCGAGCTTTTTCAACGGATGCCGCGATCTGACCAGCGCCACGGCCTGGATGTTTTCCATGCCCTGCGGAGAAAGCAGCATCTTGACCACGACCTGCTGACAGCCGCCCTCCTGCACGATGCGGGCAAGAGCGAGGGGCGGCTGCGGTTGTGGCATCGGGTGCTCATCGTCCTGATCGAAGCTCTCTGGCCTAAACTGCTTGGCAGGCTGGCTTCCCCCCCAGAAGTGGGGGGGACTGAGAGGGGGGGGCTGGCTTCGGACGAACCGCGCAGTTGGCGCTACCCCTTCTTTGTCCACCAGCAGCATCCTGAGCTGGGAGCCGAGTTGGCCCAGGCGGCGGGCTGCTCGCTCGTCACCGTAGAGTTGATTCGACGCCATCAAGAGCCACCCGTCAGCAGCCCGATCAGAACGCATCAGGATAAACTACTGGCAGCCCTGCAAAAGGCCGATAGGGCGAACTAGCTTTCAGCATTTAGCTTTCAGTTTAAGGGGGTTTTAATGAGCAAACCGCGAATTACGATAGTGGGTTTGGGTTTCATTGGTGGATCCATTGGGCTTGCCCTGCACCAGGCGGAAGCTGATTTGGAGGTAGTCGGCCACGACCGGGAACGCGGCGCAGCCAACAAGGCCAAGAAGACCGGTGCTGTGGACAAGACCGACTGGAATCTGATCTCCGCCTGCGAGGATGCTGACCTGATCGTCCTTGCCATCCCGGTGGGAGGCATCAAAGACACTCTGGCGGCCATCGGCCCTGACCTCAAGCCAGGTTGCCTGATCACCGACACGGCCAGCATTAAGTCGCCCGTAATCGAATGGGCGGAGGAGATACTCCCCGACGGAGTGAACTTCGTGGGTGGGGATCCCATCGTCCCTTCGGCAAGCTCAGGACACCGCGGCGACGCGGGGACATCCGAAGGGATTGACGCAGCCAGGGCCGACCTCTTCTCTGGAGCGATTTACTGCCTCACTCCTGCAGCAGGCGCGGCTCCGGATGCGGTGCGGCTGGCCTCCGATTTCGTTTATCTCCTGGGCGCTAAGCCCTACTTCCTCGATTCCCTGGAGCACGATGGCCTCATGGCCGGCGTTGATCATCTGCCTTTTGTTCTCTCCGCCGCTTTGATGGGCGTCACCACCGAGAGCGCATCCTGGCGGGAGATGCGCAAGCTGGCCGGGGGCGCCTTCGAGAACGCCACCCGCTTCGTCTCGGACGACCCAAGCACCTATAGCGATGCCTGTCTCGTCAACAGGGAAAACATCGTGCGCTGGATTGACGCCTGTTCGGAGAAGCTAGGCGAGTTGAAAGAGACCATCCTGGCCGGAGACGCCGAGGAATTGGAGCGGGTCTTCGATGAGGCGATAATAGCTCGAATGAGATGGCTGAGAGACAGGGAAGCGGGTAGCTGGGAAGAACAACAGTCATCTGAGATGCCTGGCATGGGCAGCTTCATGGGCCAGATGTTAGGCATGGGGAGGCTGGGCAAACGGAAGAGGAAGAAGGACTAGCCGTGGCCGTCGTTTATATTCTGGAATGCGCCGACGGGACGCTCTACACTGGTTGGACGACGGATCTGGAGCGGCGGCTGCGGGCTCATAACAGCGGTCAGGGCGCCAAGTACACCCGTGGCCGTCGGCCCGTGAGTGTGGCGTATCGTGAGGAGCAGCCTACCAGGAGCGCGGCTCAAAAGCGAGAAGCGGCCATCCGCCGCCTGTCTCGTGTTGACAAGTTGAAACTGGGCCACGATCGTCGTTTCGGCCACTCGGCTCTAACTCGGACGCAGATGAACGCAGATTCACGCTGATTCTTGTTTTATCTGCGATAATCTGCGTGAATCTGCGTCCTGTCCCAAAGCGGCGCTTGAGCTTATGGCCGAAACGAAGACCATACCCTGAAACTGATTGAAAGGAAACGCAATGGCGAAAGCTAATGAGTTGAGCATATCGGTGGTCTTGCCCGCCTACAACGAGGAGGAGAACGTCGGGCAGGCGATCAGAAGTGTACTTGAGGTAATGGAACCTATCACTTCTGACTACGAAGTCATCGTGGTGGACGATGGCAGCCGCGACCGTACCTCGGAGGTCGTCGAGGAACTGGCGGAGAGCTATCCCAAAGTCAGGCTGGTGCGGCACGAGGTAAATCAGGGCTATGGCGGGGCCTTGAATTCTGGCTTTCAAGCCGCTACCCGTGAATTGATCTTCTTCACCAGTTCCGACAACCAATATGATGTCGCCGAAGTAGAGAAACTGTTGCCCTATATCGAAACCGCTGATCTGGTGATCGGTTATCGGGCCAACCGGCAGGACCCCTTCATCCGCCGCCTCTTCGCCTGGGGCTGGACAACGCTGGTCAATCTGCTGTTTGGCTACGTGTCTCGCGACATTGATTGCGCTTTCAAGCTGTTCAAGCGCGAGGTTGTCTCCCAGGTGCGGATAACCTCAAAAGGGGCCATGATAGATACGGAGCTACTGGCGGGGGCAAAGAGAAAGGGTTTTAGCATCGTCGAGGCGCCGGTGAGCCACTTCCCCCGCTTGGCGGGAGAGCAAACCGGAGCGAACATCCGCGTTATTCTGCGGGCCTTTAGGGATCTGTTCAGGTTCCGTCTGAGATTGTGGAGAGAGGCGGACTGATTCGAGGCTCAAACGTCAAGCATCAAATGAGCAATATTGTGGAATCGAGCGCTGATATAACGAGTGAGCGAAGCGGGGGCTCGGATGTATCCCCCGCCGTGACGTCATGTGATGAAACGGCCGTGACGTCACGTGATGAAACGGCCGTGACGTCACATGATGAAACGGCCTCATCTTTGCATCCCAGCCGAGAGCGGCTCTGCCGTGCTTTGTTGCTCCTTTTCATAGCCCTGGCCTTTGCTAGAGGGGTCTACGGATTGGGGGGGCAAAGCCTCTGGTGGGACGAGAGCCTGAGTCTACAGCGGGCCAACTACAGTCTGAGGCGCGTCCTGTCCAACGAGATCGTCCTCACCGATACCTCCAGGCAGGTGGTCACTTTCGACAATCACCCTCCCCTCTACTTCCTCCTATTGCATTTCGTGGTCAAACTGACGGGCCAGAGCGAGTTCGCCTTGCGCTTCCCGTCCCTGGCCTTCAGCGTGTTGACCGTACCCTTGCTTTACACCGTGGGCAAGCACCTCTGCGACCGGCGGGTAGGGCTGTTGGCCGCCCTCTTCGGCGCTATCTCCCCGCTGTACCTCTGGTACTCCCAAGAGGCGAGAATGTACACCATGCTCACTTTCCTGGGCCTGCTGTCATTCTACTCTCTGTTGAGGATACTAACGTCAGGCGTAAAACGTAAAACGTCAAACGTCAAATATCCAATATCCAATATCCAACCTTCAACCTCCAACCTCCAACTGACCATAATCTACATAGTGTCCTCTGTGGCTATGTTAGCCACCCACTATCTGGGCTTCTTGATCTTGCTGGCGGAGCTAGTGATCTTCCTTTCGTCTATCCGGAATGCCAGGCGGCGTCCTGAGCCCTTCGACAAGCTCAGGACGCCGCCTGCCGAAGGGTGGCGGCGGGTGGTGATTCCAGTGCTTGGAGTCCTATTGATCGCCGTGCCCATCCTTTACTATGGATTTTCTATCTTACCCAAAGGGGAGATGGCCGGGTTTCGCTTTATCCCCCTGCTCGAACTCCTGCGCGATGTGTCCAACTCCTTCAGCCTGGGGATATCGGTCCAGGCCGAGCGGGTCTTGGCCGTCCATTGGGTCTTTCGAGCCGTCCTTCTGATCGGGGTTCTGGCCATAGTCTGGAGGACCTTCCGCCGCCTTCCAACCCTTCGACGGGAGGGTGTCCCGCGCTCAGGGCAGGCCTCCAATATCCAATATCCAATATCCGTCCCCAAACCTCCAACCTCCAACAAAGCCTTGCCCGCTTTGATCTACTTGTTGGCGCCCGTCTTGGCAATCTATCTCGTCTCCTATGTCCGACCGGCCTACATGAACATTCGCCATCTAATAATGGTCAGCCCCGCCTTCTATCTGATTCTGGCCGTGGGAATGGTGGTCATCAGGAAGCAGTGGCCGCTGGTCTTCGCCAGTTGTTTGGCCTTGATGATTGCTGGCTCGGCCCACTCTACCCAACAGTACTTTTCCAACGAAAAATACGCCAAGGACGATCACCGAGCCTGGGGCGAGTACCTCAAGGCTCACGCTCAGCCGGGGGACGTCATCGTGTTAGACCCGCCCCACACCTCCCAGATCTACCAATACTACGCCGTTTCATCACGTGACGTCACGGCCGACGCTGGCCTGCCCTGGACGGGGTTGCCGAGGCTGACCGGCCCCGACGAAGATACCATCTCCGCCCTTGAGGAGCTGATGGCCGAGTACGACCGCATCTGGTTGGCCCTCACACACACCCCGCCCTGGGGCGACCCGGATTTCTTGCCTAAGACCTGGCTCGAAGAAAATGCCTTCCTGGTGGATGAGCGGAGCTTTCACAGCTACGCCTCTCTGGTGCAAGCTTTTTGCTTCCTGACGAGTCCGCCCGTGATCGAGTCCCTGCCTGAGATCCAGCACTCGATGGCGGCCAACTTCGAGGACAAGTTGCTGTTCTTAGGCTATGATCTGCAGAGCAGGCCCGCCGCTGGTGGACAGTTTGTGCACCTGAACCTGTATTGGAAAGCCCAGCAAAAGCTGAGGGAGGATTACGGGATTTCCCTGCGTCTGCTCGACGGGGAGAATCGCCTCTGGGGGCGGGCCGATCGTGCTCCCCTCAATGGTCACTACCCTACCTCGCAGTGGCCGCCGGGCCAGATCGTCAAGGACGACTACGAGCTTCTGATTGACGTTGGCGCCCCGCCGGGCTGGTACCGCTTGGAGATGGTGGTTCACGACGACGGCCGACAATTGGCTGTCGTCGGTGAATATCCAGGTTCCCAGGGGACGGCGGTGGACATCGGGACCCTTCAGGTGGGAAAGCCGGCCTCTCCACCGGCAGTAAGCGGAGCGACGGCCTCATTGCCCCCGGAACATCGTCAGGTTATGGATTTTGGAGACCTTCAACTTCTGGGCTACGACTTCACCGAGGGGAGCTACCGACCGGGGGATTGGGTGTGGGTGCGACCGTATTGGCTGGTGACGAGGAAGCCGGCGGAGGATTACTCTTTCTACTATCGCCTTGTGGATGAGCACAAGCGGCTTTGGGCCGAGGAGGTGATTCAGCCTGCCGGCGACGGATACCCCACCAGCTTTTGGGATGAGGGGGAGATAGTGAAGGGGCAGCACGCCCTGCGCATCCCCCTTGAAGCTCCTGGAGGCGATTACTATGTGGGGATTGTGCTGCGCGAGCCTGAGATCGCTCAGTCCGGCGGCTTTCTGGCCGGTTTGCGGGGAGCGTTCTCCTCCGCTCCCGCTGGCTATGCCCTCGACATGGGAAAGATTCAGGTGATTGAGATCGAGCACGAGTTCAACGTTCCGACCATTCAGCACCCTCACCAGGCCAACTTAGGAGGGTTGGTGGAGTTGCTGGGTTACGATTTGGGGGGAGCCGGGTTCAGTCCCGGCGAAGTCGTGCCTCTGACCCTCTATTGGCGGGCTCTTGAGCAGATGGACACCAGCTACACAGTATTCACCCACTTGATTGACGAGGACAAGCGCATCTGGGGGCAACAGGACAATCCGCCGCAGGAAGGCAGGCATCCGACGACGCTGTGGATAAAAGGCGAAGTGGTGACTGACAGATATAGCATCATCGTGAACCCCGACACCCCTTCGGGCCAATACGCCGTCGAAATAGGCTTGTACAATGCGGAGATGGGAGTTCGGCTGCCGATCCTCAGTGAGAAGGGGAAAAGTGCTTCCCTCCCAGAGTTGGGGGGGACCGGGGGGGGGGCTGATCGGGTTCTGTTGCGAAAGGTATGGGTGATAGCGGAAACGGAGTAATGACCAGACGAACTTACAACGTCCTCATGATCGCTCCGACCAGCTTCTTTCTCGATTACGGCTGTCACGTTCGCATCGCCGAAGAGGCATGGATTCTGGAGAAGCTAGGCAACAAAGTCACTATCGTCACTTATTACATAGGCGGGGATTTGGACGGCGTGGCCATTGAGCGCACGCGGCCCATCCCTTGGCGGCACGATTACGAAGTGGGGAGCTCCAGGCATAAGCTGGTCTTCGACGTTCTCCTCTCCATCAAGTCGCTGCAAGTGGCCCTGCGCAAGAAGCCCGATATCATTCACGCCCATCTGCACGAGGGCGCTCTGATCGGCTACGTGCTGGGCAAGCTGCTGGGCATATTGCAGCGCAAAGTGCAGCGCGTGCCCTCGGTCTTCGACTTTCAGGGCAGCATGACGGGCGAGATGATTGATCACCGCTTTCTGAGCCCCGATGGATCCCTGTACGGTCCCGTGCGCTGGGTCGAGCAAGTAATTGATAATCTCCCTCCGGCCATCATCACCAGCTCCCGTCATGCGGCCAACCTGCTGAGAAACGATTTTCACTGCAATTCCGATAACATCCACATCGTGCCCGATTGCGTCAATACCGATACCTTTAGGCCCGATGCCCTCGCCGAGGAGGAGCGCATCAGCCTGAAAGCCCACCTGGACATCCCCCCGGAGCGCAAAGTCGTGGTCTACCTGGGCCTGTTGGCCGAATACCAGGGCACGCCCCTCCTGGTGCAAGCGGCAGCCCAGTTGGTCAAGACCCGCCCCAATGTCCATTTCCTGATCATGGGCTTTCCGGGCGAGGATGGCTATCGTGACTATGCTCACAGTTTGGGCCTGGCCGATCACGTCACTTTCACTGGCAAGATGCCATACAAGCTAGCGCCGCGTTACCTGGCCCTGGGCGACGTGGCCGTATCCACCAAGATCTCGGCCACCGAGGGCAGCGGCAAGCTGTTGAACTACATGGCCCTGGCCCTGCCCACCGTGGCCTTCGACACCCCCGTCAGCCGGGAGTACCTGGACGACTGGGGCATCTACGTTGAGCCGGGCAACGCCGCGGCTCTGGCCGAGGCGCTAGGCTCCATCCTAGAAGACGAGGAGAGGGCTGCCGCCCTGGGGATGGGTTTGCGGCAGCGGGCGATAGAGAGGTATTCCTGGGAGCAGGCGGGGAGGCAGATCATGGGGATATACGATTCGCTCTGCTGAGGTGGGGTGACGTGGTCCAGAGTGGGGCGAAGTGCGAGCTATGGTTGGTACATGGCAAAAAGCCACCTGCGCGGTTAGCGCAGGTGGCTTTTTGCTGTGATCAGCGCCGTCTCCCTATGGCCGCACCTTAAAGATAGGAGGCAGATAGACGGGACGGTAGGATCCTGTGGGAGTCCAAAAGACACAGAGCTGGCAGGCTGTCCCGTGAGGGTTACAATTACTATCATCGTCGGGACACATGCGGTCGTTGCTGTTCTGGATGGCCAGGACGTAGGTTCCCCCGTGGGGCTCAACATGGGCGGGGAAAAGGTCAATCTTACCGATTCGCCCTTGCTCATTGTACGAGACAGAGGCGCCCTGCCACCACCACTCCGTTTTGTTGTCGCTCCACATCTCCAGGACGGCTCCTGTCACCGGCATGTCTGGGTAGGAGGGAGGGAGGAAGAGGTCGAAAGTGTGCCTATACAGATAAGTTGTCCCGTTAAGGCTTTCTTGGTCGCCATTCTCATCCAGCAGACCAATGGGCCCACAATTGCCGGGCAAGGGAACCCAGGGGGGAACATGCCAGTCCGGTGAGTCAACCACTGAGCCAGTCTGCCAGGAGCTATCGGGCACGAAGTTCCGTTGATTCCACCCCACGGGGGCTTGCGGAGAGGTCACGTGAATGAGCGAGGAATCGATGGCGGCCCTGGTCGTGTACCCGTAGAAGTCTGAGGCGTCAATCCGGTAGACTTTATTCTTATCGGAACAGCAATAGCATTTCATCACTGGTGTTGGTGTAGGCGTGGGCGTTGGCGTTGGTGTAGGCGTGGGCGTGGGGGTGGGCGTTGTTGTAGGAGTTGGCGTGGGCGTTCGGTTGGTCGTAGGATGCGGGGGGGGGGT
>CAYWWC010000115.1:8853-12123 GCA_964461615.1 uncultured Anaerolineae bacterium
ACCCGTAGTAGTCTGAGGCGTCATTCGGGTAGTCTTTATTCTTATCGGTAGAGCTATAGCATTTGTTCTCTGGTGTTGGTGTAGTCGTGGGCGTCGCTGTAGCCGTTGGAGTCGCGGCTGGGGTGGGCGTGCTGTAGCTTTTAAGCAACAGGGGCAGGTATATCATATATGGCGTCGGCGTAGATGTGGGCGTGTTGGTTGCCGTCGAGGTAGCCGTGTTTGTTGGTGCGGGCGTGGGCGTGTCGGTCGGCGTTGGTGTATCAGTTGGCGTTGGCGTGTCGGTCGGCGTTGGTGTGTCAGTTGGCGTTGGGGTGAGGGTGACCGTGCTCGTTGGGGTTGCCTGTGTGAGCTGGATGTTCCAGAACCCGTGGGGACACCGAAAGTCGTCGGCGTGCAGGGTTGCGCCTCCAGTGACCCCTTCGAGATAGATGGCGATCGGAACTGTCTGTCCATCATACATTGGCCCCGCTATGAAGTCCGGCTCAATGCGCCCCTCATGCCCAGTTACCCACAAGCGGATATTGATGGCATGTTCGTTATCTTTTTCGTTGAACTTGAGCCATCCCTGGAGCTGGACTTCCTCTCCTGTGACGCCGATTTCACTGGGGAAGTCCACAAACTCCAGCTCCCCAATCGAAGCCGCCGCCATTGTCGCCCAGGCCCAGAGAAGGCCCAGGGCAACCGTTACTGTCAGAACTTTGGTTCTCGTCATTCCTACATCTCCTTTCCCCCCGATGCAAATCAGGGGGGAAGTTCCACGTAAATAGCTTTCGGCTAAGAACTCTCTCGGAAAATCGAGGGAAGCCCTCGGCGTGAGCCAATGGGAGCCGTCACTGCTGGCCCAGGAGTTCTCTAGCCGCTGCTATAGGCTTTCAAGATAAGAGGCAAGTAGACGTTATGGCTGAGTTCGCCTGGGAAAGCCCAGGTGACACAGAGACGGCAGGCTGTCCCCTGAGGGTTGTTGTCGCGAGAAACGTAATCGTTGCTGTTCTGGATGGCCAGGACGTAGGTTCCACCGTCGGGTCTGATCAGGTTGGGGAAAAGATCAACCTGGCCGATGTATCCCTGCTCATCATACGAGACAGAGTCGCCCTGCCACCACCATTCCGTTTTGTTGTCGCTCCACATTTCCAGCGTGGCCTGTGTCACCAACATGCCTTCTTCAGGAGGGGGGAGGGCAAAAGTACGCCGATGCAGGTGAGTAGTCCCGCCTCGAGCTTCTTGGTTGCCATCCCCGTCGCTCAGGCCGATGGGTCTGCATTCGCCATCGCCGGGCAGGGGGGCCCAAGTGGGATCGGTCCAGAATGCCCACCAAACTTCTGAGCCAGGCTGCCAGGAGCTGCCGTCTCCACTTCCAAGATCGGGCACGAAGTCCGGCTGATTCCACCCCAAGGGTGCTGGAGGAGAGGGCACATGAATAAGCGGGGAATCGGCGGCGGAGTCAGTTGTGTACCCGGAGAAGGATGAGGTATCAATTCGGTAAATGCTATTTTCAGGGGAACAGCAATAGCACATGACCACCGGCGTAGTCGTGGGTGTCATTGTAGGCGTGGGCGTGTTGGTTGACGTCGAGGTAGGAGTGGGTGTGCCCGTTGGCGTCGGTGTGGGCGTGGGCGTGTCGGTTGGCGTCGGTGTATGAGTTGGCGTTGATGTTGCAGTTGGCGTGGGTGTAGGTGTGGGCAGGCCGTACTTGCTTACCCCACCACCATAGGTGGCGAACCAAATGTTCCACTCGTTGTCTGTGACGATGGCAGTGATGAAGTTATTCTGCAGCCCTGAGTTTGAAGTATCATAGATCGCCCAATTGGCTCCATCGAACTCGTTTACCCCGTGCCACCTGGTGCCGAACCACCTGTTCCCCCTCCAGTCTATGGCGATGGCATGGATTTCCTCGCCTACAAGGCCACTCGACTCGGCAATATAGGTTGTCCAGGTGCTGTCGTCGAATCGGCTCACCGCGGCGTTGACGCAGTTGAGGATATTGCACCACTCGTTGTATCCATTGGTGCACCCTCCAAACCACTTCTCGTTGGCGCTGTCTACGGCGATGGCCCGGACGTGATCACTCGCTAACCCTGAGCCTGCACGATAGGGCATCCAGCCCTCTCCGTCGTACTTGCTCGCCCCGCCAGTAGAGGTGCCAACCCACACGTTGTTGGAGTTATCTACGGAGATGACATTGATAGAGTTAGACTTCAATGCTCCGTTTGATGTATTATAGGTCGTCCAGGCACTCCCATCGAACTTGCTGACCCCGTACCCATATCCATCATCCAATTTGGTGCCAAACCACTTGTTTCCCTCTTGGTCTACGGCGACGGCAGAGACCCTGTTAAACGCCAGCCCAGAGTTTGAGGTGGTATAGGTTGTCCAGGCATCGTCACTCTTGTTGTGGGGAGTGCCGCCATCATTGAGCATGCTCACCCCACGGTGGGTGCCAAACCACTTGTTACCATCCTCGTCTACGTCAATGGCAGTTACATATCTATACACCAATCCATCGGAGGCGCCATAGGTCGTCCAGTTCTCCCCATCGAAGACGCTGACCCCATTGTTAGTAGTGAACCAGATGTTATCTTCGTCCACGACTATGGACATGACGCTATCAGACGCCAATCCATCGGACTTTCTGTAGGTCGTCCAGTCGCCTGGTTGGATTTGGGGAAGGTTGGCGGCCTGGGATGATGATGAAGAAGCCGGTCCACTAAGAGGACCCGGAGAGGGGCTATCCTTCGGCAGTCGCTGTCCTGAGTTTGACTTCGGCGAGGCTTCATCGATCCCTTCGACAGGCTCAGGACAAGGCTCAGTCGAGACGCTCGGTCGAGCTGCCGAAGGGCTCAGGATGCCACGCTCAAGGGTGAACAGAAGGGCCACCAGAAGAGCGGAGGCCATTATGAAGTACAGCAACCTGGTGAGTATGGCAGTGATTTGCTTGGTGGTCGGTCTGGTCATGGAGATTTTCCTTTCGCGGCTTGGAGTACCCACTTTTCGCAACCCATTTTACCACGTCTTGGCTACTTACGCAAACTGGGCTTCTGGAGCCTGAGACCGCATCTGGAGAGGGCCTATCCTTTGGCAATGGAAAAGCCGCCTGTGAGTTTGACTTGGACTTTGGACAAATCCGGGGAGGCGGCCAGAAACCAGGTTTTTTGAACCCTCTGCATCCAAAACGTGCGAGACTGTCAGCGTTTCCGATACCCTGAGAAGCACTTTTGAGCGAAAAACCTATATAGTGCCATTTGTCACCTTGACTGAGGTAGTGTAAACTAT
>CAYWWC010000116.1:0-7218 GCA_964461615.1 uncultured Anaerolineae bacterium
ACACTATCGAGTTTCTCTCACCTAGGATTTCTCATATCGCGAGAGAGGAAACTGCAAAGGCAAGCACGCTGGAAGATCTCGAGCCAGTTCAGATGCCTTCGAACACGGTCACCGTGCAGATCGTTGACTCGGCAAAATGAGGAGAATCAGCCCCCCCACTCCAAACTCGTCAGCCAAAGCTGACGTCAGCGCAAAGGCAACTGGAAACGGCTTGATGGTGCATGCGCTGATTTCTAGATTCACTGCTGACACTGCTGATTGGTGGGAGCGATAGACGCTTAATCGGTGGGGAGAGGGAGTTCAGGAATATCCGACTTTGGCCGGCTGGGTGCTTCTCTAGCTGCCCCACGTCCCACCACCCCCGATCAGAGTATCCCACTTGGCGGGCGCACATCGCCAGCTTCAGCCGTGAACCGCTACTGTCTCAAAGCGGAAGTAACAAGGAATGGGCCAGCACCTCAGTTCTGCTGGCCCTCTTTTGTCGCCTTTTCAGGCGAACCGCTTGCCTATTCCCCGCGTCCATCGTCCTCTCGACTGTTTCCCCCAATATCACCTTGCAGCGAATGAGTTGACTTGACTTTTTCCTTGAGTGGCATTACTATACGTATAGTGTACGTATACGCCTGTCGGGAGGTTACAAAATGCAAAAGAAACTGACCATTACGATTGATGAACAAGTGTACGAGGGGTTGCACGCGGTTATAGGTCGCCGCCGTATCAGCCATTTCATTGAGGACCTGGTGCGCCCGTACGTGATTCATCAGGAGTTGGAAGCCGCTTACAAACAGATGGCTCAGGACGAAGACCGGGAAGCGGAAGCATTGGAATGGGCAGAAGCTACGATAGGAGACGTTTCCCCGCATCCATCCTTTCCTCGTTCGTTCCCCCCCCAATCTGACCATTCGCCAACGAATGAATGGTTGACCTCTGCCCCTCATTCTGCTATAATAACCCCCGTCTGCATTGCATTTCATCACTGATAACTGGAGGCTAAAACCGAATGTCCTATCAAGTTGATTTCGAACCCCTCGGTCGGCGGTTGCGAGTTGACCGGGGCATCTCTATTCTGACCGCCGCTCAGCAGGCCGGGGTGGGCCTGGTTTCTATCTGCGGAGGAAAGGGCACCTGTGGCCGCTGCAAGGTGCAGGTTCTCGAAGGCCAGCTCTCGCCGTTGAGCGAAACGGAGGGGAAGAAGCTCAGCCCAGATGATGTCGCGAGGGGCTATCGCCTGGCCTGCCAGGCCGAGGTGCTGAGCGACCTCAAGCTCCACATCCCGCCCCAATCGCTGACCGCCGCCCAGCGCACTCAGGTGGAGGGGCAAGAGCTGTCCGTGCCCATCGTCCCCGTGGTGGTGGGCCGCGACGTTCAGCTCCCCCCACCCACGCGGGAGGACATCCGCTCCGACCTGGATCGAATGCGCCATCATCTGGCGGAGACGCTGGGCCTGAACGATTTGGCCGTGGACTTCGCGGTGCTGCGTCAACTGCCCACCTGTTTGAGGGAGGAGGGATGGTCCGGCACGGTCGGCCTGCGGGGCCGAGAAGTGGTCAGCTTCGGCCCGCTGGGGCGCGAGCTCCTGGGCTTGGCCGTTGACGTGGGGACGACCAAGCTGGCTGGCTATCTGGTGGAGCTGGAGACGGGGCGAACCTTGGCTGCGGCAGGGGCCATGAATCCCCAGATCGCCTATGGCGAGGACGTGATGGCCCGCATCGCCTACGCCATGGACGGGGAGGAGCAGGCGGCGACTTTGCAGGAAGCCGTCGTTGGCGCGTTGAACGACCTGGCCCGTGACCTCTGCACCCAATGCGGCCGTCATCGCGAGGAGATTGTGGAGGCAGTGGTGGTGGGCAACACCGCCATGCACCACCTCTTTGCAGGCTTGCCCGTGAGGCAACTGGGGCTGGCGCCTTATCTGGCGGCGGTCAGTGAGGCTCTGGATCTGAAGGCGAGGGAGGTGGGGCTGGAGATCGCCCCCGGCGGCTACGTCCACCTGCTGCCCAACATCGCTGGCTTCGTCGGGGCCGACCACGTGGCCATGATTCTCTCCACGGAGATCGGCGAGGCCGAGGGGACGGTGCTGGGGCTGGACATCGGCACCAACACCGAGGTGGTTCTGCGGGCCAACGGCCGTCTTATCGCTTGCTCCACCGCCTCAGGCCCGGCCTTCGAGGGGGCCCACATCAGGGATGGCATGCGGGCCGCTGAGGGAGCTATCGAGCGATTGCGCATCGTGGACTCTGGCGTGGAATACCAGACCATCGGCGGCGCGCCACCCGTTGGGCTCTGCGGCTCAGGCGTGTTGGATGCGGTAGCCCAACTGCGCCAGTCGGGAATTGTAGACGAGAAGGGCAACATGGGCCATCACCCCGGCGTGCGGCGCACGGATCACGGCCCAGAGTTTGTCTTGGTGGCGGCTGGTGAGGAGGGGAGTGGCCGAGAGATCGTCATCACGCGGGGCGATGTGGGCGAGATTCAACTGGCCAAGGGGGCCATTCGAGCGGGCGTCAACATTCTCCTGGACGAGGCCGGCCTGTCCGAGCAGGACGCCGTGTCCACTTCCAAGATTGACCAGGTGATCATCGCGGGGGCCTTTGGTACCTACATTGACGTATCCAACGCCATCATCATCGGCATGTTTCCGCCTATTCCTGTGGAGCGATTCAACCAGGTGGGCAACGCGGCGGGCATGGGGGCCAAGCTGGCTCTTGTCTCCCAGGAGCAGCGGGCCCTGGCCGCCGAGATCGCTTGCCAGGTCGAGTACATTGAGCTGACCAACGACAAGCGTTTTGTTGATGAGTTTACTAAGGCGATGTATCTCAAATAGCACGTGTTGCGTATTGCGTATTCCGTTGAGACCCACGCAATACGCATCGGAGATCAATCTCTCGTCTGGCGCAAGTGATAAGTGTCGTTGATCAGTACCGCTGTGGAGACGCCATCCTGGTGCTCGAAGATGTTGATGCAGGCGTTGTCCTGCTGGATGCGCCAGAAGTGGGCGTTGCCCAGGCCGAGCATAGCGCAGACCAGCACCTTGTTCACCACCTGATGGGCCACTAGCAGGATGACCTGACCCTCGTGACGAGCGGCGACCTCTTTCATGGCGGCCATGCTTCGAAGGCGCACCTGGCGCAGGCTCTCGCCGTGGGGGAATTTGACGCGGTGGGGTGCCTCCAGCCAGCGCGGATAGAGGGCGGGATGAGTTTTGGCGGCCTCGGCAGGTGATAGCCCCTGCCAGTCGCCGTAGTTGATGCCAGTGATGCCTGGCAATGGCTGGACTGGCAGGCCGAGTTGTTGAGCTGTTGGCCGGGCCGTCTCTGTCGCTCGCTTCAGAGGACTGGCGTAGACGGCGACAATGGAGTGGTCGGCGAGCTGCTGTGCTAATGCACGAGCTTGAGCCAGCCCCGTATCGTCCAGCGGCAGGTCAATTCGGCCACGGAAGCGCTCGCCGGCACCGGCTCCGACGTTCCACGCTGTTTGGCCATGGCGCACCAAAATGATTTGGGTCATGAGGGACCTCCGTATCCGCGAATTGCCGAATTCTACTACTTCTGGGATTAGTTGTCAAAAGGGGATGGAAATGAACTCTGTCGAAGAGGGCAATGCGCTGGAGCGACAGCCTGAAGAGTTGCCTGAGGAGAGCAAACGGCTGAATCAGTCCGAACCCATCAGCGGTTGGGACAGCCTGGTAGAGCGAAAGATCAGGGAGGCTCGGAAGTGGGGAATGTTCGACGAGCTGCCAGGCAAGGGAAGGCCGCTGGACCTCAAGGAGAACCCTTTTCTCGATCCCTCCCGGCGTACGGCCTACAAGTTGCTACAGAACCAGGGTTTTGCTCCGGAGTGGATCGAACTCGACAAGGAGATCCGAGTTGAGCTGGACAGGCTCTGCCAGCGGCTGGCTGAGGGCGAGCGCTGGTACGACGGAGCCATCGCTGCCCTGGAGGGTAGCGCGAATCATCAGGCCGAGGAAGAACGCGCCTGGGTTGAGGTCTATTGGGAGAGGAGACTGAATTCCCTGGCCTCTCGGATAGATGAACTCAACGAGAAGATCTGGCTTTTCAACCTCAAGGTACCCATTGCCAGCTTGCAGCGGCGCAGGGTCTCGATTAAGGAAGAACTCCAAAGGTTGAGCTTGGAATAATCAATGTGAAACTGCTGCCGAACTCCAATCCTATGCCTTCTGCTCTTCTTTCTCCACTTGGCCTTGCTCTTCGTCCGCGCCAGACACAGCGCTGCGGAAATCGCGGATCGCTCCGCCCAAAGCGCCACCCACGTCGCGAAGACGGCTGGCTCCAAAGAGCAAAAGGATGATTAAGAAGAACAGCAGCAATTCAGGCGCCCCTATTTGTCCCAACATATCTTCCTCCTATTACTTCTTTTGGTAATTTTCTCTTGATGTTTGTGCTCTTTTAGGTTGACATAGATATACCTGGATGGATCTTCCAGGTCTCGCAAGGCTTGAAGCAAGTGACTTCGATTGGCTTCGGTCGATAGCAAATACTCGGTCGTATCTTGTTCAACCGGCTCTACCAGACCAGAATAATCACTTAATCACTTCTACCAACGTGCCGTTGGGCAACTCCGGCGATAAAATCTCGATTTTGCCGCCTTCTCCCACAACGGCCTTTTGTCTGACGCCAGCAATCATAGCTACTTCATTGTTTCGACAAGCTCAACACAAGGCCACATCACGGCATGCAAGTTCACACATTCGCATACCACAAGTCAAAGTCAGCACAGTAATTATAACACGGTATTGATAACAAGACAAATTAGCAATCCGTCTCGATTTGGCTCTTTCGTGAGAATTCACGCCCTTCGCGGTTGGGTGGTCCCCCCGTAGAGTGTTGCTGGCCCTGGCCAATCAACACCCAAGAGGGGGACCACCCGCGGTCGGGTTTGCGCAAATCGGCCATTGGTGATAAACTATGGGCAGACTTTGTAGGAGGTTTCTATGACTGCTCAGGCACTCTACCGCAAGTGGCGACCACGCACTTTCGACGAAGTGGTCGGCCAGGGGCATGTGACTCGTACTCTCCAGAACGCCCTGTCGAGCGGGCGCATCAGGCACGCCTATCTTTTCACCGGGCCACGGGGCACGGGCAAGACCTCAATGGGGCGACTCCTGGCCAAAGCAGTCAACTGTCTGTCCACCGAGGACGATAAGCCCTGCAACCAGTGCCGTATCTGTCAGGCGATCAACGAGGGTCGGCTGCTGGATCTCATTGAAGTAGATGCCGCATCCAACCGGGGAATTGATGAGGTGCGGAGCATCAGGGAGAAGGTGAACTTCCGCCCCAACGAGGCCCGCTACAAGGTTTACATCTTGGATGAAGCTCACATGCTGACCGATCCGGCCTTCAACGCTCTGTTGAAAACGCTGGAAGAACCACCCCCGCACGTGATCTTCGTCCTGGTAACCACCGAGCCCCGTAAGATTCCGGACACTATTGTCTCCCGTTGCCAGCGCTTCGACTTCCGGCGCATCCCCCTCCAGGACATGATCGGCCACCTGAAGCACATCGCCGATCAGGAGGGTCTGGCGGTGGAGCCAGCGGCATTGGAGCTCATCGCCCGCAGCGCGACGGGGAGCATGCGTGATGCGGTGAGCCTGTTGGACCAGTTGGTTTCTTATGGCGGTGAGGAGATCACTTTGGCCCAGGTGCAGTCGGTGTTGGGCACCGTCGCATCCCAGGCAGTGGGGGAATTGGTGGATCAACTGCTGGCCCGCAACGTGGCCAGAGGCTTTGACGTTATCAATCAGGTTGTCGGGGATGGCCTTGACCCTCGCCAGTTCAATCGTCAGGTGGTGGACTACTTGCGCGAGTTGCTCCTGATCAAAGTCGGCGATGATTCGAGCCTGGTGCACATCACGCCCAAAGCTCTGCAGGAGTTGAAGGGCCAGGCGGCGCAGCTCTCAACCAGGGAACTGATCAAGGTAGTTAAGCTTTTCAATCAGGCTGGTCTCGACCTCAAAGCCAGCGTCCAGTCACAGTTGCCTTTAGAATTGGCCTTTGTAGATGCCACCCTGGGTGAAGAGGAGAAGGCTGATCCGCCAGTGGCTCGGCCCAGTCTTGGAACCGTTCCCAAGACCTCCGCAGAGGCAAGGGCGGCTTCTACCCCTCGATCGGCTCCGACTGGTGAGTCGGCTAAGGCTGTCAGAGAGAAGGCCAGGGAGGAGCCAAGAGCTGCCTCCACGGGACTAGGGTTGACCCTGTCCACCGTCAATAGCCAATGGGGGCGGATCCTGGGTGAGGCGAAGCTTAGAAACCGTTCCGTGGAGGCCCTGCTCAAATCCTGCCAGCCCTTGGGGGTGGAGGGTCAAGAGGTTGTGCTTGGCTTCCAGTACCCTTTTCACAAAGAAAAGATCGAGGAACCCCAGAACAAGGCCCTGGTAGAGAGTGTCGTTAGCCAGATAGTGGAGGGGGCGTGTCGTATCCGCTGCGTGCTCTCGCCTAAGGGCGAGCGACGAACGCAACCGATTCGAGAACCAGTCAAGAGGCCGCAGGAAGACACTGTCGAGAATAGGGGGGAGACGCTCAGGAACAAATACTCGTCCATCGCCGAGGATCCTCTTATCCAGGAGGCGGTGAGCAAATACGGAGCCCAGATCGTAGATGTGCAGTGAGTGATTCTACGCAGCGGCAAGGAGGTAGGTAGTGTGAGCAAGAGGAAAAGAAAGTTTCAGCCCCGAGGCGGGCAGATGGACATGATGCGGCAGATGCAGAGGCTCCAGGAGGAGATGCGTAAGGCTCAAGAAGCTTTGGGCGAGGAGACGATCACCGTGACCGCCGGGGGCGGGGCCATTACTGTGGTGATGACGGGCCAGCAGAGGGTTCAGTCCATTTCCATCGCCTCCGAAGTGGTGGATCCAGACGACGTGGAGATGCTGGAGGACCTGGTCACGGCGGCGGTGAACGAGGCGCTGCAGACATCGCAGGACTTAGCTTCGGAACGGATGGGCGCGCTAACCGGTGGACTGAACATCCCCGGCTTGACGTGAGGAACAGCGGTTGAAACTGTCTCTGGAGGGTGCGAATGTGCCGGTAGCCCATCGTTCGGCTGATGGTTCAATAAGCTCCCCGTGCAGCTCGCGCCGAAGTATTAGCCGAAGTGGAGGTGGACATTGTATGCTTTGATCATGGCCGGAGGGAGCGGCACCCGCCTCTGGCCTCGCAGCCGGGGGTCTAGCCCCAAGCAGTTGTTGGGTCTCCTATCCGA
>CAYWWC010000116.1:7318-11962 GCA_964461615.1 uncultured Anaerolineae bacterium
ATGTTGCAGGAAGCCTGTCACCGCATCGCGCCCCTCGTCCCCGACGACCAAATCTTTGTAGTGACCAACGAGGCCTACACCGACGTTGTTCGCCAGCAGGTCCCGCAGGCGCCGGCGGCCAACATCATCGGCGAGTTGGAGGGCCACGGCACAGCGCCCTGCATTGGCCTATCCGCCTTGTACCTCAGGCGCCTAGACTCTGAGGCGGTGATGGCCGTCCTTACGGCTGATCACCACATTGAGAAGACAGAGGAACTCCGGCGTGCTCTACAGGCGGCGGCTCAGGTGGCGGAGGAAGGTCGCCTGGTAACATTGGGCATCCAGCCCAATCATCCGGCGACGGGCTACGGCTACATTGAGCGGGCTGAGAGGCTGGGTGAAGTCGGCGGGCTCAAGGTATACCGGGTCGAAAAGTTCGCCGAGAAGCCCGACCTGGCCACGGCCCAGGCTTTCATAGAGAGCGGCCGCTACTACTGGAACAGCGGCATGTTCGTCTGGAAGGTTGCAACCATCTTGCGGGAGTTTGAGAAGCTCATGCCTCGATTCTACGCCCAGTTGATGGACATTGACGCCGCCCTGGGCACAACGGAGGAGCGGGCCGTGCTGGAGCGGGTTTGGCCCCAGGTGGAAAACGAGACCATTGACTACGGCATCATGGAGCGAGCCGATGACGTGGCCGTCATCCCGGTGGACATCGGCTGGAGCGACGTGGGGGATTGGACGGCGTTGTCCGAGCTTCTCCCCGCCGACGAGGAGGGCAACGTCGTCGTCGGTCAACACGTCGGGCTGGACACCACGGACTGCCTAATCCACGGCTCACGTCGTTTGGTGACCACCATTGGCTTGGAGGACATGATCGTCGTGGATACCGAGGATGCCCTACTGATCTGTCCCAAGGAGCGGGCGCAAGAGGTGCGGGATTTGGTGAGGAAGCTCAAGGAGAGTGGTAGGGAAGAGTGCCTACTTTGACAATAGTTTTGAAGAAGGAGACTTAGGAAAGAATCATGACCGATAAATCAATCGTTGCTTACTGCGTGAAGTGTAAAGAAAAGCGGGAGTTGCAGGACCCATTGCCGGTCTATACTGAGAACAGGCGGCCGGGGACGCGAGGGAAATGTCCCGTCTGCGAGGCAAACATGTTCCGCATGGGCGGAACTCCTGCCCACGCCGGCATCCCCAAACCAGAACCGCCCAAAAGAGATGGCAAGTTAGTCATCGTCGAATCGCCAGCCAAGGCCCGTACCGTCGGCAGGTTTTTGGGCGATTCCTATCAGGTCAAGGCTTCTGTCGGCCACGTGCGTGATCTACTCCGGTCGCGTCTCAGCGTGGACGTGGAGAACGACTTTGAGCCCTCTTACCGCGTACCCAATGAGAAGAGGGATATAGTCAAAGAGTTGAAAGAGGAGGTCAGGAGGGCTAGCGAGGTGTACCTGGCTACAGACTCCGACCGCGAGGGGGAAGCTATCGCCTGGCACCTCATGGCAGCGGCCAATATCAGCCAAAAGCAAGCCCGTCGCGTGGTCTTCCACGAGATCACTAGCGATGCCATTGACAAGGCTTTCTCTCATCCCCACGATATAGACATGCAACTGGTCAACGCTCAACAGGCCCGGCGCATCCTGGACCGGCTGGTGGGCTACAAAATCAGCCCGCTTCTCTGGGACAGAGTGCGCAACCGCACTACGGCCGGGCGAGTGCAGTCGGTGGTCCTGCGGCTCATTGTCGAGCGTGAGCGTGAGATCCAGGCATTTGTGCCGGTGGAATACTGGTCCATTGATGCGGAGCTGGCCAAGCGGGAGGAGAAGCGCCGTAGTTTCATCGCCAAGCTGCACCGCATCCGCGGCGAGAATGTAGACCTCAAGAGTGAAGAGGATACCCAGAAGATTGTAGATGATCTGGATGAGTCGACCTATGTCATAACCAAGGTGCGCAAGAGCAAACGGCGGCGAAAACCCTCGCCTCCTTACACCACCAGCAGCATGCAGCAGGAGGCCTCCCGACGACTGAGCTTCACCGCCAAGCGCACCATGGCGATTGCCCAACAACTCTACATGGGGTTAGAGATCGGCGATGATGAGTTGGTGGGTCTCATAACCTATATGCGTACCGATAGCGTCAACATAGCCGCGACGGCCCAGGAGGAAGCCCGCGCTTATATTGCTGAAAGGTATGGCGATGACTACATGCCAGCCGAGCCTCCCCGCTACAAAACCAAAGCCAAGAGAGCTCAAGAGGCCCACGAGGCTATCCGTCCTACTTCGGTGAACCGCGAGCCCAAAGCCATGAAACAGTACCTCACCCGTGCTCAGTACCGCCTCTACGATCTCATCTGGAAGCGCTTCCTGGCCAGCCAGATGTCTCCGGCTGTCTTCGACACCATCTCCGTGGACATCGTAGCCAGTACCGAGTTGCAGGTGACTGCTGATGAGACGGCGGTGGCCGATCTTAGTCATCCGTCTCTCGTCACCCCGGCTTATCTCTTTCGAACGACGGGATCAAATATCCGCTTCCGTGGTTTCCTCGCCGTCTACAGGGAATCCCTGGACGAGGATGCGGCCCCTGATGAGAGCGAGGGCAAGATTCTGCCGCCGCTTTCGGCGGGCGAGATCTTGGACCTCTCGCGACTTCTGCCTGATCAGCACTTCACCAAACCGCCGCCGCGCTACAGCGAGGCCACTTTGGTCAGAACCCTGGAGGAGTACGGCATCGGTCGGCCCAGCACCTACGCGTCTGTCATCTCTGTCGTCCAAACCAGAGGCTACGTGGACCGCGAGGACCGACGACTGACCCCCACTGAGATAGGCATCATCGTCAGCGATCTGTTGGTGAAGCACTTCGCGGATTTCATCAACGTGGATTTCACTGCCCGCATGGAGGCAGACCTGGATCGCGTCGCCTCCGGTGAGCAGGAGTGGGTGCCGATGCTGCAGGAGTTCTACGGCCCCTTCGAGAAAGCGATGAACCAAGCCGAGCTTACCATGGAAAAGATAGATCTCGGCCCGCAAGAGACTGGCGAGATGTGTGAGAAGTGTGGCCATCCTATGGTCGTCAAGTTTGGCCGCTACGGCAAGTTCATCGCCTGCAGCAATTACCCAGATTGTCGCAACACCAAGTCCTACCAGATCAAGGTCGGCGTGGCCTGCCCGGAGTGTGGCGGCGACCTGGTGGAGAAGCGTACGCGCAGGAAGCGGATTTTCTACGGCTGCTCCAAGTATCCTGAGTGCGAGTTCGGCGCATGGAACCTCCCCTTGCCTCAGCCCTGCCCTCATTGCGGCGGCCTCTTGACTGCTGCTAGTAAGGATAAGGCCAAGTGTGTTCAGTGCGAAGAGGTGGTGGAATTGGCCCTACTGGAGAAGACGGAGGGGGAGGCAAGCTGAGGGCCTTGCGAAGGGTAGCGGCAGCAGCATAAAAAACCAGCGCGTGAAAGCGCTGTCAATCAGCCGACCGGTTTTCGATATTATTACGGTGGAGAGATAGCACCAGGCAGGCCGGGTGCTTGCCAACTATCACCGTGCCTGCAACCTGGTGACCACCGAGGGGGAGATAATCGCTCTGGTTGGCCCATCCGTCGGCAATGGCCCTTTGAACATTGTGATTGAGGACATCTCGAGCATCGGTGGAAGCGCGGCGCTGCTGGTCGGTCTGGGGCCGGGCCTGACGCCGGCGGGCGATGGCTACCTGGTGGGGCTTATGGCCGGACTGCGGGTCTGGCCTGGACTGTGCGAGGTATCGTCCGAGGAGGCCTGCCGGATCATACTCGATGCGGCGGAGGACAGGACCACTCTCCTCAGCAGGGCCTTGCTGCGTAGCGCCAAAGAGGGTCTGTTCAGAGAAAACTGGCACGAGTTACTGGCAGAGTTAGCAGGGGGAGAAGTCATAAGAATACGGCAGGCAGTCAGACGCATTCTGTCCGCAGGGGCCACATCGGGGGCCGATGCCCTGGCCGGCTTCCTGAGTCCGTATCTCTGGCAACAGCGATTGGCTAGCCGAAAAGCGCAAAAGGTGCTATGACCCCAAATAGGGCTCAGCCCAAGATTGAGTTGGGCAGAACCCGAATCAGCATGGGGAGGTGAAGAACCATGGAGAAGAACGGAGACCAACTGGGCAAAGAGGAGAGAACCCAGTTACTGGGCCGCATCGTTGAGGGCGAGGACTATTTCACCGACTATTTGCCCGTGCTAAAGGATTTCCTGGACGATGAGGAGGCCGAGGTTCGCGAGCTGGCCATTACCGGCCTTTGGGATTACCCTGAGCCGGAGATGATCGAAGTGCTCCTCGACAAGGCCGAAAACGATCCCGACGAAGGAGTCCGCTGCCGAGCCATCGTCACGCTGGGACGCTACATACTCGAAGGCATGATGGCCAACTACGACTTCGACTGGGGGCCGATGACAGAGATCGCAAGCGAGGACGAGCTGCCCAAAGAGGACTTCCTGCGGGTGAAAGGGTTCCTCCTGGGCCTCCATAGGAATCCAGAAAAAACCCTGGACGAGCGCCGCTTCACCGTCGAAGCTCTGAGCTTTCTAACCAGTCCGGAGGTCTCCAAGATCATCGAAGAGGCTTATGCCCATCCCGACAAGGAGATGAAGACGAGCGCCATCTTCGCCATGGGCCGCAACGGCAGCGTCCGTTGGCATGATGCCA
>CAYWWC010000117.1:0-11931 GCA_964461615.1 uncultured Anaerolineae bacterium
CTAGCATACCGTACACGGTTGAGGACGTCTCCGATCTGTTCGCGCAGGTACATCGCGCTAATCGTAGCTGTGCTCATGCTCACTCGCTCCTTCAAGCGCGAACTTGACAACCCACGTCACAAAGTTATAATAGGGGCAAGGGAGATCGGCGCCAATGATACACGGCGTCCTTTTTCCCGTTTAAGGGGAACTTCTTGCCTCCACGACGCGTCTCTAGAGAAGCACATCATGAGGAAGTATGTTTATGGAGAGACCACCTAGCAAAGTCAACGATTCGATGAAAAAAGTGGAGATAAAAGGGCAACCAACACCTCGGTGGGTCAAAGCCTTCATTACCGCGTCGGTAGTCTCTGTAGTCCTGTTCTTCATCACCTTCGGGCTTGGCCTGATTGCCTACGCCAATATCGCCCTGAGTTTGCCGGCGCCAGAAGAGTTGGGAGCCCTTTCAGCCGACTTCGTAAGCACCAAGATCTACGATCGCCAGGGGGGGCTGCTCTACGAATTGTTTGACCCCCAGTGGGGCAGACGCACCAAAGTGTCCCTGGCCCGCATCTCACCCTACTTGATCCAGGCCACCGTAGCCACCGAGGACAGGTACTTCTACCAGCACCCCGGTTTCGACCCTCTGAGCATCGCTCGCGCCATCTGGTATAACGTGACCGAGGGGGAGATCGTCTCAGGCGCCAGCACCATCACCCAACAGGTGGCCCGCAGCGTTCTACTCTCTCCTGTGGAACGAACGCAGCGCACCCTTTCCCGCAAGGTCAGAGAGGCGATCCTGGCTGCTGAGATCACCCGTCGCTACCCCAAAGATACCATCCTGGAGATTTACCTCAACGAAATCCTCTATGGCAATCTGGCCTACGGCATCGAGGCCGCTGCTGAGACCTACTTCGACAAATCGGCGGATCAGTTGAGCCTGGCGGAGGCAGCACTCCTGGCCGGCCTGCCCCAAGCGCCAGCCCTCCACGACCCCTACGCCAATCCCGATGACGCCAAGGCCCGGCAGGTGGTGGTGCTGGGACTGATGGCAGAGGCAGGCTACATCACGCCAGCCCAGGCCGAGGCCGCCCAAGCCGAGGAACTGGAGTACGTTCCCCTTAGCTTCCCCATCCGCGCCCCCCATTTCGTGATGTATGCGCGCCAACTGCTGGAGCAAGAGTATGGAGTCGAAGCTCTCTACAAGGGAGGGCTCAGGGTATATACCACCCTGGATCCTGGTTTGCAAGCCATCGCCGAGCGGGTGGCCAAAGAGCACGTCCAGAGCCTCGCCGATAAGCACGTCACCAACGCGGCACTGGTGGCCCTGAAGCCCGGCACGGGCGAGGTGCTGGCCATGTTGGGCAGCGTGGATTTCTTCGACGAGGACATAGCCGGCCAGGTGAACGTCGCCCTGCGGCTTCGTCAGCCGGGCTCCTCTATCAAGCCCGTCACCTACGTCGCTGCCTTCGAGAAGGGCTGGACGCCAGCTACTCTCATCTGGGATGTCCCCACGGAGTTCCCCGATGGGGCAAATCCGCCCTACAAGCCCACCAACTACGACGACAAGTTCCACGGGCCGGTGCTCTTGCGCACGGCTCTGGGAAGTTCGTACAACGTCCCTGCGGTGAAGACCCTCCAGTTTGTGGGCCTGCCGGACATGTTGGCTATGGCCCACCGCCTGGGGATAACCTCCCTCGATCGCCCCGATTACGGCCTGTCCCTGACCCTGGGCGGGGGCGACGTGACCCTGTTCGAGATGGTTGGCGCTTACGCCGCTTTTGCCAATGCAGGCGTGCGCGTTCCGCCAGTGGCCATCGCGCGGGTGGAGGACAGCGAGGGCCGCGTCATTGAGGAATACCAGACTCCCCAGGGAGAGCAGGTCATTTCTCCCCAGCATGCCTACCTCATCACCCACATCCTGGCCGACGACCAGGCCCGCGCGCCGGCCTTTGGGCCAGACAGCGTGCTGAAGCTCAGTCGGCCCGCTGCGGCCAAGACGGGCACCACCGACGATTGGCGCGACGCCTGGACCATCGGCTACACGCCCGACCTGGTGTGCGGCGTCTGGGTGGGCAACAGCGACAATTCTGCCATGGATCACGTCGCCGGCGCCGGGGGAGGCGGGCCTATCTGGCACAATTTCATGGAGGAGGCCCTTCGGCTGCGCTCAGGACAGGCCCTGGCCGGCGCGCCGCCCCTCGATTTCGCCAGGCCCTCAGATATCGTGACGGCGGAGATATGCGCTGTCTCAGGTTCTAAGCCCAGCGAGGTCTGCCCCAGATGGGGGGCAGACATCTTCGTGGCTGGCACTGAGCCCAACGATCCGAGCCAAGATTTTCACCAGATGATCAAGATTTGCAATGTGACCGGCCAGCGGGCCACGGAGTTCTGTCCGGAGGACGTCGTGGGGGAGAAGTACTTCGAGGTCTATCCTGAGGAGTATCGCTGGTGGGCCGAGGAGCAGGGCGTCGAGCAGCCGCCCGCGGGCCTCTGTCCACTGCACACCGGGCCGACGGAGGTGGCTATCTTCCATCCCTCCGAGGGGCAGGCGGTGGAGGGCGTTGTGCCAGTGATAGGCCGCGTCCGGATGCCCGACTTCGACCATTATGAGGTCCAGTACGGCGTGGGGCCTGATCCCATCGGCTGGGGGTGGGTGAGCGGCCCCCACCTGGCGATGGTGGAGGAAGGGATCCTGACAGAATGGGATACTCGGGGGGGAGCGAACGGCCTCCGTACCCTCAAGGTAGTGGCCTTCGACCATCAGGGCCGCATCGCCGAGGCACGGGTGCAGGTAGTGGTGAACAATCCCACGCCCACACCCACCCTTACGCCAACCGTGACTCCCACGCCAACGCCAACAGCTACGCTTACCATCACCCCCACCCCGACGCCGACGAGCACCCCCACCGTCACCAGCACCCCTACGCTGACGCCCACCCTCACACCCACTCCGACGCCCACCCTCACACCTACTCCCTCGCCCACGGTAACGCCAACGCCTACTATCATCGGCTGACGGAAGGCGACAAGTGCTGCGGGCGCTGCGGCGGGAGGTTACTGCGGTAGCTCTTGACAAATCGGCCCAAAGGACTTACAATGTAGACGTTCAGAAATAGGGAGAGACGAATGAAGGATGACAGAGACGATTCTGGATAAGCCAGTAACCAGTGTAACTCTACGGGAGCTTATTGAGATATTCCGAAAGGTTGTCCACGAGGTCATCCGCGAGGAGCAGGAACACTACATTGACAATGAGGGCTACCTGGTCTTCTCCAGCGAGAGGGCCTATGCCGAGTATATGGATAAGCAGAAAGGCAAGCTGCCTGGTGAGGTCCAGCTTATTTCATTGATGAACACGGCCTCAAGGTTGTTTACAGCGACTACGAGCCTGCGCCGGAGAAAACCCAGGAATTAGCCGAGACGCGCCAAAGGATCGCTGAGGGAAAGGCAGAATGGTATAGCCTGGGGGAAGTAGCCCACGAACTCGGTTTGGAGGAATAGACTGATGTTCGAGGTCGTGTTGGAGGAGCGAGCCAGACGTCAACTCGCCAGGCTGTCTAAGAAAGTCGAAAGAAGATAGCCAGGCAGGGCAACCGCGAGGGACTGCCCACATTGCGATGGTGAACAAGAAGGCCCGGTTCCTTCGAGAGGAAAGGGCCTTTGTTTTGCTCATCCTCTAACGTTTCACGGCGCAAGCGCAAACCCTAAGGGTCTCGGAGACCCTTAGGGTTTTAGAGAATGGAGGTCAGAAATGGTGAAAGCGCTAGACTTGACCCCGTTTTTCTTCGCAGGCGGCCCTGTGGGCTGCCTGCTAGTGCACGGCTTCAGCGGCAGCCCGCCGGAGATGCGGCCTATGGGAGAATACCTGGCCGGGAAGGGGCTCACTGTGCGGGGAGTGCGGCTGGCCGGCCACGGGACATCTCCTGAGGACATGGTCACGACCACCTGGCGCGACTGGGTGGCCTCCGCCGAGGCCGGGTTGCGGGAGCTGGAGAGCCTGTGTGAGCAGGTCTTCGTGGCCGGCCTGTCCATGGGTGGACTGATCACCCTCCACTTGGCGGCGCATCATTCCGTGGCCGGGATCGTCGTCATGGCCGCCCCGGCCTACATCGCTGACTGGCGCTTTCGCCTCCTGCCCCTGGCCCGCCATTTCATCCGCTGGTTCACACCGGATATCGAATCAGACCTGACCGATCCTGAGGCTGAAAAGCGCCTCTCCGCCTACCAGGTGCTCCCCATACCTTGCCTCGTCAGCCTGGGGCAGTTGGTACGACTGGTCAGGCAAGAGCTTCCCCAGGTCAAGGCGCCGGCCCTGATCATGCAGGGTGAAAAAGACCACCACGTCCCCGCAGACAGCGCGCAGGTCGTTTTCGATGAACTTAGCGCCGCCGACAAGGAACTCGTCTGGTGGCCCAATTCGGGCCACTGCATCACCGTGGACAGCGAGCGCGAGGCGGTCTGGGCCAGAGCCTACGAGTTCATCGCCAAGCACAGTGGGGGCTGAGGGAGCAACGATGGGCCTGTACAGGGGCATCAAATGGTGGCTGCAAACGGCACGCTGAAGCTCAGGCGACCCGCCGCTGCCAAGACGGGCACCATCACCGACGAGACTGTTTTTGTTTTCAGGGGATTATGTGATATAATATGAGCCAGCAACCATTGATAGCTGAGTCTGGATTATGGCTAAACGAAAGCGATCGACGAAATCTAGGAGAAAGAAGAGCGGCTTCCGCATAGATCTTTCTGAATTATTGCGAGCGGATAGGGTGGGTATAGCCTTGTTGGCCCTGGCTTTGCTGACTCTGTTCAGCCTGCTCTCTCTGAGTCGGGGGTCCCTCACCGAAGGTTGGCTGCACTTTCTCCGCCTGGCCTTAGGCTGGGGCGTTTATCTTACCCCCCTCATGTTCGGGGCAGCGGGGTTCTGGCTGCTCCGAACGGGATCGGGCCACGAGCCGCAAGTAGCCTGGGAGAAAGTTGTGGGGGCGGTCCTGCTCTTTGCCCTGGGCTTAGCTCTGACCCACTCGTTTTCCGCGGCCGAGGATCCGGGAGCATTGGCTGCTGAGGGGGGTGGGGGAGGCTACCTGGGCTGGCTGGTGAACTGGGCTCTGGTCTCTAGCCTGGGCGACCTGGGAGCTTATATTGTCATTGCAGCCCTCGCCAGCATAGCCGTCATCATGCTCTCCGGCCTCTCCCCTGCCGAGATAGCCCAGGCCTTGAGGGAAAAATGGCCTGGGCTTCGCTATTCGGGCCAGAATCGCCTCCCGCGCCTCCGACGCTGGGGCAAAGCGAGTCCCACAGTGGATCCCTCGCCTGAATCTACCACTGCGCCATCCCACTCCGCCCGAGGCCCCATCTACCCCCGCATCATCGGCGGCGATCAGAAGTGGCGTCTGCCGCCGGTGGCCGAAATACTGGAGGAGAGCCTGGATCAGGAAATCAGTCAGGCAGAGATTCGCAAGCGAGTTAAGATCATCGAGGATACCCTGGTCAGCCTCGGCGTACCAGCCAAGGTGGTCGAGGTCAACCAGGGGCCGGTGATCACTCAGTTCGGCGTCGAACCGGGTTTCATCGAAGGGCGCGCAGGGAGGCGCACGAAGGTCAAGGTGTCGAAGATCAGCGCTTTGGCCGATGACCTGGCTCTGGCCCTGGCTGCCTCGCCCATCCGCGTCGAGGCCCCCGTGCCCGGCCGCTCCATCGTGGGCATCGAGGTGCCCAATGCAGAGTTGAGCATGGTGGCTTTGCGTGGCGTGATGGAGTCGGAGGCATTTAAGAAACTGGATTCCAAGTTGGCCATCGGCCTGGGTCGTGACGTATCGGGCGAGCCGGTGGTGGCTGATCTAAAGACCATGCCACACTTGTTGATCGCAGGGGCCACGGGCTCAGGTAAATCCGTCTGCATCAACGCTATCATCGCCTGCCTGCTGTGCAATAACACCCCCGATGACCTGAAGCTGCTGATGATAGATCCCAAACGAGTAGAGCTGACCAACTTTAATGGCATTCCCCATCTCCTGGTACCCGTGATAGTGGAGATGGAGCGGGTCGTGGGCTCTTTGCAGTGGGTCACGAGGCAGATGGATCAACGCTACAAAAAGCTGGCCAAGGCCGAGGTGCGCAATATTGAGGATTATAACAAGCGAGCCGCCCCCCGGGGGGAGAGTCACATGCCATACATGGTGGTCTTTGTGGACGAGTTGGCCGACTTGATGATGCTGGCCCACAATGAAGTGGAACGGGCGCTCTGTCGCATCGCCCAGATGGCCCGAGCCACGGGTATCCACCTGGTTATCGCCACTCAAAGGCCCTCGGTGGACGTGGTCACGGGGCTCATCAAGGCTAACTTTCCCTCTCGTATCTCTTTCTCTGTTACCAGTCAGGTGGACTCGCGGGTTGTTCTGGACGCGGTAGGAGCGGAGAGGCTACTGGGGCGGGGGGACATGCTCTACATGGCTTCGGACTCCAGCCAGTTAGTGAGGCAGCAGGGTTGCTTCGTCTCCAATCGGGAGCTGGATCGCCTGGTACGCTACTGGAAGGTCCCGGAGGTGAGTGCGAGCATCCCCCCTTCGGCAAGCTCAGGGCGCAGCACCAGCTTCGACAGAGTTGAGGAAGTGGCCCAGCAACCACTCTGGGAGGAGATGAGAGCCAAGGAAAAGGAGGCCAGACAGAAAGATGACCTCCTGGTGGAAGCCGTCGCGATGGTACGTAAGCACAATAAGGCTTCCATCTCCCTCCTACAGCGAAGGTTACGCATCGGCTACTCGCGGGCCGCTCGCCTGATAGACCTGCTGGAGGAACAGGGTATCGTCGGGCCGGAACGCGGAGCCGGACGCTCGCGGGAGGTGTTAAGCGGAGAGGAAGCAGAGGATTGATTTGGATTTGCTTATCTTGACTAAATGCACTATAATCAGTATTAGCTGGCGCAGCCCGATTCCCACATCACAACACGAGCGGTGACGATGAACTTTGCTATTTGCGTAAATAATTCGGGGTATCCTGCTTCATTGGAGTTGCACAAGACTTATCGCCTGTTGCCTGATGATGCGGCTGTAGACGGCGATTTGCGGGTTACAGATGAAAGTGGCGAGGATTACCTATACCCATACCCTGCTGACTATTTTCTTTTACTTGAGTTTCCGCAAGACACCGAGTGGGTCTTGCGGGATTCTTTTTTACGGCGTCTTCAACCGGCGGCAGTGTGATCTGCGCACTGGACGATAAGTGTCATCATAGTTGTCAGACAACTTGAGCAAGCAGGCAGGGTCTTCCCCAGTCTGGCGAAAACTCATTGGAGTGTGGGTGCCAGTCCGCTTCTATAGGGCCTGAAGCAAGTTTGCGCCCTTAGGAAAAATAGGTTATAATAGCTGCAAGTGTCAGCGATGGAGATGCAGCTAAAAGGTTGAGCTAGTTGCGCCGATGGATCGTTTTGACCGACCGAAAGGAGGAATGCCTACTGAGCAAGCGCCTGTGGAAACCGCCAATTAGTCAACAACTACTAAACTAAAATTAGGAGGAGTGTAACAAATGTTTAAGAAGAACCTAGTCAATCTATTGGTAGTGTTGTCGCTGCTACTGAGCATGGGGCTCGGTGTGGCCAACGCTGCTCCGCCCGCCCAGGCGGAACTGACCTACACGGTGAAACTGGGCGACAATCTCTGGACCCTGGCGGAGAAGTATCTGGGCAGTGGCGCGGCTTACCATGCCATAGTCATAGCCACCAATGCCAAGAACGTCGAAGACTCGAGCTTCGCCAGCATCGCCGATGCCAACCTGATCCAGCCCGGCTGGAAGTTCCTCGTCCCCAGCGCGGAGGAAGCTGACGCTCTCATGGTCGCCCGGCGTGAGGGGCCGAAGTTCAAGGTAGGCATGGTGTCCGACGTGGGCGGCATTGATGATGCCAGCTTCAACGAGAACACCTGGAAGGGCTGCACGGACGCCGCGAGCATGTTCGGCGTCGAGGTCGCGTTCCTGGAGTCCCAGGCGCAGGCCGACTACGAGAACAACATCACCGAGTTCGCCGAGCAGGGCTACGATTTGATCATCGGCGTCGGCTTCTTGCTGATGGATGCTGTCCACAAGATGGCCAGGGAGTATCCCGATATCAACTTCGCCGGCGTGGATTTCTCCTCATTCGACTGGGCCACCTCGGGTGAGGTGACGCCCAACGTGCAAGGCATCCTGTTCAACGTGCACGAGGCCAGCTTCCCGGTGGGCTACGTGGCGGCGGCCATGGCCGATCAATTGGATCCGGACGGCCCGTCGGTGGGTGTCATTGGCGGGATGCAGATTGGGCCGGTGGAAGAGTTCATCGTCGCCTACGAGGCCGGGGCGAACTACTACAGCCAGAAGTATGGCAAGGATGTGGGGTTCAGCGTGGTGTACGTGGGCGACTTCGAGGCCCCCGACCAGGGCAAGGCCCAGGCCAACTCGCTCATTGATGAGGGTGCGGACGTCATCATGGGCGTAGGCGGCAAGACCGGGAATGGCGGCATCGTGGCGGCCAAGGAGCGTGGGAAGTATGGCGTTGGGGTGGACGTGGATCAGTACTACACCCTGCCCAACGAGAAGGACATCCTGGTCACCAGCACCGTGAAGCGGCTGGACAAGGGCGTGCTCGCCGTGATCAAGAACATGTTGGCGGGCAAGTTCGGGGGCGGCACCGACTACTTCGGCACTCTGGCGAACGAAGGGGTGGGCGTTGGTCCCTACCACGACTTCGAGGACAAGGTGCCGGACAACATCAAGGCCGATGTGGCGCAGATCCAGAAGGACGTTATGGCCGGTGCGCTCTGGACTGGATGGGGTGAGGAACCTGTTGCATACGGGACCGAGGACAACCCCATTATCTGGTCCGTTGTCCCCTCCGGCGAAGTGGAGCGGGTGGTTGCTGGGTTCGAGTCGGTCGCCGACCTGATCTACGAGGAGACCGGGCTGATCATCGAGACCAACGTGGCCACCGAGTACGCCGGCGTCATCGAGGCTATGTGCGCCGACCCACCGAAGGCTCACGTGGCGTCCCTGGCCACCTTCAGCTACGTGCTGGCCGCCGACAAAGGATGCGCGGCGGCGGAACTGGTCTCGGTGCGCTACGGTAGCCCCACCTACAACGGCCAGTTCATCGTCCGCGCCGACAGCGGCATCACGAGCGTCGCCGATCTGGCTGGCAAGACCTTCTGCCGTGCAGACCCGCTCTCGACCAGCAGTTGGATCATCCCCATGCTCACCATGCGTGCAGCGGGGATTGACACCGATACTGATCTGGCCGAGGTGGTGGACGCTGGAAGCCACGACGCGGTCGCTGCCGCCGTGTACAACGGCGATTGCGACGTTGGCGCCACCTACGTGGACGCCCGAACGCGGATCGAGGCTGACTATCCCGACGTGATGGAGCAGGTCATCGTCATCGCCGTCACCACTGACATCCCCAACGACGGCGTGCAGTACGTGACAGGCTTCCCACGGACAGTGCGCGACCAGATCAACGCCGCCCTGCTGAAGATCGCCGAGACCGAGGAGGGCCTGGAAGCTCTCGATACGGCCTACCAGTGGGCTGCTCTGATGGAAGTGGACGATACCTTCTACGATCCATTCCGCCAGGTGCTCAGCGCTTCGGGCCTGAACATCGAAGAGCTCCTGGACTAAGCGGAGCTATGTGAGGACGAGTGATTGATCAACAAGAGAAGGGGGGACTCACGTCCCCCCTTCTCAGCAGATAGGGGAAAAATATGCTAGAAGTCAGAAATCTGACCAAGGTTTACAACGATGGCACAGTAGCACTGCGAGACCTAAGTTTCGACGTCCAGGACGGCGAGTTCCTGATCATCATCGGCCTGAGCGGCGCGGGCAAGTCCACCTTGCTGCGCTGCATCAATCGGCTGATCGAGCCCACCGAGGGACAGATCATCTGGGACGGGGTGGATGTGACAGCCGCCCCGCCAGACCAACTCCGCGAAATCCGCCGCCAAATCGGCATGATCTTCCAACATTTTAACCTGGTCAAGCGCTCCTCGGTGCTGACCAACGTCCTCGCCGGCCGGCTGGGATACGTGAGTCCCTGGGGCAGCCTGATCCATCGCTTTCCTCCCGAAGCCAATCAGCTCGCCATGCGGGCGCTGGAGCGGTTGGGGATCGCCGACCAGGCGCACAAGCGGGCGGACGAGCTGAGCGGCGGGCAGCAGCAACGGGTGGGCGTGGCCCGGGCGTTGATGCAGGATCCCGGCATGATCCTGGCTGATGAGCCGGTCGCCAGCCTCGACCCGGTGCTGGCTCATTCCATCTTGAACCACCTGGAGCAACTCAATCAAGAGGACGGGATCACTATTCTCTGCACCCTACACTACCTGGACCTGATCCAACGCTACGCTTCGCGGGTCATCGGGCTGCGCGATGGCAAGTTGGTTTACCGAGGCTCGCGTGAAGATATTCGCGGCATGACCGACGATGAGTTCAAGGAGATCTACGGCGAGGAGGCAGAGCGAGTCAGTGTAGGGCTTACGGACAATGTTCTGAGCCCTTCGGCTGCGCTCAGTGAGAACTCCGCCGAAGGGCTAGCTGAAGCCCCATCGGAAGCCCCAGTGATGGAAGGAGGTATCTGATAATGGCCGGTAAACGACGCGCTGAAGAAGCTTCTGTACAGACCAGCCGGGTATCTCCCCCCTTAGCAGGGGCGCTGTCCCTGGTCGTCCCTGGCCTGGGTCAGATCCTGGCCCGACAGGCCCGGCGTGGCCTGCTGCTGCTACTCAGTCTGGTCACCAGCGCCGGGTTGTTGGTCTGGCGCATGAACCTCGCGGCCCGACGAGAAGTAGGGGCGCTGAACATTTTTCGCAAAGCCGTCGGCAAGGAGTCTCTCCTGGCCGCCCTGACGGTTGGGGTGGTCGTGCTCTGGCTGTGGATCGCCTGGGATGGGTATCAACAGGCCCGGCCTGGGCGTCGCGCCGGCGCTGGCATTTTTATGTTGGTGATTCTTCTCTTCTTTGTCCTGGGTTGGCAGATCACTGAGATCAATGTGCACAAGCTGGCCACTGAGTTCGACGATGCCTTTCCAGCGATTAGCAAGGTGCTCTGGCCATGGGAGAAAGCGGTCACTCGGGAGGAGCGGGTGCTCTTGGGCGCGGCCGACATCCAAGTGCCTTGTAGCGACACCCCCCCGCCCCCCCCGGTAGAGGTGCCCGGCCAGCCCTACGTGGTGGCGGATCCCACCTGTGGAGAGCTGTCCCGTCAGGACGAATCGTATAAGGCGATAGCTGGTACGCTTCTGACCTTGCGCGGCTGGGGTTTCGATCCGAACGAGGAGACGCTGATCTGGTGGGAGGACTCCATGAGCAACGAATTCCGGGTCCGGCAAGAGGGGGAATATCTCAAGACCGTCACTGACAGCGAGGGAGCATTCGAACTGAAGGTCATCATGCCCTATCGTCTGATTCCCCCTAGTGCAGCCGAGGAGCCTATGATCCACCAGATTCAAGCGCGGCAGGTCAGCGAAGTAGGCAGGCTGATGCCCAGCGTTGAGCTGAAGCTGGCCATCGAGAAGATGGTGGAGACGATCTTCCTGGGCCTGATGGCGACGCTGTTTGGCATCGTATTGGCGGTTCCGGTAAGTTTCCTGGCCGCCCGTAACCTGATGGGTGGTTCTGGAATCACGATGGCCGTTTATTACCTGGTTCGAACCGTGCTCAATATCGTCCGTTCCATCGAGCCACTGATCTGGGCCATCATCGCCGTGCTGTGGGTGGGATTGGGACCGTTTGCCGGCGTGATAGCGCTCACGGTGCACAGCATCGCGGCCCTGGGCAAGCTGTACTCGGAATCCATCGAGAGTATTGACCCCGGCCCCATTGAGGCCATCATGGCTACCGGCGCTAACCGCCTGCAGACGATCATGTACGCGGTGGTTCCCCAGGTGCTCCCGCCTTTCATTTCTTTCACCATCTACCGTTGGGACATCAACGTGCG
>CAYWWC010000118.1:0-11903 GCA_964461615.1 uncultured Anaerolineae bacterium
GTAATCGTTGACTCCATCCAGACGGTCTACCTGGACGAGCTGAAGTCAACCGCAGGCAGCATCAGCCAGGTGCGCCAGTGCGCTTCGCGGCTGATGCAGGTAGCCAAAGGTGAGGGCATCTCTATCTTCCTCGTCGGGCACGTAACCAAGGCGGGCGCCATCGCGGGGCCTAAGGTGCTGGAACACATAGTGGACACGGTACTTTATCTGGAAGGAGATCGTTTCCACGCCTACCGATTGCTGCGCAGCGTCAAGAATCGCTTCGGGGCAACCTCGGAAGTGGGCGTGTTCGAGATGGGAAGCCAGGGGCTGATCGAGGTAGCCAATCCCTCCGAAGCCTTCCTGGCCGAGCGGCTGCCCAACGCGGCCGGCTCTACCATAGCCGTCACTCTGGAGGGCACACGCCCTCTCCTGGTGGAGATCCAGGCCCTGGCCAGCACCACCAGCTTCGGCTTGCCACGGCGGACGGCCAACGGAGTAGATTTCAACCGCTTGCTCCTCCTGGCGGCCGTGCTCACCAAGCGGGTGGGGCTACGGCTCTCCGATCAAGACATCTTCGTCAACGTGGTGGGTGGTCTGAAGATAAACGAGCCAGCGGCGGACCTGGCTGTGGCCACTGCCATCGCTTCGAGCTTCAGGAACACCCCTGTGGCGGCGGACCTGGCCATTGTGGGCGAGATCGGCCTTTCAGGGGAGCTCAGGGCGGTGGGGCAACTATCCAAGCGGCTGAACGAGGCAGCCAAGCTGGGTTTCAAACGCTGTCTGGTACCAAAATCTGTCCGTCGTCAGGAGATTGCCTCCGACGGAATAGAGGTCATCGGCGTGCGGTCATTACAAGAAGCCCTCCAGATGGCTTTGATTAAGCAATAATTCTGCCATCACTCGCTCGAAGGTTCGGCAAGGTCTCCTGACCGCGGCCGATGGGTCTTTGGGCTCGGTCAGAGACCGTGGAGGAGGGCTTCCCGCGCCCAACGGAGAATCTTGGCAAGACCACAATTTCATAGCACTTATCTCTTTATTATTCGTACCGGTAACACGTCACCAAGATAACGAGAAACTGCTGCGTTGGCATCGCCAGATGGTCGCGCCAACTTGCAGCGAGGTTGCGAGCAACACGTTGTCTGTTTGAGTGTACGCGGCGATGCCGTAGCGGTACACTCATTTTCGTCTCTGGTTGACTCATCAAAGAATAGAAATGGAGGTGGAAGTGAAAGGAATGACAATTGAGGTTGCGGTGCGCTTTGCGGGAATGTTAGTCTTCGCCGTTGCTGGCTGGGAAGCGAGCAACTTTCTGGTCGAACTGAGCCCCTGGCCTTACGTTGATTACGCGATAAGAGTCGTTGTTCCCTTAGCCAGTACAACTATAGGATTGCTTATCACGCCCTGGTTGACCACCAGGCCCTTCTCATGGGTGCGGGGCAAGATTCGCCAGCTTCCAACCCATCAGTTGGTAGCTGCTATCATCGGTTTGATTATTGGTCTGATCGTTGCTGCACTCCTTGTTGGGCCCTTGTCGCGCCTGCCTGGGATCTTGGGCGAGGTATTGCCCTTCGTCGGAGCTATCATCTTTGGTTACCTGGGCATAACTGTGATGACTGTCCGCCAACAGGACATGGTGAATCTCATCAGCGGGCGTCTGCCTTTGAAAGGAACAACCTCGCGCCAGGACAACGCGGGAAATCCTCCCGTCCTCCTGGACACCAGCGTGATCATTGATGGGCGCATCGCGGATATCAGCCGTACGGGCTTCATAGGCGGCACCATGCTGATACCGCGCTTCGTCCTCAATGAACTCCAGCACATCGCCGACTCCTCGGATATGCTCCGTCGCAATCGCGGCCGAAGAGGATTGGATATGCTCAATAAGCTGCAGAAGGAGTCGGTAGTCCCCATCCGCATTGATGACATAGATGTCGAGGAAGCGCATGAAGTTGATGATAAGCTGGTGATGCTGGCCAAGAAGCTGCGCTGCCCCATCGTTACCAACGACTACAACCTCAACCGGGTGGCCGGGCTGCAGGGCGTGTCTGTGCTCAACATCAACGAACTGGCCAACGCGGTCAAGACTGTCCTCCTGCCCGGCGAATCTATGAAAGTGCGCATCATTCAGGAGGGCAAGGAGTTGGGCCAGGGGGTGGGTTATTTGGACGATGGGACCATGGTGGTGGTAGAGAATGGACGCCGCCATATCAACAAAACCGTCGAGGTTGTAGTAACCAAAGTCCTGCAAACCTCCGCAGGGCGCATGATTTTTGCGCGCTTAGAGTAGTGAATCAACTGCATCGCGAACACATGTATTCTTCGGTAACCAACTACGTCAGGAGGAAGTGACATGATAAATGTGGTCAAAGCAACAGACGTTGAGCCGGTGGAGATGGTACCGGGCGTGTGGCGGCGCACCCTCTCTTGGGGTGAACGATTGATGATCGTTCATGTCATACTTCAGGAAGGGGCGGTAGTTCCAGCCCATCGGCATCCCCACGAACAAATCACCTATATCGTCGAAGGGGAGCTGTCCATGGATGTAGAGGGTCGGACCCATGTCCTCGCGCCGGGAGATAGCCTGCTGTTCCCAGCCGATGTGGAGCACGGAGCGACCGCTCTCAAGCGCACCCTTGTCGTTGACTCCTTCTCCCCACCGAGGGAGGAGTACAAATAGCTTATGGCAATCAGCCATGGCGAAGCTAGAAACCATAAACCATATACTAAGTCGAAAGGAGTTTGAGGAGAAGAGAAATGGTAAAGATCAGACTACGCCGTATGGGCAAGAAGAAACAGCCCACCTACCGGGTGGTGGTGACCGACTCCCGATCACCGCGCGATGGACGCTTCATCGAGACTATCGGGTTCTACAATCCCCGCACGGAGCCGCCTACCGTTCAGATAAAAGAGGACCGCGCCCTTTACTGGCTATCGCAGGGGGCTCAACCCAGCGATGCAGTGGCCAGGTTGTTGAGAAATAAGGGCGCCCTCGACCGATTCGCTCGCTTGAAGGCGGGAGAGGACTTAGAATCTCTACTGGCGGAGGTGGCTGCAGAGGCAGTTGCGGTCGAGGAGGTTGTAGAAGAGATCGTGGCCGAGGAGGCTGCCCCGGTGGAAGAGGAAGAGCCGGTAGAGGAGACTGCACCCACTGAAGCCGAAGTCGCTGAGGAGATGCCTATAGCTGATTAGGAGGTAGTACCTTCTGAGGAAGAGCTCATAGAAGCACTCCTGCAAGAGGAAATCGAAGAGACTACAGGCGAACAAGCTGACTAGCTCAGAACATCACAAGCCATAAGGAGGGCGATCCAATGAAGGAGCTGATTGAGTACATCGCAAAATCGTTGGCGGATGACCCATCACAGGTCCGGGTGGAGGAGATCGAGGGCACTAACTCTGTTGTCCTTGAGTTGCACGTAGCTCCAGAAGACATGGGACGGATCATCGGCAAGAAGGGGCGGGTGGCTAACGCCATGCGCACTCTGGTAAGGGTAGTCGCGGCTAAGCAGGGCAAGCGCGTTACCCTGGAGATTGTCTAATAGCGATCAAGGTGGGGGCGCCATTGCGTGCCCCCGCTCCTTTTTCGGGTCACAGCGGGATGACGAACTCACAATCTGGAAAAGCAGATAACAGAGCTGAACCTCGTTACCTGGTTATCGGCCGGGTGGCAAAGCCCTGGGGGATGCGGGGCGAAGTGAAGGTGGAGGTCATGACCGACTTCCCAGATCGCTTCTCCTTGTTGCGAAAGGTCTGCCTGGGGCCGGAGGCTGTGCCCTTCGCCCTGGAGGGCTTTCGCCTGCACAAGGGGGCAGCTCTTCTCAAGCTGGAAGGTTGCCATGATCGAACCTCGATCGAGAAACTGCGGGGCCAATTGGTGCAGATTCCTATTGAGGAAGCCGTGCCCCTGGAGCAGGATGAGTACTACGAGTACCAAATCGTCGGCCTTGCCGTTTGGACGACGGGAGGGGAGCGCCTGGGCACGGTGGACGAAGTTATCTCCACCGGATCCAACGACGTCTACGTGGTGCGGAGCGGGGGGCGGGAGGTGCTGATCCCAGCCATCGAGGACGTAGTACTGGAGATCAGCCTGGCTCAGGGGCGGCTGGTGGTGGAACTTATGGAGGGATTGATTTAGGAGGTTCCGGTGGCCGAGGTCACTTCGACTAAGCTCAGTGCAAGCAAGTATTGGGTTGGCTTTAGCAGCGTTCGCGGGATAGGGCCGATGAAGTTCAGGGCCTTGCTCAACCACTTCGGCGATTTGGAAGAGGCATGGCGCGCCGACGCCCTCGAGCTGAAAGAGGCCGGGTTGGATAAGCGTGCTCTGGGCAGCTTTATGACCATGCGCTCTACCATCTCGCTGGATGGGGAAATGGAGAAGATCGAGCGCCAGGGTGTGAAGCTGCTCACCTGGGAGGACCCCGCCTACCCGCCTCGCCTGCTGAACATCTACAACCCGCCGCCGGTGCTCTACGTCAAGGGCAAGATCCTGGATGAGGATCAGTGGGCGGTGGCCGTGGTCGGAACCCGAGGGGCCACGGTCTATGGGAAGGAGGTGACGCAGCGAATAGCTGGCGGTCTGGCCCGCAACGGGCTCACCATCGTCAGTGGCCTGGCCAGGGGGATAGATAGCGTGGCTCATCGAGCTGCTCTGGAGGCTGGTGGCCGTACGATTGCCGTCTTGGGCTCTGGCGTGGATGTTATTTATCCGGCGGAGAGCCGTAAGCTGGCTCAGGCTACCATTGAACGAGGGGCTTTGGTGAGCGAGTACACCCTGGGCACCCGACCGGAGGCGGGTAATTTTCCACCCCGCAACCGCATCATCAGCGGGCTGTCCCTGGGAGTGGTTGTCATTGAGGCAGGAGAGAGGAGCGGGGCCCTGATCACGGCTGACTTCGCCCTCGATCAGGGGCGGGAGGTCTTCGCCGTGCCAGGGAACATCTTCCGCAAGAAAAGCATGGGAACCAACAAGCTCATCCAGCAGCAGGGATCCAAACTTGTACTCTCGGTGGAGGACATTTTGGAGGAACTCAACCTGACCATGGTCAGCCAGCAGGCGGAGGTGCGGGCCATCGTCCCAGAGAACGAGACGGAAGCCGCACTACTGGAGTACATCACAGCCGATCCAGTCCACGTGGACGAAATCGGGCAAAAGAGCGGCCTGCCCATCGCCCAGGTTTCCAGCACTTTGGCCTTGATGGAGCTCAAGGGCATGGTGCGTCAGGTTGGAGGAATGAGCTACGTGCTGGCCAGGGAGGGTAGGGTGGAGTACGTGGTGGACTAAGGGGCTCTTGATCGCCGGCTGACATCATCGAATTGGCGGCTGATCAGGAGGCGCAGAAGGACTTGAGGATGATGAATCTCAAAGGAGTAATCGGACATGCAAGTCGCCCCTGAGCCTGTGGCCAGGCTCATCGAGGAATTCAGACGGCTGCCGGGCATCGGCCCCAAGACGGCTTCGCGCCTGACCTTTTTCTTGCTTCGGGCACCCGCTGATCAGGCGGCGTCCCTGGCCGAAGCTTTGAGTCAGATGAGGGAGCGCATCACCTTTTGCTCCACTTGCTTCAACATCACTGAGGAGAGTCCCTGCCCCATCTGTCGGAATGAGGAGCGCGATCGTTCTATCATCTGCGTGGTGGAAGAGCCTCTGGATGTGCTGGCCATTGAGCGGACGCGGGAGTACAGGGGCCTCTACCACGTGCTGCACGGCGTCATCTCGCCGATGGAGGGCATTGGCCCCGAAGACCTGAGGATCCGCGAGTTGATCAACCGCCTGCGAGACGGGCCTGTGGAAGAGGTGATTCTGGCCACCAATCCCAGCCTGGAGGGCGAGGCCACGGCCATGTATCTGCACCGCCAGTTGGCGCCCCTGGGCGTACGGGTCACCCATCTGGCGCGGGGGCTGCCGGTGGGCGGGGATTTGGAGTACGCCGACGTGATAACCCTGACCCGGGCTTTGGAGGGGCGGCGGGAGATGTGATAAACGAGGGCGCACGAGAAATGCCCATCTCAGCTTGAGATGGGCATTGATTCACTTGGTCTTATTTGTTTCATTTGATCCAGGGGTGAGCGACGGGATTCGAACCCGCGGTCTCCTGGGCCACAACCAGGTGCCTTGACCACTCGGCTACGCTCACCACAATCTGTCTTGATTTTACCACAAAAAGCCAAATCGGGCAAATGAAGCCGTGAAACGTGAAGACGTGGGCTCTTTAGGATTTCGCAGGGTCAAGCTGAGAAATTTGCCACGAATTGCACGAATTAACACGAAAAATAGAAATTAGTGAAAATTCGTGTAATTCGTGGCAAGGAATTGACCACTTGGCAAAGCAACCCTGCAAACTACCAGAGAGCCAAGACGTGAAGCGTGAAACGTGAGATAGAGTAAAATGCGTGCACAGACCACCAGCTTCGAGAGCTTGCTTCAACAGATGCCAGAGACCCTCTCCCAGAACGATAGGGGGTTAATCGAGAGAGCCTACGAGTTGGCTGAGGTGGCTCATCTATACCAACAGCGCGCCTCTGGCGAGCCATATATCCAGCACTCCTTGACTGTCGCCCAAATCCTGGCCGATCTGCGTCTGGACTCCGCCACCATTGCGGCGGGGCTTCTTCACGACGTGGTGGAGGACTCCATCGTCACCGTAGAGGATCTGCGGCAGGACTTTGGCGACGAGGTGACCAGTCTGGTTGATGGGGTCACAAAGTTGAGCCAGATAGACAGGCTGAGCCAGATAACCCAGAGGGATTTGCAAGATGAGGAGGCCGAGAGTCTGCGCAAGATGTTTCTGGCTATGGCCGATGACGTGCGAGTGGTGTTGATCAAACTGGCCGACCGCCTGCACAACATGCGCACCCTGGAGTCTCTCTCCGGGGAGCGGCAGCGGCGCATCGCGGAAGAGACCCTGGAGATATTCGCCCCCTTGGCCAATCGCCTGGGCATCTGGCAGATGAAGTGGGAGCTGGAGGACCTGGGTTTTCGTTACCTGAATCCCCAAAAGTATCGGGAAATCACGGCCCTGCTTGATGAGCGGAGAGCCGCTCGGGAGCGGCGCATCACACGCATAATCGGAATCCTGGAGAAGAGGCTTGGGAAGGACGGCATGGAAACCGAGATCTCAGGGCGACCCAAGCACATCTACTCCATCTATGCCAAGATGAACCGCAAGGGTTTGCCCTTCGAACAGATCCACGACGTACGGGGAGTACGCATCATCGTCAACACCGTCGGGGATTGCTATGCCGTGCTGGGAGTTGTGCACAGCATCTGGCGACCTATCCCTGGCGAGTTCGACGACTTCATAGCTACTCCCAAGGACAACATGTACCAGTCTCTCCACACCTCTGTCGTTGGGCCCGATGGCAAGCCATTGGAGGTGCAGGTACGCACCCGCGAGATGCACCGTAGAGCTGAGCTTGGTATAGCTGCTCACTGGCGCTACAAGGAACATGCGAAGCGCGATGTCGCCTTTGAAGCCAAGATAGCCTGGCTGCGCTCACTGATGGATTGGCAGCAGGAGGTAACCGATGCCTGGGAGTTTGTTGATTCGCTGAAAAGCGACGTTTTCCAGTATGGTCGCATTTACACCTTCACCCCCAGAGGTGATATCATTGACCTGACGGCTGGCTCCACCCCCATAGACTTTGCTTATAACATCCACACCGAGATCGGCCACCGCTGCCGAGGGGCCAAGGTCAACGGTAAAATCATCTCTTTGGACTACCAACTGCAGAATGGCGACCAGGTGGAGATTTTGACTGCCAAACGTGGCAAACCCAGCCGCGATTGGCTCAACCCGCACCTGGGCTACATCAAGACATCCAGAGCCAGACAGAAGATCCGCCAATGGTTCAGGCGACAGGGTCGAGCCGAGTCGGTAGCTCAGGGGCGGCAACTCCTGGAAAAGGAATTGAAACGGCTGGGACTCGACCGAAAGAGCTACGAGGAAATTGCCACGCTCCTCAAATTCGATAAGGTCGAAGACTTCCTGGCCGCTATTGGCTATGGCGACACCAGTGCCCAACAGATAGCCGCCAAGTTGATAGAGGCCGAGAGGGAGGAAGAGGAGCCGGAACTGCCGGAAGTTGCTCCACCGCCCCCGGAAGTTACCGGAGTTACGGTTAGGGGAGTGGGAGACCTGCTCACCAGGGTAGCTGGCTGCTGTCACCCTTTGCCTGGCGACCCGGTGGTGGGATATGTCACTCGGGGACGGGGCATAACCATTCATCGCCAGGATTGCCGCAATATTCTCTATCTTGAGGACAGGGAGCGTCTAATTGAAGTGGACTGGGGAGAAGCTATCGAGCAAGGGTTCCCAGTGATGATACAGGTCATGGCCTATGACCGTACTGGACTGATGCGGGATGTAACCGAGATCATGGCTGAGGAGAGGATAAACATAATTTCTGCTAACATCGCTACTCACCCCAAAGATCATACTGCCGTCATCACGGCCACCCTGGAGATCACCAGCATTATCCAGTTAAGCCGCGTCTTGGCCAGGATTGAGAAGCTGCCCAATGTCTTTGAGGCCCGGCGCAAGGCGAATTGAAAAGACCTGACAGGTTTTCTAAACCTGTCAGGTCTTTTTTTTCTCATCAACGTCCCTATCCCGTATCAACAGGCATTTTGTCCACAGACCAGAAACGCTCCACTGTTTCCGACTGCCGTTGTTCTGCGAGCCAGTCCTCGAAGGCCTGTAATTGCTTTTGCTCCAGGATTCCGGGCGACAGTTCCCGCTCCTCGTGTCCTAGGACCTCGATGATGTGATAGCCGATGGTGTTCGAGATCGGTTCGCTCATCTCCCCCACCGCCAAGCTGAAAGCTGCCTCCTCGACCTCGGCTGTCTTCTCTCCCCTGGGGAACCAATCCATATCACCGCCCTGATCCTTGCTTTCCCAATCCTCGGAGAAGTTCTCAGCCAGGAAGGCAAGGCGGTCGTCGCTCTCTTGCAACCGAGTCAAGAGGTCTTGGACTTCCTCTTCCTTTGCTCTAGCCTTGGCCACCTCGGCCTCGACAAGAATATCCAGGGCGGACAGGGCTGTGTCCTCGTCAATGTCCTCTTCCAGGAGGGTCACGATAGCCTGGGCTTCTTCCTCGGTATCCAGCAGTATGTGGCTGGCCCATACCTGTGGCTCTGGCTCCTCTGACGTTTCCTGAACTAAGATGACGTGCCAGCCGAATTGGGTTTCCACTGGTCCGTCGATCTCACCTGCCGGCGTGCTGAAGGCCGCCTCCTCGAACTCTGGCACCATCTGGCCCCTGGAGAACCAGCCCAGGTCGCCGCCAGTGTCTTTGCTGCCAGTGTCCAGGGAGAAGTTCTGAGACAGGAAGAGAAAGCTGTCCTCACTCTCTGTCAATTGGGCCGAGAGTTCCTGGGGGTCTTTCTCGGCTCTGATCTCTTCCTCGGTCTTGACTTCCTCCTCGGCCAGAAGCGCGCGGATTGCATCTGTGGCGCTCGTCTCATCAATGCTTTCATCGAGCAGGGTCATGATCGCCTGGGCATACTCCTCGCCCGTCACCTGTATCTGGCGGGCGTGCACCTGATCAGCGATGGTGGGTACTTCCTGGCCCATGGCCTCGTGCAACTTCTCTCTAAAGAGCATGGTCTCGAAGATATCGCGGAAATCCACTTCGGAGAAGCCAGCCCGTTCGTCCAACGTTTCCAAGGTGGTGGCGTACATTTCCTGGAATCTGTCCAGCGTCAAGGGCGCTACGGTCGGGGTTGGCGTTATGGCCTGGGTGGCGGTGATGATGGGCGTTGGTGTAGGAGTGGGAGGATTCCTTTCGTAGCCGAATTGGGTCTCTATCTCCAGTTGCACTTCCTCGGATGTGACCGCTATCCCTCGTCTGCTTGCTTCCTGGCGGATCAACTCGTCGTCAATGAGATCATCCAATACCTGTAGGCCGAGCGTTTCTGTGTCCACCAACTGATTTTGCAGTTGTTCAACTTGCTCCTGGTAATACTCGACGATAAACTCGCTGCTCGGGTCGTTTGGATCCAGGCCGGCTAGCTGCTCTTGCAGCGCGGCCAACTGATTCCTGAGATTAGAGCGATAGTAACGCACCATCTTTTGATAGATATCCGCGCGGATGAGCGCTTCGCCCACCATTGCCACAGGCGCCCTCGGCTTAGCTATGTATTCTTGATAGGAGCCAAAGGTGAACAAAGCCACTACCACGATGGCAACAATGGCTGCACCAACAAGAATCATCCGCTTTTGTCGTTGGGCTTTCTTGCCGAGCCGTAGTTCCTTTTTCGTAAGTTCCTTAGTCTTCTTTTTCCTCTTCTTGGCCATCCTTATTTCATCTCCTCAGCAGCACTACATCGAATTGAGAAAGAAGCCAAACAAAGGGCATAGGAGCAAGTCATCCTATGCCCTGTTCAACTGCTCTTATTTGCGCCCTAATTGTAGCGCCGAAGGTGTTCAGCAACGTAGGGCAAAAGGGCCAAGTGCCTGGCCCGCTTGATAGCCGTTGCTAAACGCCTCTGGTGTTTGGCACAGGTTCCCGTCCGACGGCGAGGCTTGATCTTGCCTCGATCGGAGAGAAAACGGCGCAGACGTTCAGGTTGCTTGTAGTCTATGACATTAGACTTTTCCGTGCAAAAAGCGCACACCTTGCGACGGGGGATGAACCTCCGTTTCCGGGTACGACGGGTCCCCTGCCCTCTGCCTCTCTGGGTACTACCTCTACTGCTCCTGGTCCCTGCGTTTGCCAAAGTTACCTCCCAATGTGCAATTAGATTGATTTCCTAGCTTGGCTGTGTTACATTTGTCATTATGAGGCATGCTTTCCCGTCGCCTGTCCTGAGGTCCCCCCTGAGCTTGACGAAGGGCCTGTCGAAGGGAAGCGATCCCCAATTCGCGCGGTGGCGATTGCGGCAATACAAGCGATTGCGGCAATACAAGCGATTGCTTCGCAAAAACCGCTCGCAATGATACCTGGGCCGAAGTCTTACATCGTCAAGCTAGTTGGAGCGATGAGAGCCAGCCGCTGACGGCAAGCTAAAAGGGAAACTCGCTGCTTTCGGGCTCAGCTTCCCTTTCCCGTTTCTCTTCCGTGGCCTCCGCGCTCTTGCGCTCTCCCAGCATGATCATTTCATTAGCGACCAATTCGGTGCGGTAATGCTTCTTCCCGCTCTGATCCTCCCAACCACGGGTTTGCAGGCGGCCTTCAACGTAGACCTGTCGGCCTTTGGTGAGATGTTGTTTGCATATTTCGGCCAGGTTGCCCCAGGCCACGACGTTGAACCACTCGGTTTCCTCGCGGCGCACGCCCTCGGCGTTGACCCAACTGCGGCTCGTAGCCACGCTGAAAGAGGCTACCGCCCTACCACTTGGCGTATACCGCATCTCGGGGCTGCGTCCCAGATTGCCTATGATCATCACCTTGTTCAAACCCCTTGACATCTCTTCACCCTTTCTTCAATTCATTAGTCCTCAACTCTCACCAGCAGATAGCGGATGACCTCCTCTGTGAGTTTCAGCTTCCGCCCCAGTTCGTCGAGAGACTTGGGATCTAGTTGAACTTGCATCAGCACGTAATACCCTTCCTTCTGCTTCTGGATTGGATACGCCAGGCGGCGCCTGCCCCAATGGTCCACATTGGTTATCTGGCCGTCGCCCTCGGTGATGAACTGGCTGACTTTCTCCGTGACACCTGCTAGTCCCTCATCCTCTACATCGGGGTGAGCGATGAACGTAAACTCGTAATTGCGCATGTCGGCGATGATGTGCCTCCTTTCTTTAGAAAAACTCTCTACTCTCTACTCTCACGTGATGACGGGCATAACTATAGCACAAAGCGCCGATTTTGGCAAGCGGCAGGTCACTGAGCAAAGGTAATGGCTCTTTAGGATTTCGCAGGGTCAAGCCTGATTGACTGACATTTTTAACATTATTCAGGGTAGGCCGAAGCAGGATAC
>CAYWWC010000119.1:0-5660 GCA_964461615.1 uncultured Anaerolineae bacterium
CACATTTGGGCGTTGATGCCAAGTCGACCCTTGTATGAATTCCACATCAGGCGTTGAATACCTTCTCGTGGTCAGGGGACTTGATGTACATCAGGGTGAAAAACGAGGTCGCCGTGCTGAAGGTGCCATCGAGGAATTGCAGATCTCTGGCGTCCATCACGATCTTTAGCGGGCCAGCAGCCGCTTCCTCCAATTCCCTATGGTTGGGATCAATGGCGATGACTTGCTCGCCTTTCAGTTTGCCTATGACCCCCTCGCCGCCACCGCCGATGTCCAGGATGTATCCCGCCGAATCGAAATCGTTGACAACGACTTCTTGCTTCTCAAAATAGAAAAGACGGTCCTCTGAAATCTCTGGGTGGCGGTCACTCATTTTTCGCCCTCCTTGCTGGGCAGTGTTGTGCGGTCAGTTTCGCTCGTGAACTGGGACTGTGGGATGACATGATTGTACCACATCTTGTCCATTCTGGCAACGCCGTTTGACAGAGGGCCGTAGGTTTGGTATAATATGGCTGCACAATGCAGAAGTTATGGAAGAGAGTAGCGCACCTCAAAGAGGAGCCAGCGGTGGTATCCCACATCCCAGCCCGTGCTCTGAAAAGCGGCGGCGGTATTGCCCGCCTGCCCAACTATACGCAGCGCCAGCCTGAAGGCCTCGTCGTGAGCCGAGCCGAACGACGCTCCACGAGCGCCTGAGATTGACGTTTTCCTTTGCCCCGCCGCCGATGGGCGGGGAGAGCCATCATTATTCGAGCCCTCTGGGCGTGAACCTCGAAAGGAGATATCCAAAATGACAACCCGAAGACGGCACTTTTTATCCACCCTCGCCCGGCTGGGGATGGCCCTGGCCCTTGGCCTGGGCCTGATGACTCTGACCGTGGTATTGCTCACATCCACTGGGCAGGCGGCTGCGTCTACCCAGGCGGCGACGAGTGTCGTGGTCAACACCTCCGATGCGGGATTGATAGAGACGCTTCTTCAATCCCCCGCGCAGCAAAGCATCCACCCGCCGCGCAACTCGGTAACCGCGACTCTCGCTACCACTGTCTCTATCACCTACGACGAAGCCATCAGCGCCACCACCGTCACCAGCCAAACCTTTGCGGTGCATGGCATGCAATCTGGCCTGGTGACAGAGACGCACGGCGTGGTCAATGGCAACACCATCATCGTCACGCCCACCAACGGGTTCTTCCCCGGCGAGCTGGTCTACGCCATCGCCACCACCCAGACCACCAACCTCGATGGCACGCATCCCGTTACGCCTACGCTGTGGCAATTCAATGCCGGCAATGTGACCAATCGCTGTGTAGGCGGCTTCACCAACATCAATGCCGGGCTACCCGCGATGCATATGAATAGAGGCGGCGCAGTCTGGGGTGATTACGACAACGATGGCGATTTGGACATTCTCCTCACCGGGTACGGTTTGGACCCGTTCGCCCCAGCGACTGAAGTCTACCGCAATGACGGCGGCAGTTTTACCAACATTAACGCCGGGCTGGACGGAGTGCATTATAGCAGCGCTGCCTGGGGCGATTACGACAACGACGGCGACCTGGATATTCTCCTTGCCGGACAATATGAATCCAATGCGACATCCTGGATTTACCGTAACGACGACGGCGCTTTCACCGACATCAGCGCCGGACTAACCGGTTCAGAGAAAGGCAGCGTAGACTGGGGAGATTATGATAACGACGGCGATCTGGACATTCTCCTTGCCGGGTACGATGGTTCCGACCCTGTTTCCCAAATTTACCGCAACAACGGTAACGGCACTTTCACAGACATTAACGCCGGGCTGACCGGGGTGGACCAGAGCAGCGCGGCCTGGGGCGATTACGACAACGATGGCGACCTGGACATTCTCCTTTCCGGCAAGAACACTGATTCCGGCACTACCTATGTATCACAGGTTTACCGCAACGACGGCGGCGCTTTCACCGACATCGGCGCCGGGCTGACCGGGGTATATCTCAGCAGCGTAGACTGGGGAGATTATGATAACGACGGCGATCTGGACATTCTCCTTGCCGGGTACGATGGTTCCGACCCTGTTTCCCAAATTTACCGCAACAACGGTAACGGCACTTTTACCGACATCAGCGCCGGGCTGACCGCGATGAGATGGGGCAGCGCAGCCTGGGGCGACTATGACAACGACGGCGACCTGGATATTCTCCTCACCGGAAGTGATTCTTCTTCCCAGAATACATCCCAGGTATGGCGCAACAAAGGCGATAGCACATTCACCGACATCAGCGCCGGGCTGACCGGGGTATCTCAAGGCAGTGGGGTCTGGGGTGATTACGACAACGACGGCGACCTGGATATTCTCCTCACCGGGAACTATACATCCCAGATTTATCGCAACGACGACTGCTCGCCGGACTTGAACATTGTCAAAACCGTATCGCCCGCTTTCGCCAAACCGGGCGACCCCATCACCTACACCATCACCTTCACCAACACAGGGCAGGGCCTGGCCAGCGGCGTGGTCATCACCGACATCGTGCCGGTCAGCGTGACGCACAGCAGCCTGAGCGTCACGAGCAGCGGCGCGGCCATCACTGCCACGGGCAGCATCAGCTACGTGTGGGAAGTGGCCGACCTGGTTTCGGGCGCAGGCGGCGTCATCACCATTACCGGGCAGCTGTCCACCACCCTGGCGACGGGTACCTTCACCAACACCGCCGTCATCACCACCACGGTGGTGGATAGCGACCCCGGCAACAACAGCAGCGACGCGGGCGTGACGGTCACGGCGGGCGGCGCTATCACCGACGAAGTGGAAACGGCAACTGGAACCGGCACCGTCGAGTTCAGGACCGGTAGCGGCGGCATAGAGGGCCTGGCTGCCGTAGCTGAAGCGACGCTAACCTGCTCTGAGGCGGGTAGGCCAGGTCTCGACTTCGTGCATGGGTTCTTCACCTTCAACATCACGGGTTTGACACTGGGCGAAACGGTGGTGGTCACCATAACGCTCCCCGCAGCCGTTCCTGCGGGCTCCCAATACTGGAAGTGCCACGAACCCGAGGGATGGATTCAGATACCGATGGGCAGTAACGATGGGGACAACGTGATCACCATCACTCTGGTAGACGGCGGATTGGGGGACGATGATGGAGGCCTCGATGGGGTGATTGTTGATGATGGAGGCCCTGGGCAACCGACTGCGCCTCCACCAATTCCCGTCGGCGGCATCGTCGTGCCGGTGAGCAAGCTGGGGCTGGCGGCGCCGTGGATGGGGGTGGTGGGGCTGATGGCGGTGGGTGCGGTTGGAGGGATGTTGCTCCTGCGGCGGCGGCGAAGGTAATCACAGAACCTCGGAAGCCTTACATAGCAAAGCGGGAGGCGTTCTACGTCTCCCGCTTTTTTGATGCAAGGTGCGACGCAGCGCAACCTTTGGTTGCCTTGAAGTGCGTTGCACCTGGCCCAGATTGCCTTTTGACAAGGGGGAAAAGGTTTAGTATAATACAACTTGTGGCAAAGGGGCCATTTCAGTCGAATAGGGTTCGACAAAGGCAAACCCAAGATGTGACGCATCTGCGCGTGGTAACGCTATGAATTTTGAATGGAATCCACAAAAGGCTGAAATCAATCTGAAAAAACACGGCGTTTCGTTTGAGGAAGCAAAAACGGCGTTTGATGACCCGTTGTATGTAGATTTTTACGATCCCGACCACTCTGATGATGAACACCGTTATCTGATTATTGGGCGATCACGCGAAGGACACCTGCTAATTGTTTCCTATACAGAACGGGATAACACATGTCGGTTGATCAGCGCACGGGAAACCACACGAAAGGAGCGGAAAGCCTATGAAGACGGCTGACACCAAAATGAACGACGACCTCCGGGATGAATATGACCTCACTCAATTGCGAGTCAGAAAACTGGGTCCCGGCAGAAAAAGTTTCAATGGCATAGACGTACATCTGGAGCAAGATGTTGCGGAATTGTTTCCTGATTCTCAATCGGTGAATGAAGCTTTGCGATTCTTGATTCGTGTTACCCAACAAGAAACCGTGGCATGATGGGCGCTCGATCATTTGTTGGGCGTTGAGCTGCATGGTGAGAAAGACTTTCTACTGAGCGCGGCGGCCGCCGAATATGACAGCGAATTCCAGGGATTGAACGAATCGCGCAAGCCCCAAAGGTCTCCGAGACACTTGGGGTTTTGCATTTCCAGTGCTCAGTAAACCCACTCTTCAAACAGAGCGGTCAAGTCGCACTGGCAATGCTGTTCGGCCAGTTGCTTGAATGAGTCGCCCGTGGCGATGCCCCATTTGTGAGTCTGGTAGTAATCGCGCAGGAACTCGTCGAACGGTTTCTGCCCCATCTCCTCGGCCAGCGCGGCGACGAAAATCGGACCGCGGCCGTAGACAATCGCGCTGTATTCGTTATCCACGTAGGCTCCTGTGGACATGCCGATAGGAATGTCGGCCCGATCAACGCGGTTCCATCGGCCATCCCAAGAACTGCGGTAATCCCGTGCAGCACCCTCACCATGAGTATCCAGGTAATAGAGCCCAGTGAGATACTGAGCCAGCGCCTCATCGAGCCAGGGTTCGTCTATCTGATCGTTGCCGACGGTGGAGTAGAACCACTGGTGAGCTACCTCGTGGGCTGCAGTGCTTTCTAGCGCGATTGGAAATGGTAAGCCCCCAGCTTTGCTGTTTGGATCGTAAAGGTTAAGGGCTATGGCCACCAGGCCGGGATACTCCATACCCAGCGCCTGCATGGGCGTGCTCACGACGTCGAATTCGGTGTACGGAAAGACGCCAAACCGCTGATTGAAACTTCTCAACGCATCTGCCGCAAACCGCAAGGCCAGTTCCGCCTCCTCTGCTCGCGCTGCAAAAGCATAGCTGTTTACTGTTGTCTTTCCAACCGTCTTGCTGATCACGGTGTAGTCCTCGCTGGCGGCCAGGTAAAAGTCGCGGGCAGGGCCGGCGGCGAAGGTCAGGATTTGGCTGTCCGCTTCGCGTTCTCTACCGACCTGGATTCCTGAAGCAACGACCGTCAGGCTGGCGGGCGCGGTCACGCGCACCAGGTAGAAGCTGGCGTCATAATAGGTTACGTCACCGTTGCGAGACGGAACCTCCACGTTCCAGCTTGTATGTCCTGTATCCGCGTCGTCGTAGACCGGGATGACCGGGTAGAATTCATCCAGCACCAACACGCCGTCGAAGTAGCCGAACAGGCCGTAGTTGCCGCCCATCTCCTGAGCCACTTCCACTTCGAAGTCCATCTGGATGACTGCCCGTTCGCCGGGCTGCAAGGCCGTCGGCAGCGGCACGCGAAGCGCGCTATCCTGGAGTTCGTAGACAGGCTCTACGTCGAGGCCGTCTACCTGGACCGCCGAGACGGTGGCCGCGCCGCCGGCTATGTTGGGAAACAGACGGAAGTAGACCTCGTCGAGGGGCTCGCCCTCCTGGTTGGTGTAGCGGACCTCTTCGTGGCCTTCTAGGAGGAGAAAGTCGTCAGGAATCTGCAAGTCAATGTGGTACACGCTCGCGCCCGGCAAGCGGTCGAGCGCCTCTTGTTCCGCATCAATCAGCCCGTCGCGGAAGATGGCGCGGTCGTCCCAGGCCGTATCAACAGAGGTTGCTGTCGCCGTGGGTGGGACTGGCGTGTCCGTTGGCGGGATAGG
>CAYWWC010000119.1:5670-11840 GCA_964461615.1 uncultured Anaerolineae bacterium
TCGTCCCAGGTTGTGTCGAGGGGCTGGGGGGCAGTGGGCGTGGGGGCGGAAGTGGCCGTCGGCGGCACGGGCGTGTCCGTCGGCGTGGGTGGGACTGGCGTGTCCGTCGGCGGGATAAGCGTGGCTGTGGATTGGGCTTTTCCACAACCGGTGATGAGGATAAGAACAAGCACCACTGTAGCGATTGCTTTGTAACGGATAGACATGTTGATATTCCTTCCAGTGACACTACAGCGAATTGAGAAAGGCTTGTCCTGGGGTAACTGCTCAGGCTACCCTTTGCCGCGATTGAAATCGCCTCTCCAGGGCTTTCAGCCGGGCGTCCACCTGCGTGGACGTCGCTGTCCACGTAGGTGGACAGTCAGCTTTAGCTCTCCAGGCGCGGTTTCAACCGCCAGTCTGAGTAGTAACGTCCTGAGCTTGTCGAGGGGAACGGATTTTTCTTCCTTGATTCGTTTTATTCCAAATTCGGTGTAGTGTCTTAGTGATTTCTATGGACTAGCCAGGGCTTCAGCGCGGGATTCGAGCAGCGCCACGCCATCGGGATTGTCGGGCAGCGGCGTGGCTGATTTCGCCGCTGGGATGATGAGGTCGTTCAGCAGGCCTTGGGGGATATAGAAGTCCTGCTCTTCCAGGTCACTGACGAACACCACCACCATGTCTTTATCGGGCACGACGAAGATGAACTGCCCCGCGTAGCCCAGCGCCAGGTAGATGCCACCGCCCAGGGCGGCATCATCAACCCACCACTGATACCCGTAGCCGTCCTCGAGGGTAGCGGAGATGTGTTTGCGTGTTGATGCCTTCACCCATTTAGCAGACACCACCTGCTCGCTATCCCACCGCCCCTCGTTCAGGTAGAGGTAGCCGATTTTCGCCATGTCGTGGGGCGTCAGGTGAAGATCGCTCCAGCCGATGGTTATCCCCTGGGGGTTAGACGACCATTCCACGTCTATAATACCCAAAGGGCCAAAGAGATGTTCATTGGCAAACGCGAGAGCGCTCAGGCCAGTTGTTTCCTGTATAATGGCCGAGAGGAGAAACGAGGCCCCGTTGCAGTATTCGAACCGGGTGCCGGGCTCTTCCGCCATCGGCAAGTCGAGCATGAACTGAATCCAGTCCTCGCTCTGCCTCATTTGGCTGATACCCCGCCAGCGGTACAGGTACGAATCACGACATTCCAAACCAGTGGCCATGGTCAAGACATGCTCCAGGGTCATCGCTTCCTTGTTCGCATCAAGGTTGGCCGCCGCCCGCTCCGGGAAAAAGTCCAGGATGGGTTGATCCACGCCCTCGATGTAGCCTTTGTCAATGGCGATGCCCACCAGCGCGGAGATGACGCTCTTGGTGCAAGAGTAGATGATGTGTCGTGAACCTGGCTCGAAAGGATGAACAGTGGCGTCTACCACCATGTATCCGTTGCGGATGACCGACACGCTGTCAATGTCGTGACCCCGTTCCTGGATAGTCTCCAGCATGTTGGCCAGCAGCTCCGAGTCCATTCCCTGCTCTTCAGGGGTCGAGGTTAGCCAGCCATCAGTGGGCCAAAGGGGTTGTGGTTCTGGCGTTGGCGTTGCCCCAGTGCAACCGGTGAGAAAAGCAACAACAAGGCATAGTAGCAGTAGCCGCTTGAAATACGGCCTATTGAGCATATCAGTACCCCCTTTAATACTACAACCGCAGTTGCTCGAAATGTCATTCTGAGCGACCGCAGGGAGCGAAGAATCTCGTTGCTGCACTGAGATTTCAAACCGGAGAAACGAGATTCTTCGTCGCCTCGCTCCTCAGAATGACGAAGTGCGGTTGTAGTATTAACCGCCGTTCTACGCTCGCCCCAGGAGCGCGCCGAAGAAACGCTTTGCCGAGAAGGCCTGCCCGGAGAGCAGGTACTGGGCGCGGAAGACGCTGGCGACGGCTCGGAGGATAATGTAGACGGTGATCAATAGCAGGCCCACCGCCAGCAACAGTTGCCACAGGGGCACACCGCCGCCGGCCGCCAGGCGCAGCATCATCGTCATCGGGGCGGTCAAGGGAAACAGGCTTAGCCCGGTGGCAAGGGCTCCGTGAGGCTGTTGGATCAGGATGACCATCAGCAGCATGGGTATGAGCGTCGGCCAGATAACCAGGATGGTCGCCTGGGAACCCTCTTTCAAGTTGGGCACCAGCGCCCCCAAAGCGGCCATCAGGCTGGCGTATACGGCGTAGCCGAGCAGGAAGAACACAACCCCCCACACCAGGATCGAGGGCGGGAGTTCAAACCCGGGGGGCAAGTCGAAGGTGCGGCCACCTAGTCGCAACAGGGTGTAGCCCGTCGCGAACCAGATCAGGGTCTGGAGCAAGCCCACAATCCCCAGCCCGATAATCTTGCCGCTCAACAATTGCCTGGGCCTGACGGACAGCATCAGGATCTCGATCACCCGATTCTGCTTCTCCACCGCCACGCTGTTGAGCAGCAGGCTGGACGACATCATGATGACGAAGTAGAAGATCATCATGGAGCCGTAGGGCAGTGCGAACGTCGCCGGGTTGTCGAGGTCACGCTTTTGGCTGGGGGCCAGGGCCTTCACCTCTACGTCCATCACGTTCCAGAACCGTTGGATCCGCTCAGCTTTGTTGTCCAAGAGGTTGGCCGTGAGCGTCTGGCGCATGACCCACGATTGATCCTTCGACCCAGTCCAACTATAGTCCGGGTTGATGTAGATGAGCTCGCCACTCTTGATGTAATCCTCAGGGATGACATAGTAGGCAGCAATGTCTCCATTGTTCAATGCTTGACGGACGCTGGCCTCGTCCGGGTAGGCCACAAGTATGCCGTCCGGGGCGCCTTCATGGATGGCCTCGATCAGCCCACTGTAATCAACGTATCCCTCGACCTGGAGCTCGGGCGTGTCTGAGTCGCCAGTTTCGCCTCCGCTTCCGGAGGAGCCGAGGGCGCCGCTTTGCAAGACCGAAGCGCCCAGGAAAATCAAGACGCCAATCAACGGGATGCCAAAGGCAATGAACATAAACGACTTGCGAGTGACGGCGGTGATGATCTCGTTGCGGAGAACCAAGAGTGTCTTTTTCATGATTTCCCCCATTTTCTCGACGTTTGACGCTCGACGTTTGATGCTTTACCCTGAATAATCTCACGCCAGCCCAGACGCTTTCCATAACGGAGCATCCCCAGCCGAAAGATGCGCGCGGCCAACCACACCGCTCCCCCTGCGGACAGGACCAGCAGCGCCGCGCTGAGGGCGATCTGCCAGAACGGTATCGGCACAGACATGATGCGCATGGCATATGTGGTCAGTGCCGTGGGTGGGAAGAGGCTCAAGCCAATGGCCAGGGGGCCGTTGGGGTTCTCTATGATTATCGCGCCAAGCCAAACAGGCGCCACGACGGGCAGGCTGAAAAGCCCCGCTACCTGCTGGGCATCCTGGCCCTCGGCCACCGTTGCCCCAACGGCCGTCATCAGGGCTGCGATCATCACATAAGTCGGAGCCGCGATGGCCAGCATGGCCATGATGATTTGCGGATCAATGCTCAGGTTTTGCAGCACGCTGATGCCCAAGTAGCGACTACCGATGAAAAGTGCCAGTGCTGCAAAAATGGCCCAGGCAGCGACCTGGGTGAGAGTCATGGCGATGATGCCCAGCACCTTGCCGCCGATCAATTGGCCGGGCGATATTGAGGTAACTACGATCTCCATCGTGCGGCTCTCTTTTTCCGTGGCTACGGCCTGCGTCAGATAGCCCGAACTCATGAAGAGCAGCATTAGGAAGCCCAGGCCTATGAAGAATGGCAAAAGGTTGTTCAGGAATGTCCGGGCAGAGAATTCACGCCCCCCCCCAGGCCGATCGTCCGGCCAGCGTACGATCAGATTACTGCCGGCCACAGCCCGGCTGGCAACGTCTGGCGGCAGGTCGCTGATCTTGTTGATCTGCATGAAATCCCAGAATTGACGAGGGACGTTGTTGCCGGGCGGCTCGAGGTACACCAGCTTGACATGATTGGTCTGGCGATAGTCCGCCGCCACGACGTAGTATGCCTGGATGGCTTCCGACTCCAATGCCTGGCGTGCCTCTTCCTCTGTTTGAAAGGGAATCAAGGGCACCAAATCTGAGACACCGGGGTCATTGGGTGAAGCGGCTCTTTGGGGCGCAGGGATGGGTTCAGCCAGAAAACCGGCCTGGTCTACGTAGCCGACCGGGGCGTCGTTATTCTCCGTGGACTCGATGAGCCACCCCAGTCCGATGGAGAAGGCAAGTATCAGAGGCATGCTGAGGGTGGCGAAGATGAAGCTCTTTTTGAAGACGTTCCGCGCGTGTTCGTATTTGGCGACCAGCCATAGTTTGGACATAATGCATCTCCTTAGCTGTGTTTTCAGCCGCTGTGTTTTCAGCCCTCCACCACGCGAATGAAGATCTCGTCCAGGGTGGGGATGGCGATCTCGAATTTCTCCAGAATCACGTTTTGAGCCATCAGAGCGCGCAGCACATCCTGCGGGGTGGTTCCCTGGGCCAGCGTCAGCTTGGAGTCGCTGTTGTGGGGCGAAACCTGTTCTACTCCGGCCACCTTGGGGAGCTCGCCCGCAGCGCGCACCAGCACAGCGTGGCCGGAGAATCGGCGGCGGATGTCGTCCAGCTTGCCGTAGAGCAGATCCTTCCCGTTGTCAATCAGCAGGATGCGGTCGCACAGCTCCTCGACCTGGCGCATCTGGTGGGTGGACATGAGGATGGTGGCCCCCTGGTCGCGCAGCTCTTCCATCAGGTCTTTGACCAGTTGGGTGTTGATGGGGTCGAGACCGATGAAAGGTTCATCAATGATGATCAACTCCGGGCGGTGGATGATGGTGTTGATGATCTGCGCCTTCTGCTGCATCCCTTTGCTGAGCTCCTTGACCTTCTTGCTCTTGTGGGCGGCCAGATCGAAACGTTCCAGCAGCTCGCCCAGGCGTTGGCGAGCTTCCCCAGACGATACGCCCTTCAGCGAGGCCAGGTAGAGCAGGCAGCGTTCCAATGGGGTATCCTGATAGAGGCCGCGATCTTCGGGCATGTAGCCGATGCGATCCTTCTTCTCTTCGGTCATCGGCCCGTCCAGGATGGACACCGTGCCGCGCTCCGGCTTGAAGATGTCCAGCATCAGGCGGATGGTGGTGGTCTTGCCTGCGCCGTTGGGGCCGAGCAGGCCGAAGATCTCGCCGCGTTCGGTGTCGAATGACACGTCAACCACGGCCTGGGTTTCGCCGAACGATTTGGCGACGTGGGAAACTTCTACGGTGTGCATAGTTGGATGCTCCTTCTTCTGTTTTTGGAGTTTGGACAACTTGTGGAAGCGTTAAGAAACCAGGGTTTTTAGCATCTTTGATACCCGTAACGTCTGCAATCGCAGGTGTTTTCGGCACCCTGACCGGTACTCTTAAGCAGAAAAACCTGGTTTTTCTTACTCTACCTCCAGTGTACCAGAAAAAGGCGCCATTGTCAAAATGGTGTGTGGGTGCTGAACGAGCCTTCAGTCTCTCTGGACTCATTATACAACAAAAATCCCCCGGACACATTGGTCATCTGGAGGATTTTTGTATTGGACAGGTGTCCAGTATTATTATTGGTCGGGTGACCAATAGCACGACATCCGGGTTGGTCAACGTCTGACCCACTGGTATGTCTACGACTCTACGATCGAGTCACGCCCCACGCTCGGCATCAACATGATGTCCACGATCACTGGCGGCTCTTATAAAGCAGCGGGAGATAGACCTGGTAGGTAGTCGTTGGCGTAGGCGTGGCCGTCGGTGTGACGGTTGCTGTTGCAGTGGGCGTGGCCGTCGGCGTGACGGTTGCTGTCGCAGTGGACGTGGCCGTCGGCGTGTCGGTAGACGTTGGGGTCGCTGTGTCCGTCGGGGTGGCTGTGGGCGTTGGGGTCGCTGTTACAGTTAGCGTCGCGGTCGGTGTTGGTTCTAGCTTTGGCTTTGGCGCGCTGATCATGTCATCAGCCTCATTATCGGTTAGTCTCTGCTGGTTGCGACCATCGTCACGCATCTTATAGATGTCCCAGTTGCCATCTCGATTCGTCTGGAAGAAGATGTCTTCGCAATAGGGCCACCAGGCCGGAGACGTGTCGTCAGCCTCATTGTCGGTTAGCCTCTGCTGATTGTAGCCGTCATCGCGCATCTTGTAGATCTCCCAATT
>CAYWWC010000120.1:0-7289 GCA_964461615.1 uncultured Anaerolineae bacterium
AATGTCATTCGCTCAGACTTGACAAAGGTGCCATTTGGCACTATCCTGGTTTCTCAAAGTAGATACCGAGCAAGGAGGTTAGCGACGTGACAGCAAGACCCGGTCTTCCCAGTTTCGACTACATCAGAGCAGGAGCTCTCGACGAGGCGCCCCGCCTTCTGGAGGAGCACGGAGAGGCGGCGCGCCTGCTGATGGGTGGCACCGACCTTTTCGTGCGCATGCGCGACGGATTCGTACACCCCCAGATCGTGGTGGACGTCAAGCACCTGCCCGGCATGCGCGACATCCTGTACGATGACCAGGCAGGCCTGACCATCGGCGCGGCGGCTACGATGAACGAGATCGCCCGCCATCCGGCCGTGCTGACCCACTATCCGCTGCTGGCCGAATCGGCCAATTCCGTCGCCTCGTACCAGTTGCGCAACCGCGCCACCCTGGGCGGCAACCTGTGTAACGGCTCGCCTGCCGCCGACACCGCTCCGGCGGTGCTGCTGCTGGAAGGGCGCATCGTTCTCTACGGCCCCCGTGGAGAGCGAGAGGCGCCGGCCAATGAGTTCTTCATAGGTCCAGGCAAGACGGCGATGCAAACGGACGAGCTGATGACGGCTGTTCGCTTTCCGGCGCCGCCCGCTGGCAACGCGGGTAGGTATATCAAGCTGGGCCGCAACAAAGCTGGCGACCTGGCCATCGCCGGCGTGGCGGTCTTCGGCTTCCCCGATGGAACGGCATCGGGCTACCGCTTTCACATCGGCCTGGCATCGGTCGCGCCGGTGCCGCTACGGGCGTTGGAAGCGGAGGAGGTGCTGGCCGCCAGTCTGCCGGGCGAGGAGACCTTCGCCCTGGCTGCCAAAAAGGCCATGGAAGCCGCAAGCCCCATTGACGACGTGCGCGCCAGTGCCGCCTACCGCAAGGCGATGGTGCGAAACCTCACGCTGCGGGGGCTGCGGGAGGTTTGGCAACAACTACGCAACTAAAACGTCAAACGTTAAGGAGAATATGGCGAATCATTCTATTTCTGTGACTGTGAACGGTTCTACTGAGCATCTGACCGTTCCCTCGAACATGACGCTGCTGCAACTGCTGCGGGAGAAGTTAGCGATCACCGGCCCTAAGAACGGCTGCACCGCCGGGGAGTGCGGAGCCTGCACGGTGCTGATGAACGGCGAGCCGGTCAACTCCTGCCTGGTGCTGGCAGTGGAGGCCGACGGAACCGAAATTGTCACGGTCGAGGATCTTGCTCGCGACGGTCAGTTGACACGCCTGCAGGAAGCCTTCGTGGAGCACAACGCCGTCCAGTGCGGCTTCTGTACGCCGGGAGTGCTGATGTCAGCTCACGCGCTGTTGGAGCGCTGTAAGCGAAGCGGCGCGCACCCAACCAAGGAGGAAATACAAGCGGCGCTGGTCGGCAACCTGTGCCGCTGTACTGGCTACCTGCGCATCATCAAAGCTGTGCAGACGGCTGCAGAAGAGGGAGGTGCATGAGATGACCGCAGGCAAAGTCACGCTCACGTCCGACCCAGTTGGCAAGAGCGTACCCCGCATAGACATTCACGAGAAGCTCACCGGCGCCGCTGTCTTTGCCGACGACATGCAGTTCGGGCCCGGCATGTACTACGGACGGCTGGTACGCAGTCCCCACGCCCACGCGCTTGTCAAGAGGGTGGACGTCAGCAAGGCACTAGAGATGCCCGGTGTGAAGGCGGTGGTCACCGGCCAGGATGTCTCAGCCCGCATCGGCCTGTATCTGATAGATCGCCCCATCTTCGCCACTGATCGAGTGCGGCACGTCGGCGATGCCGTGGCCGGGGTGATCGCCATCAGCGAGGAGATCGCGGAAGATGCCGTTCAGCTCGTCGAGGTCGAGTACGAGGAACTGCCAGCGGTCTTCGACCCGGTGGAGGGCGCTCAGCCAGACGCCCCCCTGATCCACCCCGACCTGGGCGAATACGACGTAGCCAACTTCATCTTTCCCAAACCAGGCACCAACATCTCTGAACACTTCAAACTGCGCAGAGGAGACGTCGAGGCAGCCTGGCCTGAGTGCGCCGCCATCGTGGAGGGGACGTTCCGTCTACCCCAGATCCAGCACGTGCCCATCGAGCCCCACATATCGGTGAGCCTGTGGGAGCCCTCCGGGCAAGTAACGCTGTGGACCAGCTCGCAGTCGCCCTTCGCCCAGCGCGACATGATCTCCCACAGCCTGGACATCCCCCACGGCAATCTGCGCGTGGTGTCGCCCTACGTCGGCGGCGGGTTCGGCGGCAAGGCAGGCATCTCAATGGAAGTGAACGCAGTGGTCCTGGCAAGAGCGGTCAAGGGTCACTCGGTCAAGCTGCGCATGACGCGCGAAGAGGAGTTCATTTGCACGTCAGCGCGCCAGAGCCTGGTGGCGCACACCAAGATCGGCTGCGATGCCGAGGGCAACCTGCTGGCCATGGAGACCCAGTACCACTTCGGCGGCGGGGCCTATAACGACTACGGCGTCAACATCGCCCGCGCGGCCGGCTACTCCTGCACCGGCCCCTACGCCATCCCGAACGTCAAAGGTGATTCCTACTGCGTCTACACCAACAGCCCCATCGGCAGTGCCATGCGCGGCTTCGGCATGCCCGAGATCCACTGGGGTATCGAGCAGATCATGGACCAGCTCGCCGAGAAGATCGGGATGGATTCCGCTGAGTTCCGGCAGCGCAACTGCGTCAAGACGGGCGATACCATCCTAACCGGCATGGAGATGCCCCCCATTGACTTGGTGGCCTGTGTTGACAAGGTCACTGAAGCCATCGGCTGGGGCAAAGAGGAGCAGCCTTCCGCGGTACACAAAAAGCGCGGCAAGGGCATTGCCATCATGTGGAAGGCCCCGGCCATGCCGCCCAACGCCGGCAGCTCGGCCATGGTGCGCTTCAACGAAGACGCGACCGTCAACGTTGAGATCGGTGCGCAGGACTTGGGACAGGGCGCCTTCACCGTCATCGCGCAGATGGCGGCCCAGGCATTGGGCGTGCCCTACGAGTGGGTGCGCGTTTCGGTCCCGGTGGACACCAAGTACAGTCCTTACGAGTGGCAGACGGTGGCCAGCCGCATCACCTGGTCCACCGGCAACGCCGTGAAAGCCGCCGCCGAGGATGCCAGGCGGCAAATCCTGGAGATCGTGGCCGACCACTGGGGCGAGGATCCCAGCGACCTGGACATCAAGGACGGCAAAGTCATCTCGTACAAGTCTGAGGAGGAACAGCCGCTTCAGAATATGGTGGTCTATGGTCTGCCCAACGAGAACTTCGAGGGATGGAAGGGTGGACCTATCGTGGGACGCGGCAAATTCATGCCAACTTATATCACCAACCTGGATTTCGAGACCGGCCAGGGAACCCGCGCGGTGGTGCATTACACCGTCGGCGCGCAAGCCGTAGACCTGGAAGTGGATACCGAGACCGGCCAGGTTGACTTCCTCAAGATCGCCAGCGCGTACGACGTGGGCAAGGCCATCAACCCCGACTTGGTGCTAACACAAATTGAGGGCGGCGCGGTTCATGGGATCAGCTCCACCTTCGAGGCCCTGCGGTTCGACGAGAAAGGTCAGCCTCTTAACGCCAGCTTCGTGGACTATCGCATTGCCACCGCTGTGGACGCGCCGAAGGAGATTCAGGGTGACATCGTCGAGACGCCGCTGGAGGATGGGCCGTGGGGCGCACGGGGCGTGGGCGAGCACGTTATGGTTCCCACCGCGCCGGCTATCGCCAACGCCATCCACGACGCCCTGGGCATCCGCTTCAACGACCTGCCGCTTTCGGCGGAGAAGATCTTCATGGCGCTCCTTCGACAGGCTCAGGATGCTATGGAGGAACAGATGCAGGAAGAGAAGTAGCGTCTCTCATGATCATGACTACACAAACAACCCCATCAGACAACACCACTCCCCACAAGGCATCGACCTACGACCGGAGCGTCAGGCAGACGATTCCTTTCTATGAGACAATCCATTCCGAGACCGTTGATCTGGTGAGAAGAGCAAAGCCCGATGTTGCCTGTTGGCTAGACACCGGCTGTGGCACTGGGTGCCTGGTCGAACTGGCCCTACCACTCTTCCCTCGAACTCAGTTCATCTTGGCTGACCCGTCAACGGCAATGGTGCAAGAGGCAAAGAAACGGTTTCTGGAGGAGCCAGAGTCACGGCTGAGGTTTCTTCCCGCTGTAGGGAGCGAGTCATTAGTCTTACATGTAGTCCATGTAAAACGTGAATCTCCTCAGGTTGTCACGGCAATCCTGTGCCATCACTATCTACGCGCTCAGCAGCGTCGAGAAGCGCTGCAATCATGCTACCAAGTGCTAGAAGATGATGGACTACTTGTCACTTTTGAGATCATAGCTCCTTGCACAGAGATAGGGACGCAGATTGCGTTGGAGCGTTGGGGATGTTTCCAGACCGCGCAGGGACGCTCACCTGCGACGGTGGAGAACCATCTCAAGCGCTTCAACACCAAGTACTTCCCTATCACAGTGAGTGAGCATCTTGAGTTGCTGAGAGCGGTGGGTTTTCGGGCGGTTGAGCTCTTCTGGCTTTCCCAAGTGCATGCGGGTTTCTATGCCATCAAGTGAAAGCGATGAGAAAGGATTCATGAAACGTGCAGATGACCCTGCGGTAGACTACAAGGCTTTGGTACAGCGAGGATATGATCGCTGTGCTGCGGCCTACGACGAGGCCCGCCAACGAGATGCACGGCCTGAATTGGCCATGTTCATGAGCTACCTGGATGACGGAGCCGCTGTGCTTGATGTGGGCTGCGGGGCTGGCATTCCAGTTGCGCGGGACCTCGCTCAGCGCTTCATCGTCACGGGGGTAGATATCTCAGGATCAATGATTGACCGAGCGCGTGCGAATGTACCAGGGGCCACGTTCGTTCGCGGCGACATCATGTCGGTTGACTTTCCGCCGTCACACTTCGATGCGGTGGTGGCATTCTATTCGGTCTTCCACCTTCCGCGTGAAGAGCATGAGGAGCTGTTTCGTCGAATCCATCGCTGGCTCAAGCCACAGGGATATCTGATCGCGACAGTGGCCATCAGAAATGAAGCTGCCTACACGGAGGATGATTTCTTCGGGGTGACGATGTATTGGAGCAACTACAGTTTGGGGGAGTACGAGGAGATGTTGGCCAGGCTGGGATTCAATCTTCTCAAAGTCACCATTGTTGGGCACGGTTATGTTGAGACTCAGGAGACATCTGACGAGCGCCATCCGCTTGTGTTTGCCCAAAAGGGGCGCACATGAGAGTCGGCTTGTCCGAAAGAGGTGAGGAAGACCATGCGATTTCCCGTCAACGAAGAGCTACTCAGAAACGCTCACGGCATACTGTCGGGCCGAAGAGGAATCTACTGGACCATTGGCGGGGCTTGTGCAGGTAAGTCAACAATCTGTCAGGCGATATCTAGAAAACACAACATCCCAATCTACGATATGGACGCCCACATTTACGATAGATACCAACACCGATACACCCAGGAGCGCCATCCGGCCAATAGAGCCTGGCTCACAGCCGAGAACGGATTGGCATGGGCGCTTTCGTTGTCCTGGGATGACTTCGATGCTTTCAATCGAACTGCGAACGCCGAATACTTGGATTTACTGGCAGAGGACCTCAAAGAAGCTGGCGCCGATAGCAACCTCTTGATTGATGGCGGGATAAGCAACCCAGCGATACTCGCTCAAGCGATGCCAACAGGCCAAACTGTGTGTCTTGAGATACCTGAATACATGAGCGCCAGGATATGGGAAGAATCCGAAGATAGGCGGTTCATGAAAGAGATGGTGCATCAACTGCCAAATCCGCGAGAAATGTGGAGCAAGTTTCTCCACTTCGACGTTCAAATCACGCGTACGATTTCAAGAGAATGCAGAGAGAATGCTATCCGGACGTTCTTGAGGGATGAGGACACACCGGTGGATGCATTGGCTGAACAGATCGCAAGCTTCTTTGGAATTCCGTGATCATGAGATAGAGGCAAGGTCTCTCGAAAGCGACCTCCGCGACTCCCCTCGCAGCAAGACGGGCCCGCAGCCCGCTTCCTCCGCCCACCACGCCGGTGAGTGCGAAGCAAGCAGGGTCTCGGGCCTTATTCGTTTGCGTAAGTGCCGTCGTTGGGTTATAATAAGGGCGATCATTCTGAAAAAGGAGCCGCGCAATGAAAAGGGCCTTGGCAGCACTGTCAGCAGAGGAATTCGAGCAACTGGTTGAACGCACGATAGACAGACGTCTCGAGGTCTGGCTTACTCAATTGATGGATGCCTTGATAGACTCACAAACCACAAACGAAGACACCCTGGAGCGGTTCATCGGAATGTGGGCCGATTTCACGCCGGAAGAAGATCGTGTATTCCAGACCATTCTTGAAGAGCGAACAAGCTACTTTGCCAGCCGCGAGATTGAGTTGGGCAGGGGTACGGAATTGCAGCCCGAGTTTGCAGCTTCCCTCAGGCAGTCTCTGGAACAGGCACGCTCAGGAGAAGGCATTGACCTGACAACCTTCCGAGAGCAAATTGGACGATGAGGGAAGGAGATGGATGACGCCACTTTGGGGAGGGATTGAGGCCGGTGGCACGAAATTCGTGTGCGCGGTGGGCAGCGGCCCTGACGATGTCCGATCGGAGACGCGCTTTCCCACCACCACTCCAGAAGAGACCATCGGCCGGGCCATTCGGTTTTTTCAGCAGCATCAGAAAGACGAGCCTCTGACAGCCATCGGCATCGCCTCTTTTGGCCCAGTGGATCCGAAGCCGGATTCGCCCACCTTCGGCCACATCACCACCACGCCCAAGCCGGGCTGGGCTAACACCGATGTTGCCGGAGCGGTCCGGCGGGCGCTGGGTGTAGCGGTGGGCTTCGATACCGACGTAAACGCCGCCGCCCTGGGCGAACACCGCTGGGGCGCTGCCCAGGGATTGGACACCTTCGTCTACCTGACCATCGGCACGGGCATCGGTGGGGGCGGCATGGTCAACGGGCAGTTGATCCATGGCCTGATCCACCCGGAGATGGGGCACATGCTCGTTCCCCACGACTGGGATAGCGACCCCTACGCTGGTTCTTGCCCTTACCACGGCGATTGCCTGGAAGGGCTGGCAACTGGCCCGGCCTTGGAAGAGCGTTGGGGGCAGCGGGGCGAGCTGCTGCCCGCAGACCACTCCGCCTGGCCGCTCGAGGCCAAGTACCTGGCCCTGGGCCTGGTGAACATCATCTGCATCCTGTCGCCCCAGCGCATCATCATGGGGGGCGGCGTGATGCAACAGCCCG
>CAYWWC010000120.1:7389-11750 GCA_964461615.1 uncultured Anaerolineae bacterium
TGCATCCTGTCGCCCCAGCGCATCATCATGGGGGGCGGCGTGATGCAACAGCCCGCGCTCTTCCCGCTGGTGCGGCGGGAGGTGCAGAAGTTGCTCAACGGCTACCTGCAAGCGCCGGTCATCCTGGAGCAGATAGACGATTACATCGTGCCGCCGGGATTAGGCAATCGGGCTGGAGTGCTGGGCGCCATCGCGTTGGCGCAGCAGGTGTAAAAATCGCCACGCGACAAGGCAGGCCCGCAGGCTCCGCTTTCGGGGTTGCGGGCTTTGTGCGTTTGCGTAAGTGTCGCGGTTGGGTTATAATTAGGGGCGCTGATGAGTCAAACCAGGGACCAGAGGTGAGCAGATGCCTTGTCGAGCTGTACTGAACTATGTACTAACTGACCACGCCCGTCTGGAAATGCAACGGCGCGGCATTACTGAGACCGATATAGCCGCTGTTTTGACAGCGCCGGAACAAAGCGAGGAGGTACGACTTGGTCGCTGCGTTTACCAATCCAGGATGACCTTTGACGATCCGGCCAAAGTCTACCTGCTGCGTGTGTTCGTGGATGTAGATCGTGAGCCACCCGAAGTCGTAACTGTCTATCGTACCGGCAAGGTTCAAAAATACTGGAGGTGAAGGATGCGAGTGATTTATGACGCTCAGACGGATACCCTGACGATTATCCTGAATGAAACGCCTGTAGCGGAGAGCGACGAAGACAAGCCTGGCATCATCCTGGACTATGATGTTGATGGGAATGTGGTCTCGCTGGAGGTTCTGGATGCTTCGCGTCGAGTTGTCCAACCAACTCAAATGGTATACGAGTTGGCAGGGCTTGCGGCGTGATGCAACAGCCCGTGCTCTTCCCGCTGGTGCGGCGGGAGGTGCAGGAGCTACTCCACGGCTACCTGCAAGCGCCGGCCATCCTGGAGCAAATAGACGATTACATCGTGCCGCCGGGGTTAGGCGATCGGGCTGGAGTGCTGGGCGCCATTGCGTTGGCGCAGCAGGTATAAAAGCCGCCACGCGATAAGACAAGCCCGCGGCCCCGCGCTTTCCGCGAAATCGGGGCGGCGGGCTTTGTGCGTTTGCGTAAGTGTCGGGGTTGGGTTATAATAAGGGCAGGCCATTACCCGCGATAGCACGGCAGACGACGCTGACCATTTGGGATCATATAGGTGTATTCTGTCCACCGATGTCTTTCTTGGGAGACATGAAGTGATCACTATCACAGCCGATGAACTGCGGCAAGCAGTCTTGGAAGAACTCAAAACTCTAGGCTTTGAATGGCAAGAGGGAAAGCTGTGTTTACCTGAAGGCCAAACAAAAGCTCTTGCCCGACGGTTACATGAGCCAGCCAAACGAGTGGAGCTAGAACGCCGGCAGGACTGGCTGCTACGAAATCTTCCTCGTTATATACCCTTCTTCGCTGATGGGCATGAGGTAGAGCCAGCGATGATAAGACCGATGCTACTTGAGGTCAAGGAGAAATGGCAGCACGAGCTATTCCGCACAGCCCGGCTGACTTGGTCTCTCCCTTACTCTAAGGGCTTCGGCCGACGGCTAGCCTACCTTGTCATAGACCAGTACAATGGCAAACTAATTGGCATTCTACGTTTGCAGTCTCCTCCTCTTAGCTTCCCTTCACGCGACAGGTTGTTTGATTATCCTGACGGTCGCAAGACCGAGTTGATCAACCAGACAATGGACATCCAAACCTTGGGCGCGCTGCCTCCGTACAATCGGCTGTTGGGGGGAAAACTGGTAGCGATGGCTGCCACATCGAACGAGGTGCGAACCGCTTACCGGCGTAAGTATGAGGGCCGGGAGACAGAGATGGAAGGTCGTGTGCTTCCGGCACACCTAGTGGCCTTGACAACGACTAGCGCCTTTGGCCGCAGTTCCATTTACAACCGTCTGCGCTACCACGACGAGACGATTGCCGAGTCTCTAGGGTATACTGAAGGGTATGGCAGTTTTCACTTACTGCGTCTGTATCCGTTATTTCGGGAGTTCCTGGAATCGCGAGGAGTTTCGACGCGGGGTGGTTACGGCACCGGGCCGAGGCGTAAGTGGCAGACGATGGTGCGGGCTCTCGCAAGGTTGGGCTTTTCATCGGATCTGTTGAAGCACGGAGTGAAGCGGGAAACCTTTTTGTTTCCGCTGATTCACAATCTGGAAGAGTATATGACTGGCCAAGATAACAAGCCAGATTTCCGCGAACTGCCCTTTGAGGAACTGGCAACCTATTGGCGCGAGCGGTGGCTACTGGGCCGCGCGGAGCGGGTGGATGGCTGGCGCCATTGGCGGCATGAAGATATTGAAAGAATGTTGATTTTGGCAGAAGGCGAACATAGGGAGCAAAGAGAAAGCAATGCTTGAAAAAGCGATAGAAAGACCCTTTGCCGATCTTCCATCTGCTCTTGTTGAAGAGCTTCTTAATCGCACCGAGGATGTGGGACAGGTGCTTTTAGACTCTTTCAACGAGATGCACGATCGGCGTGCTGAGAGGCGAGCAGACCTGGAAGAGAGTAGCTTGTTACAGCGTGAATCCGACCTAGAGTACGTTCCTATTCCCACAACCTGTGGCGTAGATGGTTCCTACGCTGTTGAACGGATGTTAGCGACCGACTTGGTTGCTGCAGCGGCTGTAGCTGTGGAGGGACTGACTCCACCTTCGGAGACACGCCACTGGCCAGAGCCTCGTCATCAGGCCATCATTGAGACTGAGCCCCACGACGATCAGACCGGTACTATTGTCCGTGCGGTGATGATGGGCATGGAGCTAGAGTTGGCTAGCCAGGCTCCTCACGGTATCGTTTTTATTGATGGATCTCTCACAACACCGCTGATATTCTTCAACCAGGCGCTCAGCAAGGCTGTCGAAACAAAACACTTGAAGGTCACAGCCCACTTGTTGGAGCAGATCAAGAATCGCCTGATTGCCTACCAAACCGTTCTGGCCTCGCACCGCTCCGATCGCTGTTGGGTGGCTGTTCCAAAATACACCACACGACGAGAGATTGGTGAGAGTCTTGGTTGGCCAGAGGCTCAAGACGACCGAGGAATGTTGAGCAGTGTCCTTTCTCCTGGCGAGTTCACCCGACCTCGGCGACTTCAACCACCAAAACAGCGTTGGCATCTGGACTTATCTTCCGTGCCACAGAACGATCGGTCCGAGGCAGAGCATCTTAAGGAAACTATCGTTCGCCTGCTAGATGAAATCCATGTGATCTACTATCGTCCTTACCCGTGGCTGCCCGCGCTACGACTAGAAATGAGTCGTGCAGTCGCACAGACACCAGGACGGCTGGCTGTTGTCATCCACGCCGTCAAACATCAGTGTGGCACTGCAGCAATGATGGAGCCCTATCCACTTTATATGGCTGACCGCATGGTCAAGCACCTGGCGCGGGCTATTCCTACTTTCCGTCAGGTCACGAGCCAACGAATTGCTGAAATCTACAAGGGAAACATTGATGATGTTTTCCTAAGCCTGCACAGCTATCGCACAGAATCGGGGAGGTAAGTATGTCGAACGAAAGCAGGAACCTGGATCATATAGTAGACGCTGCCGAGCGGATCGGTGTCGTCGGCTCACCCTCGTCCACAGGAGAGTTGGCTCTCGACATTCTGGGCAGCGCGGCCAGCAAGAAACTGGTAGGAGAATTGGCTCTTTTCCGCTACCTTCAGGATACTCAGCAGCATTATGCCTTGGGCCAGATCACCGAAGTCACACTGCGCAACATCTGGCATGAAGATCCCACCATGCGCAGCCTAATTCGCCAGCGTGGTCGAGTGGACGCGGTCAGTGAGCGGCAAGATACCCACCAGGGGGAAATGACCATCAGTGCTGTCTTTGCGGACAATGCCGGCAACTATCGCCCCAGTATCCTTGGCACTGTACCAGCTACGGGTACCCCTATTCACTTAGTCGAGGACGCATTACTAGATGAGTTGTTGTCACCCTATCGGGATCAGATGTTTTACTTGGGACATGTCTACGGTTCCAAGCCCAAGCTACCCCTCTGGTTCAAACACTTCGATACCGGCCCCGACGGCACGGGCGAGGCTTACCACCTGGGCATCTTCGGCAAGACCGGTTCTGGAAAATCAGTGCTGGCCAAAATGATTTTGCTGGCATATGCAAGGCACAAACGTATGGGATTGTTTGTTTTCGATCCGCAAGGGGAGTTTTCTATCGGACTACGTGATCAAAGCATGCCCAAACATATGGGCCGGATCCTATGTCCTGCATTGCTCAACGGACTTGACAGAGATTTTCAGTTGTACGATCTGGCAAAAATCCAACTGGATCGCTGGGAAGTGTTTATCGAGATTCTCACAGAGTTTGGGTTCTTCTTTGATCTAGGCA
>CAYWWC010000121.1:0-11707 GCA_964461615.1 uncultured Anaerolineae bacterium
TGCCGATCACCCCCAGGCCAGCCAGATGGGCGGAATCCTTGAGGAAAGCCCCCCCATACTCGATCTGGTACGGCAGCGAAAGGGCCTTGATTCCGAGTTCTTCACCCATCCAGATCCGGAGCTTTCTCGACTGCAGCCTCATAATTCCGTTGCCAGGGGTAAAGCCCGGGACCTTCATGCTCCACCAATCGAGTTCGGGCTCGGATGCTGGATGGACCAAAGCCCACACCAGCACTGATTTGTGCTCTTCGCGCCATTCCACGCGCTTGTATTCTGCGTAGAACGGCGCTTTGTCGTAGATCGCATAGGAGGGGGAAGCCTTCAGGTCAGCGACGGTCGCGATTCCCGCCAACGACGCACCCAACTCTTTCGCCTTCTCGACGATGGTTTTCTCGATCTTACTGCTGTCGGATTTCATGTGCTTGGTTCCTTTCCACCGCAGAGCCGAGCCGCCAACTTGGCCCGTCACTTATCGGTGCTTTCGATCTGGTTGATTGTATGGAACTTGACGCCACTTTGTGCATTGATGAAGTGGCGTTAAGTCTTGCTCATAGTTAGCCACGAAGCGTGAGCGGAGTGGCGTTTGCGCCGTTTATGACGGCACTCCACTTCGTTTCGTGCCTTACTACGAACTACCCTCATCAACTCGGTCACTTTGCATGGTCGCTCGTAGGTTTCGCGTTCAGGCTGATCAGAGCATCAGCCGCAACCACCCCCTGACCTTCGGCCAGGAGCATCAGTGGGTTGATATCGAGCTCGATGATGGACGACGGGTCATTCTCTACCATGCCCGCAACCGCCAAGATGACGTCAGCGGCGGCGTTCAGATCGGCCGGTGGAGCCCCCCTGAAACCGCTGAAGAGAGGCGCACACTTGAGCTGACCCAATGCATGCAACACCCGCTCTCTGGTGGTCGGCAACAGGAGTGACGCGCTGTCTTTCATCAACTCGACCATGATTCCACCGCCTCCGACCAAAAGATACGGGCCGAATTGCTCATCATGGGCTACACCAACAATGAGCTCAGCTACGACGTCCTCGACCATTTTCTCGATCAGATAGGACTCGGAGAGGTCGGACATCTCTGTCACAGCCGCCGACACCTCGTCCGCGCTGCCAAGGCCGAGTCGGACGCCTCCAACGTCGGTCTTGTGCGCGACGCCCAATGCCTTGACGACGACGGGATAGCCCAAAGCTTCCGCCGCCGCTGCCGCCTCTTCGGCGCTGCGAACGACTTGCCCCGCAGGCACCGGCACGCCATACTGGGCGAGAAGGTCCTTGGATTCGGCCTCGTCCAATACCTCAGCGGGACTGTCCTGCTGTTGACCGAAGCCCGCGAGCAGCGATGGGGCGGGAGGCCGGCTCCAGGCATCGCCCACATCGACCGCCGCCTGGATGCCTGCGATCCCATCATCAATACCGGCAAGCATTGCAACGCCATCCTCCATCAAACGCGCCGCCACTGGCTCCGAAATCGTATCAGAAAAGGTCGCCAGCACCGCGCCTTTGGTGCCGGTCTGCTGTGCTGCTCGGACAAAACCCCTCTCGGCCCCAGCCCAGGTCGACTGGTCACAAAGGTCTTCCCGTGGGTAATCGAGCAAACACAGCGACACATCGAAGCCTTCTGACAAAAAGGCGGTAAATTGCTCGGCCATTCGCTCCTCGTCATTCCAGTAGAACATCTGGAAATCGAAGGGATTGGCAGCCACCATCCGCTCGTGCAACGTCGCGCGAAAATCTTGCGTCACCTTTTCGGACAGCGGGGGCATGGTCAGGCTCGGACCCAGGGCGTCGGCGAGAAGCGTGAGATCACCGCCCGAGGTGCTCATGGCCCCGATCCGTCCACCCTTCAATGGGCCGAGAACGTGCAACACTTTCAGCGCTTCCATGAGCGCTTCCAGAGAATTGACTCGAGCCACGCCGAGGCGCTTGAACAGAGCACTCACCAGATCATCAGAACCGGCGAGCGATGCCGTATGCGATACCACCATTTTCTGGGCGACTTCGGAGCGGCCAACCTTGATGGCAACAATGGGCTTGCCCAGCTCCCGGGCGACGTTGACTGCCTCTTGGAACGCCTTCGGGTCAGGCATCGTTTCCACAAAGAGCCCCAGCGCCGTGACATGATCCTGTCTAGCAAAGATGTGAATCGCATCATGGAGATCGAATTTCAGCCTGTTCCCCAGGGACACCATATAGGCCACGGGAAGGCCGCGCCGCTGCATGGTGAGGTTGAAACCCACGTTCGACGACATGGTGATGATGGCCACGCCCTCTTCGACCCGTCGGCCACCCTGCTGGTCGGGCCAGAGCATCGCCCCATTGAGATAGTTAAGCAGCCCGTAGCAATTCGGCCCGACCAGGGGCATGTCCCCCGAGGCTTCCAAAAGCTGCTTTTCGAGTTCGGAACCCTCCTCGCCCGCCTCGACGAAGCCAGTGGCATAGCAGACCGCGCCGCCCGCGTCTCGCGCAGCGAGATCTCTGACGATGTCGATGGTGAGGTAGCGATTAACACCCACGTACGCAGCATCGGGGCTTCCCGGTAGATCCTCCACCGAGCGGTAGACCTTGCGCCCCAGGATCTCCGTTTTCTTGGGATGGACCGGCCAGATTTCCCCTTCGTATCCCATGCGATCGCTCTGGCGAATCACCTCTTGGGCCTGCGCACCGCCGAAAGCGGCAATGGTGCGCGGTTTCAAAAGACGCTCAAATGACATGTGTTGACCTCCCGGCGTAAGCTTTGCTTTTCATGAACCCCCGGCTCGATTCACCGCTCAAATGGCACTCCGCTTCGCTGCGTGCCTTACTACGAACCAAAGTTAACATTGTCCAACTACTCACTGGTGCTGGCTGCGCAGTACTTTTTTGTCAATCTTGCCCACGCTGGTCCTGGGCAACTCCTCGACAAAGACATACTTGTCAGGCACCGCCCAGCTCGTGATGATCCCGTCGTCCACGTACTGGCGCAGGTGCTCCCGCATGGCCTCAACCGTCACCCGCCCCTCAGCGCCCTCTTTGGGGGTGATGATGGCCAGGGGCCGCTCGTCCCACGTTTCATCGGGAATGCCAATCACGGCTGCCTCCAGTACGTCTTCGTGCAGGCTGAGCAAATTCTCCAGTTCCAGGGACACGATCCACTCGCCGCCGCTCTTGATGACGTCCTTGATGCGGTCCACGATCTGGATGTAGCCGTACTCATCCACGTTGGCGACGTCGCCAGTGTGCATCCATCCCCCAGCCCACAACTCCTCCGACCGTTCGGGGTCCTTGTAGTAGCCGGGGGTGGTCCAAGGAGAGCGCACCACGATCTCGCCGGTCTCCGTCCCGTCCGCAGCCACGTCCTTGCCATCGGAGCCCACCACGCGGATCTTGACCAGCGGCATGACAAAGCCCGTCTTGATCATCCAGTCCAATTGCCTATCCTCATCCCACTCCTCTTCCATAAATGGCTTGAGGTTCGCGAGGGTGAGGATTGGGCAGGTTTCGGAGAGGCCGTAGGCGCCAGTGATCTTGATGCCCAATTCCCTGGCTGTCATAGCCATCCCCTTGGTCAGCCGCGCTCCGCCGATGACCACCCGCCAGTGGCTAAGGTCCGCCCCCTGCGCTGCCGCCGGGGTGAGGACCATCTGGAGAATCGCGGGCACACAGTGGCTAAAGGTTGCCTTCTCCTCCATGATCAGACGGAGGAGAAGCTCTGGATCGTACTTGCCAGGGTAGACCTGCTTGAATCCAAATACGGTGGCCCAATATGGCACCCCCCAGGCGTGAACGTGGAACATCGGGGTGAGGGGCATATAGACCTCGCGTTTGTTTAGGGGGCCATAGTTGGAGATGGCCGGCAGGAATCCCCAGCCGGCAAAGGTGTGCAGCACCAGTTGCCGGTGGCTGAAGTAGACGCCCTTGGGCCTGCCTGTCGTGCCAGTGGTGTAGGACAACGTGGCCTGGGTGTTCTCGTCGAAGCCGTATTCACTTCCAAGGTCGGGCAACTCGGCCAGAGGGGAAGCGCCTGCCAAGAGTTCCTCGTACTCTGCATCAATCCACTCGATGTCCGGCGTCTCCTCCCTGTCAGTGATCACCACGTATTTGCGAATGGAAGGGAGTCGGGGGCGAAGCTGTTCCACCAGCGGCAGGAAGTCCTCGTGGAAGATGAGCACCTCGTCCTCCGCGTGCTCCATGGTGTAGATCACGTTCTCCGGAGACAGGCGAGGGTTAATGGTATGAAGGACTGCGCCGATACCGGGGATGCCAAAGTACATCTCTAGATAGCGGTGGCTATCCCACTCGATCACGCCGATCTTAGCACCTTTCTGCACCCCCAACTGCTGGAGAGCAGAGGCCAACCTGAGCACCCGAACGTACATGTCGGTGTAGGTGTAGCGCATCTGATCGCGGTAGACAATCTCTTGATCGGGGGCCCACGCTACGCCATGCTCAAGCAGGTGCTTGAGCAACAGTTGGTAATCATAAGCAGCCATTCTCTCATTCTCGTACTCATACAAGAGTAGCACCCTCAGTTCCTTCAGGGTGGCGTCTGGGGGGATCTTCATCATCCTCAAAAATCTTGCCTGGATTGAGGATGCCATTGGGGTCCAAGAGGCGCTTGATGCGCTTCATCACCTCCAGGCTGGCGCCATGCTCCTCCGCCATGAACTTGCGCTTGCCGATACCCACGCCGTGCTCACCCGTCGCCGTCCCGCCAACAGAGATGGCGTAGCTGACTATCTCATTGCTGATGGCCTCACCCCGCTCATGGAAACTTTGGTCATCCTTGTGCATCAAGATCTCACAGTGCAGATTACCGTCTCCAGCGTGACCAAAGGTGTAGACCGGAATGTCATACGCCTGCCCCGCCGCGTAGATTCGCTTCACTGTTTCAGCGTACTTCGAGATGGGGACCACGATGTCTCCCATGCCGAGGTCGTAGCCGGTGTGCAGGTACTTGCAGGCGTTGTGAACCTCCCGGCGGCCTGCCCACAGTCGCTCCCGCTCTGCCCGCGACTGCCCCATCTGGAAATCCACGCAGCCGCAATCGCGGCAGATCTCACCCACAAACTCCGCCTCGGCCTGGGCTCCCTCTGGTGTGCCGTCGAACTCCATCACCAGCATGGGCAGCTCCGGCAGATCCATCCCCTTCCAGCGATTGACCAGCGCAACGACGTGCTCATCCATCCATTCCAGCGCAGCGGGCGTGGGCGCGTAGCGGTTGATTTCATAGATCGCCTGGGCGGCCTCTGCTGGCGAGGGGAAGACGGCCACAGCAGCCACCTTCTCCAGTACCACCCGCAGCCGCAGGGTGATCTCGGTGACAACCCCCAGCGTGCCCTCGGAGCCAACGAAGAGGCGCGTCAGATCGTAGCCGCTGGCGCTCTTGAGCGCGTTCGATCCGGTGTGGATGATCTCCCCCGTAGGCAGCACCACCTCCAGCGCCAGCACATAGTCGCGGGTGACGCCGTACTTGACGGCGCCGATGCCGCTGGAGTTGTTGGCCACCATGCCGCCGATGGTGGCCACATCGGAACTACCGGGAGCAGGCGGGAAGTACAGCCCATGTCGGCTCAACTGCTTGTTCAGGTTGTCGTAGACGATGCCGGGCTGCACCCGCACTTGCAGGTCGGCATCATGCAGTTCCAGGATGCGGTCCAGCCGGTACATCGCCAGCAGGATGCCGCCTTGCACCGGGAGGGGATTCCCCTCCAGGCTGGATCCGCCGCTCCACGGAGTGACCGGCACATGGTGCGCATTGGCCCAACCAAGGATGCGGCTGATCTCCTCCGCGCTCTCGGGCCAGATCACGACGTCGGGCAAGTGCGGCCCGTGGTGGGATTCGTCCTGAGAGTGAGCCTCCCGGTCGGCGGTTTTGACCGACACGCGCTCAACGTCACCTATCAGAGCAACCAGTTCATCAACGTACATTCCGCTGTTCCATAGCTCATCTAGCCTTCATACATCGCAGCAGGAGTGTTCAGTTATCCCCCTCACCCCAGCCCTCTCCCCCAGGGGAGAGGGTGTCGACCTCCTCTCTCCCTGGTAGGGAGAGGGGCCGGGGGTGAGGGGGGACGCACCGCGCCATGGAACTGAACAGCCGTCATTCACCACAGAGCAAGACAGGTCTAGTCATACCTGCCCAACTCACTAGCCAGTTCCATGAACCAGTCAACTTTTTCCGGCGGGGCGTCGCCTGGCACTTCGCAGCCGGAGGCCAGAATGAATCCGCTGTCCTCTGGGGCATTATCAATGCAGTGCTGTATGGCCTGCTTCATCTCGTCCCTGCTGTCGCTGAGGAAGAGGAGGGGGGCGACGTTTCCAATGACCACTGCCTTGCCCCTGGCTGCTTCCACTGTCTTGACAAAATCCGTCGGGCCATCAATGCTGATATTGGTCACCCCGGTGCTGACTATGTCGTCAAGGATGGGATTCGCGTTTCCACAGACGTGGAGTCCAACGCCTATTTTCTTCCCCTTGAAGTAGTCAACGATCTGCTTGTGATAAGGGAAGACGAATGTGCGGTACATCTGGGGCGAGATGAGATTGCAGGATGCCGGGGCTTCAGAATACCCGATCCCCACGCCCAGGGCACTAATGGCTTCCGTAAACTCAATCGTCGCCTGCGTGCAGATCTTCATCAGTTCATGGACATAGTCTGCGTCGTCGAATGTATCCATGATGAGGGTCTCGGCCCCCCGCAGGCCCGCAGCGATTGTCCAGGGCCCGGCAATCACCCCTGAGACGATAGAGCCGCTGACGGCCTTTTTCACTTCGGTGCAGGCCTCCAGATAGCCGGGCAGTCGCCCATCCGCGGTGGGATCCGGAACCTGGAGGGTGCTGAGCTTCCCCTTGTCTTCAAGGGCTTTTGTTACGGTGATGGACATGGTGTTCTCGGGATACCTGAGCTCATTGCCCATGGCCTCGATGTCAATGGACAGATCCCACATCATGAGCACGATGTCCGGATTGTAGCGCTCGTAGGCGGCCACCTGCGCCTTGGCAAAAACCTGAGGCTCCAGTAAGAACTCCCTGACGGACGCACCTATGAGTTGGGCGTTGCACGAGCCAGTAAACGGGTAGGCTGCCACCCTATCGAGTTTGGGGTCTTTGTCCGTGAAGGTCTTTTTGAAAGCCGCAGAGATCCGCTGTCTTCCAGTGAGTATTTCCGTCATACGCGATTTTCTTTCATCTCTCCCACCATCACGCAGATCGTTTCGGCGGTTCAGGAACCTCCTCATCAATGCCTATTATCCCCTTGGCATAGCCGACGTACTCCTCCATCGGCGTCGTGAACCTGACCATCAGTTTCGCGCCATCCGGTGAGCCGCCGCCGTGCATGCAGCCAGGCACCCCCGCGCCGACGGTCAGCCATTCGGCCAGGCGGGCGGCCTTGAAGCGCGTCTCGCCGGAAGGTGCTCCTGCCTTCAGGCATTTCTGCAGCAGGTGTCCGTATTCGGGATTGGTGAGGTCTTTGTAAGAGGGCATGCAGCCGGTTTCGGCGATGCCGCCGCCGATGTCCTGGGTCAGCCGCTTGACCTCGTAGGGCAGCGTGGCCACCATGACCTTGTTGGTGTGCGCGGTGAGCGGATCGGCAAAAAACGAGCCTGAGGGATGCTGAGAGCCTATGGCGCACGCTCCCACTCCCAGCCCATAAGTCACCTGGTTGTTGACGGACATGTCAATCAGCTTGCCCATGAACTTTCTGGTGGAGAGTCCGTTGGCGCGGGCCATCAGCACGGAAGCTCCGATCATGACGTCTCCCTGACCCGCCACGCAGGCCCCGATGCAGGCCCGGTAGTTGGCGGTGAAATACTGGATAATCTTGGCGGTGTATTTCCACTCCCGGCACATAAAGACCCGCTCATTGGGCACGAACACGTCTTCAAACAAGAGCCATCCCTGGGTGATACCTGTGGCTGGGACTTCGCCAGCGGCGGTTTCCTCGAGCTCGCGCCGGTCGCTGGGATGCGTGGCTTCAACAATCGTCAGGCCTTCGATGTCGCGGGGCACGACGCAGGCCACGGCGAAATCCTGATCCGGCTCGCGGTAGATGCCGCCGGGCAAAACAAAGATCTCGTGCGAAGCCGCCGTGCCGCAGATCATCACTTTGGCCCCGCGAATGACAATGCCGTCATCCCTGACCTCTACCACTCTGACGTTGGTATCCAGGTCCGGCTGCTGCGACGGCTTGAGGCTGCGGTCGCCTTTGGCGTCGGTCATGGCCCCGGCCACTGCCAGGCCCTTGCTTTGAGCTGACAGGATCCAGTTTTTCAGCCTCTCCTGATAGTTCGTGCCCAACTCCTCATCTATGTCGCGCGTGACTGCCCATAAGACGTTCTGGGCATTCCAGCCACAGCAGACCGCGCCGGTACAACTGCCGGTGCGGCGGTAATTCTGGCGCTTCATGTTCATGTTGGCGATGAGATCGTCCGCGCTCTGCATCATGGAGTTCCAGCGCAGGATCTTCTCGCCGGTAAATACGGAGGTGGTGGTGTACATGTCCACCAATTCCGGGTCATTGGCCGCGTCGTAGTTGAGGGCGTGGCTTTCGACCGTTCGTTTTGTGGCCGGATGCGTGGTGACGTCCTCGATGAGCTCGCCAAACTTGTAGATATTCGGTCGCAACTCCCGCAGCGCCGCCAGATAGTCGTCTCTCGTTTTGATTCCCATGATCAAACTCCTTTACTTTATTGTCATCAATCGTACGCCAGACGAGTCTCTTCGTCTGTCAAGACGTGTTGGATGCGTTCTTGCCATTTGGCCGATTGCCAGGTTCCCAACTTCTGGTGGGTCAAGTAATAGTTCTGCGGGATGGGATGGGTACCGACAACCACCTCCAGCCCGTACTTGGCGGGGATGAACTCACAGAAGGCTTGCAGGCGCGGGCAAGGCGGGTAGCCGACCACCAGGCCCGTAGCCAGGTGGATGACCTCGGCGCCGTTCTTCTTCATCTCCGCTGGAGCGTACTCCACGTTGCCGCCCGGACAGCCTCCGCAGGTGGTGTAGCCGACCAAGTCGACTTCCTCTCCCTCGTACAGGGCGAAGGCCCCTTCCCGGTTTCGCAAAGCCCGCAGGCACTTCCCGCCTGCACAAGTATGGTAGCGGTTGCAGATGATGATGCTGACTTTCTTCATGTCGATTGTTCCTCCTTCAATTCTTGTATGGCCTTCCCCGTAGCTGACTCAGGCCATCTCTTTTGCAACTGAAACTTCATCACCGGCTTTGCTGCGACAACTGAGCCACTAGCGCGCGATTGCGAGCCTGGGAGCGCAGCAGCGCAACGAGCAGGGTCGTGGCGAGGATGCCCAGGATGATCGCGCCGACGGTATCTGCCGTGGTTATCATCGTTGAACCGTCCCGCAGGAACAGTCGGTTGTCTGTATGTTCGTCGTTTGCCGGATTCTGTGGTTTGTCAGTCATGATGCTCTCCTTCTCCGTCTCTCTTTACTCCCGTAGACCGTGCTCCTTGATAATGCTTGTCGTTTTCTCACACCAAGAAATCAGCATGCTTACCTCTTCGTCGGCCAAAGCGCGGTCAACGATACATTTAAGTTCGCGGCCTGCTGCTTGGAAAAGTCCTGTTTCTTGTGCGGCGGACAGTAGCTCTTGTGCAATATCTTCCGAGACATCCACCTTGCTAAGAAGCCCACCGCGCCCTACCAAAGCGGTGTATACGGATTGCCTGAAGACACAGTGAGGTGGATAGCCAAAGCAAAATGCTACATGAGTCCCATCTAAATCAACGTTCAGAGAGAAGCCTTTTGTCCCCCAGTGAATTGGAAAAGCGTTAGCCTTTGCAAATCCCAATAATTTTTCAAAGACTGGCTTGCCGTATTCATCCAAAGACTCCATAAATTGCATCTCTGAGGTTTTGGGTAGGGAGCTTGAAGAAATGCGTGATAGTTTAGCAGGTTCTTTTCCAACTACAATATCACTCGATAGTAACCGTAGCCCATCCTCCCTTTCAAAGAGGGTGAATTCCACGCACGTTACCCGCACGCCTTTTTGGCGTAGAAATGTAGCCGTTTGACGTATTTCTGGAGTGACTCTTTGCCCGACGATGACAATTCTCTGGTCCTTGTTGAATACCGCGGCTTCGTCTGTGGCGAGTTCAAAGTAATCTCGATGGTATTGGGCAAGATTAGCAGATTCGTCATCTATGTAGGTGCAAAAGATGTCTTCAAGTTGCCCATAGTCCAAGCGTTCTGCAAAGGAAGCATATTCCAGTGCTTGAGCAAGCGTATCGCGTGGAGTTCTATCTCTTTTCAGTTCAACCACAGCGATATCTCCTTGCTTGTCCACAGCTAACAAATCAAGAAAACTGCCCACGTTGGTTGTAACCTGGCGACCGATGATAAGAAGACTCCCGTCCTCAATTATGCTATGCGGGTTATTCTCAAGCCAATCTTCCAAGATGGACTCTCGATACTCAGTCTGAAACTCGGTTTCAATGTATTCTTTGAATGTTTCTTCGGAAGTTATACCGAACAGTCTCATAATTGCGTGTCTCCTGAGCGCACTAACTAATCGCTGGAACTGTCGTTAGCAAGCTACTTGCTTCTCCTGGTATTCCTTAATCTTGTCAATTAACACCGGAACAAACTCCCGGCAATCATCAACTATGCCGTAATCCACCTGTTCGAACACCGGCGATTTGGGATCGTTGTTGATGGCTACCATGACTTGAGCGCCGGCTATGCCCACCGTATGCTGTAATTCCCCCGACAGCCCCACCCCGATGTAGAGTTCCGGGCTCACCATCTTGCCGCTCTGCCCGATCATCGTCTCCAGCCCGGCCCAGCCCTCATCAACGGCTGGCCGTGTGCAGCCCAGGGCGGCGTTCAGCGCCTTCGCCAGATCGGCGATTTGGCGCCACCCCTCGACATCACCGGCACCAGCGCCGCCGGCAACAACGATGGGTGCTGATTCCAGTGGCACACCTTCCGGCTCCTCGCGGACGATTTCCAGGGTTTGAATCCGGCGGGGAAGATCATCCGGCACGTCAAGGGGGATGACCTCTCCCGTCCGGTCGTCATCCAGCGCGGGCGTGGGGAAAACGCCTTTGGCGGCAGTGGCCATCTGCGGGCGCCTCTCCGGGCAGACAATCGAGATCAGCCCACCGTAGGCTGGAACTCTTTGCTCCAGAATGCCGTTTTCGTCGAGCACCAGATCAATGCAGTGGGCCGTCAGGCCGGTCCCCAATCTGGCTGCCACCAGCGGCGCTAGTTCTCTTCCCACGAATGTCGAGCCGATGAGCACGATTTCCGGCCGCCGCTCTTGGGCCAGCTTGACGATGATTTCGGTATATGCCTCCGGTTGATAGACGGCCAGTTCGGGATCATCCCCCAGATAGACCCTGTCGGCGCCAGCGGCGAACAACGGCTGGGGTTGTCCGTCCAGCCTGTCTCCCAGCAGAACAACCTCTACCGAAGTTCCTAATTCGTCACCCAGTTCTCGCGCCTGGCCGATGAGCTGGAGCGACACGGCGAGAACCCGACAGTCGATTTGTTCGGCAATGACCCATACGGGACCAGTTGTTTTATCCATTTTTTCATCGCTCAGAGCGGCTGCTGGCCGAAGCACATTTCCCCTCCCTGGAGGGAGAGGCCAGGGGCATATGCGCTGATTTAAGAGTGATGTCATGCTTGCCGGGGCCGCACGGCGATGAAGTCGCCGTGCTACGGAGCTTCCGCCCGATGAATCGGGCTCAGGAACCCCGTTT
>CAYWWC010000122.1:0-5168 GCA_964461615.1 uncultured Anaerolineae bacterium
GCGCTCTCGCGGAGCCGCCCATCTATACCGAAAAAGCTATGCTGAAAATAAATTTTCAGAAGCCTCACTTTCGTCATAATGCCCCGCTCCCCAGCCGCCATCGCTGTCCAAAAGCTCCCACGCCGATCCCCCGCTCCGACCCAGCCCGGTGCAGCGGGTTGCTGTGGTTGAGGTGGATCAGGCGCACGTCGCAATCCACGCCCATCAGCCGCTCGGCGGTGTCGGTGGCCAGGGGGTGCGGAATCTGACTCAGGTCACGGCCCGGCAGTTCGTCCGCGCTGAAAAAGGTCGCGTCCAGCAAAGCCACATCCATGTCGGCCACAAAGCTCCGCAGGTCGTGTTCCCACCGGTCCCACGAGTCAATGTCTGGGCAGTAAAACAGCCGCCCCGCTGGGCCACGCACCACGAAAGCCAGCGTGTCGCTGAACTCGTCGCGGTGGGGCACTGGCAGGGGCGTCAGATGCAGGTTGGGGCTGAGTTGTGTCTCACGGGCGGGAGTGAGCAGACGCAGCTTGATGTTTCCCATCGCGACCAATTGCGACCAGGGGGCGTTATGGCGCAAAAAGCTGGCCATCCTCGGCGAGGCATAAACCGGTAGGTCTCGCGTACCCCACGCCTCGTGCCCCAGGTGGATCAGCCCGGCGTAGTGTCCAACGTGGGCGTGGGTCAACACGACTCCAGCCAGCGGGCAATCCGGAGCCAGGTTGTGCAGGGCGTGCAACTGTTCTCGAAAATCGGGGGTGGCATCAATCAGCCAGCTCTGGCGGGCGGCGTGGTCCACCAATCCCAGACAGGCCACCAATCTGCGCCTGGACGGGTCAGTTCGCGCCGGCCCACAGTTAGCACAGTAGCACCCAGCCTGAGGCACACCTCCGTCCTGGGCGGTCCCCAACAGTATCGCTTCAACGGTCATCTGACGGCGATTCATCCCGCTTCTTTGTTCATTTGGCGCGGCTCCTCCAGGCGGAAGGTCAGGACTAGTCCGACGGCGATACCTGCTGCCGTTATAGCGAAAAGCGCGGGGTAGGATGTCGCCTGTAGCAACCAGCCCCCCAAGAAGGGTACCACCATAAGCACGCCGCATAAGGTATTGGTCAGAGCTATGTAGGTGGTGCGCTCTTCGGCCGGAGCCAGCTCCAGGATGAAATTGAAGAACCCCGGCAGGATAGAGCTGTTCCAGGCCCCGATGGCCACAAAGATCAGTGCATAGACGTACGTTGCCGAAGCTCCTGCCAGGCGGGCTACTGGCCCCATGAGCAACGCCAGGAGTGGTGAAGCGACGGCCAACATCGTGGAGCACTGGATCACAATCCTGCTGCCGGACCGCTCATTCAGGTATGCCCACACGAACCCAGCCAGAATGCCGCCGATCACCTGGGATGAGAGAAATATCCCGACACTCTCAAAGCCCAGGTTTAGCTCTTCAGTGGCGTAGACAACGTAAAACGGTAGAGCCATCCCGCTTAACCCCACCAGGAGCCTAGCAACCGTGGCCAAGCTGAACGTACGATTTTCTCTCAGAACCGTCAATAGTTTTGGCAGGAACTCGCTCCACGACAATCGCTTGGCCGGCGTTGGTTGGGCTGGCTCGCGCAGAAAGACCATAACCAGCACGGAGATCAATAAAGACAGTCCGGCCAGGAAGAACAGCCAGGCGTAATTGCGGGGGAAGGGCGGGCCTTGGGGGCCCAGAAGAGCGTTTATCACTGCTCCTACTCCCACTGTTAGCAATCCCGCAAAAAACTGCCCTATCCCGAACAGCCGGCCCCGCCGGGTGGGGGGTATGATCTTGCCCAGCATGTCGAGCCAGGCCACGGAGGCAATGGCATCGGTGCCCATGTAAACAGTCAGACTGATAAAGAGCAACCCTAGGAGCAGAGTTGGGGAAATGTCCCCGGCTACGAACAACACCCCGGCGAACAGCCAGAGGACAGGCCGGCCAACAGCCGCGGCCAGCATAAGATATGGCTTCTTGCGGTCCTTATCAGCCAGGTAGCTGGCGGCGAACAGTTGGGGCAGAAGCCAGGCGCCGGTTATTATGGTTGAGGACAGGCCGATCAAGGGAGCTGAATCGGTAAGCTGGCTGACGAAGGATGGCAAAACCGTCGACTGGCTAATAAAGGCCATGCCGACACCAAAGAACACGTAGTCCAGGACAAAACTGGTAAAGTTCTGCCAATAGTAGGGAGCGGAGGTTAGAGACTCGGGGTTGGATATTGGAGATTGAGCGTTAGACATCTTTCACCTTCTAATCTAGTTTTCAGCTTTTAGCTTCCAGTTTCCAGTTTCTAATCCACCCGATAGACACGGGCGTATTCGTGGTGGCCCAGGGTGACGGCCAAGGTACCGGAGCCGGAGAGGCTGCTGACGTAGCGACCGTGGCGGTCGTATTTCGCACCCCCGTAGGTGAAAGGGATGTCCACGTCGAACGAGACCGGGCTGGGATATATGCTGTAGAGAAGGGCGTGTCCGTCCCCCTCCACAAAGTAGCCCCGGTTGAGCTTCTCGATTTTCAGCACGTCCCTCCAGAAGTCCGCCAACTCGCCCTGGTAGTCGTCCATGAACAGGGTCTCCACGTCCGGCGAGCTGGAGTAGATCGCGCCGTCGCTGACCACAGAAGTGATCCTGGTCAAATAAGAAGTCACGTCTGTCGTCTGAGGGTCTTTCATTTGCCTCTCCAGATCCTCGGCGATGTCCTCCGTGGCCACGATATCACCACCTTGCCTGTAGAAATCGTACAGGATGGCCAGTTCCTCTGATGAGACGTAGGCCAGCGATGGGGCCAGCACCAGTACCGTCTCCATTCCCTCCAGATCCGCCCAGGTGAGGTGCGTGGCCACGATGGAGCTGACGTTGTTCCTGGCCAGGGCGTTCATCCGCTTGAATTCGTAGGACTCGAGAATGCCCTTGCTGATCAGCCTCCGGAAAGTGGGCATATCCCGGGCCAGACGGGAGAGGTGGAGCCACGACTTGGTCTGGCCGATGAGCTCGTAGGGATAGCTGGAGGGGGCAAAAAACAGCACTGAAATCGGCGATGGGTCAGATACCATGATCTCGCGGGCGCTGCTCCCGGCCATCGAAACCCGCTCGAACATCTCATCGGGGTCGTAGACGATGGGATTGGTGTCGTTGTACAGCCCCTGCCCTTTGATGTTGTAGTTCCAGAAGTTGATGCCCTGGAGTTGTCCACCAGTCTGGGTGGTTAGTTGGGCCAGATAATAGATATTGGATATTGCGTCGGCGATGTCCGCCTTGTCGTAGCTGTCCTGGCCCAGCCCCCAACTGTTGGCCGTGGACCAGAGCCACAGGGACTTGTCGTAGGTGTCCGAATAGCGACCCAGAGAGCGAATCAGGATGAACAACGACGCCAGGTCGCCCTCGGTGATGGGATCGGTGTAGTACCCATCTCTAGGATAGGCATCGAAAGTGATGGCGAAGTTGGATGGCGTGTCTCTGAAAAGCGGCTCAACATCGGGCATGTAGTAGGCGTAGCGGGCCAGGAAGCCGCAGAAAGACATGGTGGTCATGATCTCTGGATCTATCTCCTGCCACACGTTGGCGCTCCAGGCGGCGTACTCGACGATGTAGTTGGCCTGGAACTCGCCCAACTGTCGCCATCTCTGGGGATCGTTGCCTACATCCAAGAAGGAATATCCGTACCTGTTCGAGAAGACGGCATTGGAGTGGCTAGAATAGTCGCCCCCCTGGGGCTCATCGGCCAGATTGATCATCAGGATGATGTCTTTATAGAGCTGGATGAAATTGGCGTTCACCCACTGGTAATAGGCCCTGATGTCGGCCTGGTAAGCGGGCGAATAGAACGACGCGCTTTGCCCGCCGATGTTGAGGGGGTTGCCGTAGTAATCCGTTCGCAGATCGTAGGGATGCTGGGCGTTCCACTGCGCCCCCATCTGAATTTGATAGCCGATGGGAAGGATGACTTTCATCCCCTCCTGGCGGCAGACCCCCAGCATGCGGTACTGGGCCTCCACCATAGCCTGAGCATCGTCGTGAAGGGGATTCCCAGGATCAATGTAAGCGGCATAGACAGCGTAGGACAGCCCAGGCTCGGCCTTGTCAATGTCCACTTCGCCGGGATTGTTGTGCCCGATCAAAACGACGCTGCTGCCTCTTTCCTTTTGCCTGCTGATAATTCCCCGCATGTCCTCCCAGCTCAGTTCTGGATATGCTTCCACCGCCCAGCCTGAGTATGCCATACGGCCTGACCCACCGCTCACGGCCACCGACACGTCATCCAGATACATGGCCGTCTTCAGACCGCTCCCCCCGTCATTGTATACGTTGAAGTAGATCGTTATTGTCTGTCCTCGATAGGACAGCAAATCGAAGGTATGCCGTGTCCAGGTCTGGTTGTTGGAGTTCACCTTCATCACTTCAGCGAGGCGGCGGTAGTTGGCGTCCAGGATCAGAGCCTCTTGCCAATCGTGCGCGATGACATCCTGAGAGAGCGGATAGTACCAGAATGATAGGGTTGCGTAGGAGGCATCAAAGGGGATGACCACCTGCTGCGAGATGGTGGAATAGCTATAAGCATCAGTCTGGTCAGTGATGCCCAAGCGCATAGACCGAGCGCCGCCGTGCGCCTCCTCTGTGGAGCGAACCGCTGGGCGCGATGTCCAGCCGATGAACCAGGCATCGTCGTCTTCCTCGAAGCCGTCGTTGACGATCAACTCCTCGTGATCAAAAGGAGTTGGCGTGGGTGTAGAAGTGAGTGTAGGTGTTGGAGTAGGCAGCGGAGGGTTCTTGATAATCAGAGGCAGATAGATTTCGGGTATGGGAGTGGTAGCGGTAGCCGTCGGCGTTGGCGTTATCGTAGGTGTAGAAGTCGGTGTGAGAGTGTGAGTTTGCGTTGGCGTAGGGGTATGGGTCAGCGTTGGTGTGGGCGTATTCATTGGCGTGGACGTTGGCGTATTGGTGGGCGTGGACGTTGGCGTATCAGTCGGGGTCGAGGTGGCCGTGGGTGTAGTAGTGGTAATCGTCGGCGTGCTCGTTAGCGTTGGCATGGTAGCGGTAGCTGTCGGCGTGGATGTAGTGGTGGTAGCCGTTGGCGTCAGAGTAGGCTCCACTTTCGCAGGGTCAAAGCTCCATTGATGGGGCGCTACTCTGTAGCCCGACGATGCCGCTTCGCTAACGTAGGCCGCTTCGCT
>CAYWWC010000122.1:5268-11606 GCA_964461615.1 uncultured Anaerolineae bacterium
GGGGCGCTACTCTGTAGCCCGACGATGCCGCTTCGCTAACGTAGGCCGCTTCGCTAACGTAGGCCGCTTCGCTTAACATCGTCGGGCGGACGGCGTTAGCCAGAGGTATTTCATTCCACCAAAGGAGCAGTAGCCAGAAACCTATGACCAGCATGCCGATGACGATGGCTGCGCAGACGACCCTACTTAGCCGTACAGTCCAACTTCCAACTTCCAACTTCTAACCTCCAACTACAGTATTTCCAATGAGTGTATCGGAAAATTCAACATCTACTCTCTCTTGTCAGTGATGGCCTATTTATGCCACAACTTACGAAGAAAAGCAAGCAAGAGCCACGCCTCAGATTTAGGTCAACATAATGACGCGCTTTCCGATAGACTCAACAGCCAATATCTAATGTTCCCCTGTCAAGGGCACGAAGCGGACGCCGCCCAGGTTCCTGGTGAGCACCTGGTCGTCCTGTTTGGTGATCAGCCACAGGCTCTGGTAGCCGCCCGGCGGCCCCACGGGTAGGACTAGTCGGCCGCCGTCCTTCAACTGCTGGATGAGAGGTTGGGGGATGTGATCGGGGGCGCAGGTGACGATGATGGCATCGTAAGGGGCGTGCTCCGCCCAGCCGAAGTAGCCGTCGGCGTGTTTCACCTTCACCTGGGCATAGCCCAGCCTCTCCAGTCTCTCCTCCGCGCTCTTTTCTAACTCTTCGACGATCTCCATAGTGTAGACCTGGTCCGTCAGTTCGGCCAGCACCGCTGCCTGGTAAGCTGAGCCGGCGCCGATCTCCAGTACCTTATCGCCTCTCTCCAACTCCAGCAGCTCGGTCATCCAGGCCACGATGAAGGGCTGGGAAATGGTCTGGCCGTAGCCGATGGGGAGGGGATGATCGGCGTAGGCCTGTTCCAGGTACTTGGCGGGCACGAATTCGTGGCGGGGCACTGTCTCCATGGCTGCCAAGACCGCCTCGTCCGACACACCCCTGGCGCGGATCTGAGTCTCGACCATCCGTTGCCTCTGCTGAGCGTAAACGTCTGTTCTCGCTGTTGGCGTCGGCGAAGGCATCTCCGTCGGCGTCGGCGGAGGGGGTACCTCGACGCAGGCCGTGAGGAACAGCATAGATGCCAGAAATATCGCTACGATCGTCCTTTGGATCTCGCCTCGTGTCAACATGATTGCCGCCTCCTTACTACCAAAGTCGCGCAACCAATTTTAGCACCTTTTGCCCATAATTTCAAGCTGGCCTTGACGAAAAGGGGGGGCTGTGCTATACTGAGTTTGGTACCACACAATCAAACTCAAAGGAGAGCAAAGTCAATGTCAGAAATGCAAAACGTCCTCGTGACCGGCGCGGTCGGTCAAATCGGCTCTGAATTAACAATGGAGCTTCGTAAGAAGTACGGCAACGAGAACGTCGTGGCCACCGGGCACAGGACGAAACCCAGCGAGAAGCTGCGCCAGTCAGGCCCCTTCGAGTTCATTGACGTCACCAGGAGGGAGACGGTCGAGGAGGTCGTGAGGAAGTATAGCATTGATACGATCTATCATCTATCCACCATCCTCTCGGCTGTCGGAGAGGAAAAGCCCCACTTGGCCTGGGACGTGAACGTCAACGGCCTGTACAACATCCTCGAGATTGCCCGCGAACGTAACATGACCCGGGTCTTCTGTCCCAGCTCCATCGCCGTCTTCGGGCCGGAGACCCCTCGCGACAACACGCCCCAGGAGACGATCCTGCGGCCGACGACGATGTACGGCGTGACCAAAGTGTCCGGGGAACTGTTGTGCGACTACTACTTCCAGCGCTTCGGCCTGGACGCGCGCGGCGCCCGTTTCCCTGGTATCATCAGCAGCGAGACCCTTCCGGGCGGCGGCACCACCGACTACGCCGTGGAGATCTTCTACGAGGCCATCAAGCATAAGCGGTACACCTGCTTCTTGAGAGAAGACACGGTGCTGCCCATGATGTACATGCCCGACTGCATTAAAGGCAGCATTGATTTGATGGAGGCTGACCTCTCCCGGCTCAAGCACCACTCCGACTTCAATCTGACAGCCATGAGCTTCTCCCCCGCCGAGCTGGTGGCCGAGATCAAGAAGCACATCCCTGAGTTCACCGGCGAATACCAGCCCGACTTCAGGCAGGCCATCGCCGACTCCTGGCCCATGACCATAAACGACAGCGCGGCCCGCGAGGAGTGGGGGTGGGAGCCGAGCTACGACCTGGCGGCTATGACTGCGGATATGTTGGAGAAACTGGGGCAACGGATAGGAAGCGGATAATGGGATTAGGAGGTATTCAATCATGAAAGAAACCGCACCAACCAAAGCCGATTGGCAGGCCCTCTACCAGGCGGCGCTGAAATTCAAAGAGATCGAGGCCTGGACCTGGATGTACGACTCCGATGTGTTCGGGGTGCAGGATCCCGTCAGCGGAGAGATCGGCTACTGCTGCACTATGGGCAATCTGGGAGAGATGTTTGCCCTGGCCCTGTACCTGGGCAGCGAAGGATTGGAAAGCTACATGCGAATCGCATCCAAGCCTCCTCTGGACCTGTCCGAAGCCTTTGAAGAACTCATGCTGCAGAAGTCTCTGATGGCTTCCTTCGCCAACAGAGACGAGGTGACTAAGGAAGATCGCCAGGTGATCAAACGCCTGGGCCTGAAGTTCCGAGGGAGAAACGCCTGGCCGCTGTTCCGCAGCTATCGCCCAGCCTACCATCCCTGGCACATAACTGCCGAAGAAGCCAGGTTTCTCACCCTGGCCCTGCAACAGGCGAGCGAGGTCTGTCTCCGCTTCCGGGAAGACCCCGCCCTCTTCGATCCACCCCAGGACGATCTCTGGTTTGTCAGGGTGCCGGAAGAAACAGAGGAGGGCTTTACCTGGAGAGATGCCTGGTTGGAGCCTGACCTGCTGGAGGAGGAAGAGCTCCCAGACGTGCCCCTGGACGAGCTTCGCCTGGCCAGGCTCAAGAAGGCGGCCCAGTTCATGGACGCCACCTGGGAGATGGACTTCTTCCTCTCGCCCTCCGCTGTGCAGGAGAGTGAAGGCGAAAGGCCCTACTACCCCTACCTGACGATGACGGTGGACCATAAGTCGGGCTTCATCTTCGGCACCGACCTGGCCTCCCCTGAAACCTACCTGGCAGAGTTCCCCTGGCGATTTATAACGCTGGCCGAGAGGCTGAAAAAGTTGCCGACCGAGCTCTGGGTCATAAAGGAGGATGCCTATGATTTGTTGGAGCCCCTCACCTCCCACCTGGGAGTCGAGCTGTATCTGGTGGACGAACTGGAATCTCTGAGAGAGGCCCGGACTGCCCTGGGGCGGTTCATGGGTACGCCTGACCTGTCGTAGTGATCCGCCGTTCACGTTTCACGTTTGACGTTTCACACAAAAATATGTCAAGGAGGACAATATCATGAACGACAAACTGGCTTTCATCACCGAAGATGTGGCCAACCTGAAAGAGCAGGGGCTGCTCATCAACATCCGCACCATGGAATCGCCCGTGGATGCCTGGATGGTGGTGGACGGCAAGCGCGTGCTCAACTTCTGCACCAACAACTACCTGGGCCTGGCCAACCATCCCAGAATCAAGGAAGCGGCCAAGCGAGCCATTGACGAGTGGGGCGTCGGGCCAGGGGCGGTGCGCACCATCGCCGGCACGCAAGCCCTGCACCTGGAGCTGGAGCGGCGGGTAGCAGCGTTCAAAGGTGTGGAAGCCGCCCTGTACGTGCAGGGCGGCCTGGTTGCCAACCAGGTAGCCATCCCCGCCCTGGTGGGCCGCGAGGACGTGATCTTCTCCGACCGGCTGAACCACGCCTCCATCATTGACGGCTGCCGTCTGTCCAGAGCCAAGATCGTCGTCTACGAGCACTGTGATCCGGCGGATGCTGAACGGGTGATCAAGAAGAACATCGGCCAATATCGCCGCGGCCTGCTGGTCACCGATGGGGTGTTCAGCATGGACGGCGACGTGGCTCCCCTGGACAAGCTGTACGAGGTCGCCGAGAGGTACGGCGTGATGACCATGGTGGACGACGCTCACGGCGAGGGGGTGCTGGGCCGAGGCGGGCGAGGCATCGTTGATCACTTCGGCCTGCACGGGAGGTTCGACGTGGAGATGGGGACGTTCTCCAAGGCCTTCGGCGTGGTCGGGGGGTCGCTTTCTGGCAAGAAAGTGATCATTGACTACCTGCGCCAGAGGGGCCGTCCCTTCCTCTTCTCCAGCGCCACCACCCCCGCCGACACCGCTGCCTGTCTGGCAGCCGTTGACCTGCTGGAGGAGTCTACCGAGCTGGTGGACAAGCTGTGGGAGAACACCCGCTACTTCAAGGCGGAGATGAAAAACCTGGGTTTCGACACCGGCAAGACAGAGACGCCCATCGTGCCGGTCATGCTGGGCGAGGCTCCGCTGGCCAAGAAGTTCTCGGCGCGGCTTTTCGAGGAGGACGTCTTCGCCATGGCCCTGGGCTTCCCCACCGTGCCCCGTGGGCAGGCCCGCATCCGCGTCATGAACACCGCCGCCCACAGCCGGGACGATCTGGACAAGGGACTGGCGGCCTTCGAGAAGGTGGGCCAGGAGTTGGGCGTCATCGGCTGAGCTGGATGCTGAACCGCCTAGCCCGGCGGGCATTGGACGTAGACAAGCTTAAAATGCTCAGTATCCGTCAAAATCCGTCTTAACAGGCCGTATGAAGCGGTTCTGATTTACGTTATTCGCAATCACGTGCTACACCGTCAGCGGCAACACTGCCACCGTTGAAGACGGCGGCGGCATCTTCAACGTCGACGGCACGGTGAACCTGACCAACAGCATCATAGCGAATCAACTCGTGGGCGGAGATTGTAGCGGTTTTCCCACCTCCAACGACTACAACCTGGACAGCGACGGCTCCTGCAACCTCGACCAGCCCAACGACAAACCCAATAATCCCAACGCCAATCTCGGCCCGCTGCAGAACAACGGCGGCCCCACCGAGACCCACGCCCTGCTGGTTGGCAGTCCCGCCATTGACGGCGCAAGCTGCAAAGACATGGACAACAACGACGTCACCCAGGACCAGCGCGGGGTGAGCCGACCACAAGGCAGCGCATGCGACATCGGGGCGTACGAGGTCCAGGTGCCCGTCGGCGGCATCGTCGTGCCGGTGAACAAGCTGGGGCTGGCGGCGCTGGCTTCGCTCGTGGCCTTGGGAGTTGTGCTGGGTAGGAAGCGCAACCCCTAAGAGGCTCCGGCGAAATTGTCAGGCGCGTTGCCCCAATACTGAAATACTCTGGAGCTTCAGCGTTTGCACAGGGAGCGGGGCTATGGTATAATGGCATACGTGATTGAGAAAGTACAATAACTGCCAGTACAACCAATTGAAAGATGGGGAAAGGAGACAGGAAAATGCAGTACAAAATCGAAGGGACGACCATGCCCTCGCTGGACATCACCCTGCGGCCCGGCGAGGCGATCTTTACTGAAAAAGGCGGTATGGCCTGGATGAGGGGCGACGTGTCCATGGAAACCAGCTCCAAAGGCGGCGTCCTCAAGGGCCTGGGGCGGCGACTGGCGGGCGAGTCCTTTTTCATGACCACCTACAGTTGCAACAGCGGGGAGGCCATGATTACGTTCACGCCCGAAGCGCCGGGCAGCATCATCCCTCGCGAGCTGGCGGCTGGCGAGTCGCTAATCTGTCAAAAGGACGCCTTTATGTGCGCCCAAGAATCAGTCAAATTAGAGATGCACTTTCGCAAAAAACTCGGCAGTGGCCTCTTTGGCGGCGAAGGCTTTATCCTGCAAAAAGTCAGCGGGCCAGGCATTGCCTTTTTGGAAATCAGCGGCGAGGTGCGCGAATATGAATTGCAGGCCGGGCAAATGATGCAAATTGACCCCGGACACATTGCCATATTCGAGCCGACGGTAAAATATGACCTGGCGCGGGTCAAGAGAGTGTTGCATAATTGTCATTTTCTGTATTCACAAGCGATTTCCTTGATGCCAGCATCAGGAAAGTTAAACGAAAGCCCAAGAAACTTCAACCTTGTGACGAAGAAATTGAATTCTGCAACACTCTCGTCAAGGGCATGAAAAACATACTCTTTGGCGGCGAGGGGCTGTTCCTGGCCCGGCTAACCGGCCCAGGACGTATATGGTTGCAGAGCATGCCCCTGATCAACCTGGCGGCAGCCATTCGATCCGTGCTGCCCACCAGTGGGCAATAGCAAACACACTCTGCGGTGGGCGGCGGTCTCGGGGGGGGCAGGGCGGGATGCGTGTGCTAATAATGCGTCCAGCCGACCCTGCTAGCAGTCTGTCGGAGAGGAACCCGAGTCTGCCTCTCCATTGGTCAGACACAA